>JALHNI010000126.1 GCA_022843605.1 Bryobacter sp.
AGAGGACGCAGGTGGCCCGATCCTGATAGTCGATGATGCGCGACATGGTGTCGGCTCCGATCACCAGCACCTTCTTATGGGTGCCGGCCATCACCAGATGGGCGGCCGTGGTGAGGCCGTAGATGAAGCCGGAACAAGCGGCCACCAGATCGAAGCCCCAGGCGCCCTTGGCGCCCAGCCGGTTCTGCACCAGGCAGGCGGTGGAAGGGAAAAACATGTCGG
The DNA here is from genome assembly GCA_022843605.1 of Bryobacter sp. Classification (GTDB taxonomy): domain Bacteria; phylum Acidobacteriota; class Terriglobia; order Bryobacterales; family Bryobacteraceae; genus JALHNI01. Next base: position 223 of record JALHNI010000126.1, read on the forward strand.
GGGTGACGGTGCAAACGATGATGGTTTCGAGTTCGGCGGCCTCAATACCACGGGCGGCCAGAGCCAGTTTGGCCGCTTCAAAGGCCATATCGGAGGTGGCGATGTCGGGGTCGGCGATGTGGCGCTGGCGGATACCGGTCCGAGACATGATCCACTCGTCGGTGGTATCCACCATCTTTTCGAGGTCCTGGTTCGTCAACAAGCGCGGCGGCGTCCAACAGCCAAGCGCCGTGATTTTTGCTCTGGGCAAATGCTTCTCCTCTTTGTTCGCAACGGGGCGCCTTCAGAAGTACCCGTCCATCAAAACTTCCCTGCATGGGCAATCGCACATGCAGCGGTAACCCTCCATGGTAACCTCACGAAAAGATGCAAGTCGAGAGCAGTTTGCTCGTCGAAACACCGGAACTGATGGCCGCTCGCATCTTCCGGGAACTGAAACCGCGCACCGACCTTCCTGTGATCCGGGTGGAGTTCCGTGCGTTTACCAACCTCAGCAGCCGCATTCGGTTGCGCGACGGTCGCATCATCATCCGAATCAGCGATTTGCTGCGCGATGCGCCGGAGCCCGTGATTGAAGCTCTGATCGGGATCCTGATCGCCAAGCTCTACCGGCGACCAATTCCGGCAGAGCATCAGGTGCGCTATCGCGAGTTTGTGAACGGCGAGACGATACGGCAAGAGCTGAGCGAAGTGCGCCAGACGCGCGGCCGCAAGCAGCTTGAATCGCCGGGCGGCCTGCACTTCGATCTCGACGAGGTTTTCGATACGGTGAACGCCGAGCATTTTGGGGGCACGATCTCCCGCCCGCGTCTCGGCTGGAGCCGGCAGCGGGCGCGTACGCTGCTGGGCCAATACGATCCGCACCACCACACGATTGTCCTGAGCCGCGTACTTGACCATGCCCGTGTGCCGCGTGTGGTGGTGGACTTTGTGATGTACCACGAGATGCTGCACATTCAGATTCCCGTGGAGCAGCGCGGCTCGCGGCGGAGCATACATCCGCCGGAGTTTCGCGCGGCGGAACGGCGTTTCCCGGCCTATGCCGAGGTGAAGGCATTTTTGAAACGCCTGCATGGTGTTCTTCGTTAGTGGTTTCCGGTCGCGGTTCTGCTGAGTTCTTGCGACAATGAACCTTGATGATTGTTTCGACTGGCCTCTATTACGCCGCGTTTCTCGTCGGCGGAGGCTTACTTCTTGGCATTTTTACGCGACCCTGGGCGGCCATCCCTTTCGGAGTGCTGGCGCTCTTCTGTCTGTGGTTTTTCCGTGACCCCGAGCGGACCGCGCCCACCGGCGCGGGGCTGGCCGTTTCCCCGGCGGACGGCAAAGTGGTGTTGATCCGGCCCGAGGCGGATGGCCGTACCCGCATGGCGATTTTTCTGAATGTTTTCGATGTTCACGTGAATCGCACGCCGATTGCCGGCCAAGTGAAGTCCGTCACGTATAAGCCGGGCAAGTTCCTCGTCGCCAGCGAAGTGGCCGCTTCCGTCGAGAACGAGCAGAATACGCTGGTGGTGGAAGGCGATGGTTCGCGGATCGAGTTCAGTCAGATTGCGGGCTTGATTGCTCGCCGCATTGTTTGTGACAAGAAACCAGGCGACCAGCTGCAGCGTGGCGAACGCATCGGGCTGATCAAGTTCGGTTCGCGGGTGGATCTTTTGTTTGGACCGGAGTGGCAACTCGCCGTGAATGTTGGTGAGCGCGTGACCGCCGGTGAGACTGTGATCGCGAAAAAGAAGTAGATGATTGCCGACAAACTGATTGACCCGAAATCACCGGAGCGGCGGCCTCGTAAAGCCGCCTTCGCGCTGCCGACCCTTTTTACGGCCGCCAACCTTTTCATGGGTTTCCTGTCGATCATGAAGGCGTTTGAAGGCGCTCGTTTCGCCTCATTGCCGGGCAATCTGGAGCAGCCCAACCCACACTTCGATTTGTCCGCGTTGCTGATCGGTATCGCCGTCGTTTGCGACGGCCTGGATGGCCGCATTGCCCGCATGACGAACACCGTTACTGAGTTCGGCCGCGAAATGGATTCGCTGGCTGATGTGATCACTTTTTGCCTGGCGCCCGCGGTGCTCGCTTTTGCCTGGGGCGTGAACTTTGTGGATCCGGTAGGGATGCCGATCGCGCGCGATCAACTGATTCGCGCCGGCTACTTTCTGGTTTTTCTGTTCCTGCTGTGCGGCGCGATGCGGCTGGCCCGGTTCAACGTCCAGGCGAATCCGGTGCCGAAGAATCCGGGACGGCCGGACCGCAAGTACTTCGTGGGTCTTCCCACGCCGCCTTCCGCAGGAATGCTTGCCGCGGTAGTGTATTCGCTCGACGGCGTGCCGATGACCAACTGGATGTATTCGGTCGCATGGCTGGCGCTGGTGCTGCTGTTGTCTTTTCTGATGGTGTCCACCTGGCGTTACCGCAGCTTTAAGGACTTGAACCTGCTGCAGCCGCGGACGCCGATCAGCGTAGTGGCGCTAGGCTCACTGATTTTTGCGATTTGGAATTATTCGAAGGTGGTGCTCCTGGTGATTGCCCTCGCCTATTCGATGAGCGGCATCGTTGTGCGGGCCGGCGGATTGCTGAAGCGGCGCTTCGCGAAACAGCCGCCGCCGCGCCGTCCGGAAGGAGCCGTCCTTGGCTAACAAAGTTGTCGCGATTGTCGGGGCGGAGACCCTGTTGGGACGCGAAGTGCGTGAGGTGCTTGAGGCGAGCCACCTGAACATCACGCTGCGTTTGCTGAATACCGAGGAAGACGCCGAAGGGCAGATTGTCACCCGGGAGAACGACGAGTTGGTGACGATGGACCGTCTGTCGCCCGAATCGTTGAGCGGTGCGGACGCGGTGATTCTGGCCACGAATGCGGTGAAAGCCGCCGGCATGATCAAGAAGACCCAATTGATTGACCTGACGGCGTCGATTCCAGCCACCGTGGTCGCGCCGATGGTGACTGGTCCCTTGCCGATTCAGGGTCCCAGTGCGATTGCGAATCCGTCGGCCATTGCGGTGGGGTTGTTCCTGAAGCGTCTGCCGATGGTCCCGGAGCGGGCCGTCGTGGAAGTGTTTGAGCCGGCCAGCGCCCGCGGCAAAGAAGGCATCGACGAACTTCAGCAGCAGACGATCAATCTGCTTTCCTTCAAGCCTTTGCCACAGAAGGTTTTCGATACTCAAGCCAGCTTGAACTTACTCGCGGCCTATGGCGAAGAAGCGCCGCTTTCCCTGGCTCGAGTGGAAGAGCAGGTGGTGGAGCACTTAGGGAAGTTACTCGGTGGAGCGAGGCTGCCTTCGTTGCGTGTGTTGCATGCACCGGTGTTTCATGGCGTCATGTTTTCGGCTTGGATTGAGTTTCCGCAGCCGGTTTCGCGGGTCGAACTCGAGAAGTCCTTGGCGAACGAGTTGGTGGATTTGCGGAATCCGGGTGTCGAGTTGCCCACTAATGTTGGCGTGGCGGGCCAGACTGGCCTGAGTGTCTCCATCACCGAGGATCGCCAACAGCCCAACGCCTACTGGTTTTGGGTGGGCGCTGACAACCTTCGGCTGGTGGCGGACAATGTGCTGGTTGCGCTGACCACTCTGTTTGGCCGGGGACGGGTGAACTAGCGGACATGCGCCGGCGCTCGATGCTCCTCGGGATCTTTGTGCCGCTAGTGGGCTGCGGCTACAAAGTGGCCGGCAAGGCCGACCTGTTGCCGAAGAATTTGCACACCATCGCGATTCCCGCGTTCAGCAATTCGACCATGCAGTATAAGCTGACTGATCGCCTACCCAATGCGCTGGCCCGCGAGTTTATTGCGCGTACTCGCTATCAGGTGATCGCCGACGAGAACGCGGCGGACATGGTGCTGACGGGTGCTGTGGCCAACGTGATGGCCTTCCCAACGACCTTTGATCCGTTGACTGGCCGGGCGGCCGGCGTGCAGGTGCAAGTGGTGCTGCAGGTGACCTTGCGCGAACGGGCGACCGGCAAGGTGCTCTACAGTCAACCGGCGCTGGATTTTCGCGAACGGTACGAGATCTCGACCGATCCGCAGGCCTATTTTGACGAAAGTGCCCCGGCTTTCGAACGTATGAGCCGCGGCGTGGCGCGCAATACCGTGTCAGCGATTTTGGAGATGTTCTAGCGCCATGACGCCCGAGCAGTTGCTGACTTCGCTCAAGAAACAGGCGCCGGCTCCCGTCTATCTGTTCCTTGGACCCGACGGCTACGAACGCGATCGCTGCCGCCGTGCGTTGCGCGAAGCGGCCTTGCCCCTGGACCTGCGCGATGAAGGCCTGACTCGTCACGACCTGGACCAGATCAGCCTTTCAGCCGTGGTGGATGACGCCAACTCACTCTCGCTTTTCGCCAGCGAGCGGCTTATCTGGGTGACGGGCGCCGAAGGTGCCTTGCCGAAGCGGCTGACGACGACCGAGGACAAGGATCCGGCCGATGCTTCGTCCCAGATGAAGCAATTCATCAAGAATCCGGCCCCCGGCGTGACGCTGGTGTTCGACAGCCAGCGCTTCGATTTCGAGGGGGACGATAAAGCCAAAACCGAGCGGGTACGGAAGTTCTACGCGGCGATTCCGAACGTTGTGGAGTTCCCGCGATTCACGGCCGCCGCAGCCCGACAACTGGTCACCAAGTTGGCGGGTGAACTGAAGTTGAGTATCGGCACAAGCGAAAGTGAATTTCTGGTGGAGGCGTTGAACGCCGACGCCTCGCGGATCGCCAACGAACTCGAGAAACTGAGCCTGCATTCCGGGCCTGGCGGTGTCGTGACGATGGACCTGATCTCGGAGTTGGTTCCCAATGCGCGGGCTTCGAGCGTCTTCGCTCTGGTGAGTGCGATTGGTCGCGGCGACCGGCTGACCTCCCTTTCAGTGCTGGATACTCTGGTGCGCGATGGCGAATACCTTCCGTTGGCGCTGACCTTTCTGGCGACTCAATTCCGTTTGGCGCTGGTGGCACATGAGGCGGGCGTAAAGAACGCTTTCCAGATTCAGAGCCATTTCCAGAAGCTGGGCATTCCAATGTGGAAGTCGCGGGCGGAGCAGGTCGCCGAGACGGTGGCCAAGCTGCCGCGGGCCCGGTTGGCGCGGGCGATCCGGCATCTCTACATTGCGGATCAGGCATTCCGGGAGCCTCGTCCAGATGACCGCTCCGTGATGGAGAGCCTGGTTTGGAAGCTAACCGCGTAAGGCGACGATTTCGCGCCGGAGTCGCTCAGTGAGTTCGCCTCGCTGCTTGGCGTCCTGACCTTCCACCGGGATCGGGTGACCCAAGCGAATTTCTACCGCACCGCCCCGAATTTCGAGCGCTTTGCTGGGCATGATTTTGTCTGTGCCGACCACCGCGATGGGGACGACCGGTGTGCCGGAGCGTAGGGCGAGGAGAGCCGTGCCTTCCTTGAACGGGAGCATCTCGCCGTCCATGGAACGGGTGCCTTCGGGAAATGAGAGCAGGGATTTGCGTTCGGTGTGAATGACGCGGGCAGCTTCGGCCATGCTGCGGACGGTGGCTTTGGGGTCACTGCGCTCGATCGGAATGTGCCCCTGGCGGTGCAGGTACCAGCCCATGAACGGCACCGAGAAGAGTTCTTTCTTGGCCATGAAGCAAAGGGGGCGGGGAAGGTGGGCGACGAGTCCGGGCGTATCGATCAGGCTCAGGTGGTTGGAGGCGAAGATGTAGTTCTGGCCGGCGGCGAGGTGGTGTAGGCCGGTGACGGTGACCCGGACCCGGCAGATCCAGAGCATGCAGCGTCCCCAATAGCGAAAGAGGCGCGCTTGCTGGTCGCGGGAGGCAAAGGGCTGGATGAGGATAGAGAAGGTGACCAAAACGGCCGTCCAACTGAGACTGGCGGGGATGGAGATAAGGAGGGACCGGATCAGGGCGAAAGTCATGCCGCTTGAGTATTCTCCCATGCCCCCGAAATACAGTGTCCGACTAAATCGTAACTCCTTTATAATCAAAGGATCTGGGGCAAATAACGTTTCTCTGGCCAGCGGTTTTTCTTAGTAAGTTATTTAGTATCAATAAGATATGAGTTGAATGAGCGATTCGCGTGACGGTGCTTCCTTGCTTAACTATAATATTTTCATGAAGTTAGATTCGATGTTGACCACCTGCTAAAATCCAGAAGTGACTCTCACACGCCGCGCGTTGGGCCTGTCCCTCACCGTCGCCGCGGAGGGGCCCGCCCAGGAGGGCAAAACCATGTACGGACTGATCGGCAAGATGATTGCGATTCCAGGAAAACGCGACGAACTGATCGCACTCCTGCTGGAAGGGACCACGTCGATGCCTGGCTGCCTCAGCTACATCATCGCCAAGCATCCAGCCGAAGACGCCGCCGTCCTGATCACCGAGGTCTGGGATAGCAAGGAGAGCCACGACGCTTCCCTCGCCCTGCCTGCCGTGCGTGCCGCAATCACGAAAGCCAAACCGCTCATTGCCGCTTTTGGCGATTTCACTGTCACGGAACCCGTTGGTGGAGTCGGTCTGGCGCGCTAGGGGCGACAGTAGTAGCCCTTGCGGGACCGCACACGCCGATCTTTTCCGGCGGTCACTTCCAATTCGTGAAACTCGCCGTCGCAGGCGACGCCCTGCGGCGAGAACCCGATCAGGTAGAGGCCGCGGAGTTCCTCTTCGATCTGCGCGAAGACTTTTTCCGGTGAGCGATTGTCGAGAAACGCCGCTCCACCGGTGTCATCAGCCAAGTACTTCAGCTCGTCCCGATTGAGTCCTGTTCGCGCAATCCGCACTCGCCCGACCAGCCCGATGCTCGATTGCTCGCCCTTCACACCGATTGAGTAGACCGCGGTCTCCGCTTCTTGCGCCGCCTGGATGGCGTCGGCGAGCCGCTGGTCACTGCCCGAGTCGACGCCATCGGTGAGCACCAGAAGCGCCTTTCGTCCCGAGACATCCTGCAGCTTTTTGGAAGCCGCATGCACTGCATTCCAAATGATGCTGCCTCCGCAAGTTCTCTGCGGCCGTCCGCTGGGCATGATTCCATGGGGGACGCACAATGGCCCCAGCGGCGCGCCGGGATCGCGTAGGCGATAGTCGACGTCGTCGGCCAACACCGCGCCATCCCCGGTGAAGTCTCGTAGGAGCCGCACATTGGTCGCGACGGTGACGAGAAAGGCCCGGTCACCCGGTCGTAGCACCTGCTTCAGGAACTGCCGGATGGTGGCGCGATGCTTCGCCAGGTTTCGCATTTGCGAGCCGGAGATGTCCACCACCAGCCCGACGGTGAGCGGTAAGTCGTTTTCACTCCAAAAATAAGCCACCGATTGAGGCACGCCGCGGTCGCGTACCTGAAAGTCGCTCTGCGTGAGACCGGTAACGACGTGCCCATTCTGCTGGGTGACTGTGCACGCCACCCGCACCAGACTTACGTTCACCGAGATGGTCGGTTCCTGCGCCGAGAGCAGGACGGCGACGGCAATCGAGAGAAATGGCTTCACTTGGGGTACCTATACGATAATCGAAGGGTAGCCAGCCGATGGACCTTAAGCAGACCGTTAACCTTCCAAAGACCGATTTCCCGATGAAAGCCGACCTAGCCCAGCGCGAACCGCTGATGCTGGCGCGCTGGAATGCAGAGGAACTCTACGCCCAGATTCGTACGGCGCGGGCGGGGCGTCCCCGCTACGTCCTGCACGATGGCCCGCCCTACGCCAACGGCAACATCCACCTGGGTCACGCGTTCAATAAGCTGCTGAAGGACTTCATCATCAAGTCCAAGACGATGGCGGGCTACGACTCGCCGTACGTCCCGGGTTGGGACTGTCACGGCCTGCCGATCGAAATCAAAGTGGACTCGCAGCTCGGCTCGAAAAAAGCCCAGATGACGACGACGCAGATCCGGCAGGAGTGCCGCAAGTACGCCGCCAAGTTCGTCGATCTGCAGAGCAAGGACTTTCAACGCCTGGGAATTCTGGGGTGTTGGGAGAAGCCTTATCTGACCATGGACCCTGAGTATCAGGGCGCGATCGCGCAGGCGTTCGTCGATTTTCTCGATCAGGGCTACGTCTACAAGGGGCTGAAGCCCGTGAACTGGTGCATCAGTTGCCGTACGTCGCTGGCCGAAGCCGAGATCGAGTACGAGAGCCACACCAGCCCCTCGATCTATGTGCGGTTTCGGCTGACTTCGGATGCCGCCGCCGTTGATCCCGCACTCGCCGGCCGCGACGTCTATGGGGTGATCTGGACCACGACGCCCTGGACGATTCCCGCCAATCTGGCGATTTCGTTTCACCCGAAGTTTGAGTATTCGGCCGTCGAGGTCTGTGGCGGGGTCTACATCATCGCCACGGAGTTGTTGCCCGCGGTGAGCACGGCGCTCGGTTGGGTGGACACGCGAGTGCTCGCCACTTTTCCGGGGGCCAAACTGGATCGTGCTGTCTTCCGGCATCCGTTCCTCGACCGCGATTCCCTTGGCCTGAACGGCGATCATGTGACGCTGGAAGCCGGCACCGGAGCCGTCCACACCGCTCCCGGCCACGGCATGGATGACTATGTCATCTCGAAGCAATATGGCATTGAGCCCTATAACCCGGTGGACCCGGCCGGCCGCCTGTTCGCGGCTACCGGCGCTGCCGGCGAGTTGCCCGCCATCTTGCTCGGCAAGAAGGTCTGGGAAGCGAACGCAGTCGTCATTGAGTTACTCAAAGGGTCAAACGCGCTGTTACTCGCGCAGGACTATCAGCATAGCTATCCGCATTGCTGGCGCTGCCACAACCCCACGATTTTCCGGGCGACGGAGCAATGGTTCATCGGCATGGAGCGCACAGGCCCCTACGGCGACACCTTGCGGGCTCGCACGCTGGAGGCGATCAAGCAGGTGAAGTGGATGCCGGGTTGGGGCGAGGAACGCATGTCGAACATGATCGCTTCCCGGCCCGATTGGAATATCTCGCGCCAGCGCGTCTGGGGCGTGCCGATCCCGGTGTTTTATTGCGACAGTTGCAATGAAGCCGTCACCGAGAAGAGCATCCTGGACCCGATCATTGATCGCTTCCGCCGCGAAACCGCGGATGTCTGGTATAGCTCCACGGCGGCGGAGTTACTGCCCGCTGGACACCAATGCAAAAAGTGTCAGGGCGGGGAGTTCCGTAAGGAGACCGACATCCTTGATGTCTGGTTCGATTCCGGCGCCTCCCATCTGGCGGTGCTGACGGAGCAGAACGACCTCACTTGGCCGGCGGAATGCTACCTCGAAGGCGGTGACCAGTATCGCGGCTGGTTCCATTCGTCGCTGCTCGTCGGCGTGGGTTTGAAGAATGGTTCGCCCTACCGGGAATGCGCCACGAACGGCTGGACGCTCGATGGCGAAGGCAAGGCCATGTCGAAGTCAGTAGGCAATGTCGTTGAGCCCGAGAAGGTGATCAAGCAGTTTGGCGCCGACGTGTTACGCCTTTGGGTCGCGTCGGTGGCCTTCAATGAAGATGTCCGGATCTCGGATGTCATTCTATCCCGGCTGACGGAAGCCTATCGCAAACTGCGTAACACGTTCCGTTATGCCTTGTCCAACCTCGATGGCTTCAATCCGGCCGTGCATATGGTGCCGATCGGCGAGATGCGCGAGTTCGACCAATGGATTCTGCTGCGCACCGACGAGCTAGTGGAGCGCTGCCGCGAAGGCTACGACAAGTTCGAATTTCATCGCGTCTATCAGGCTATTTACAACTTTGCTTCGGTGGATCTCAGCTCCACTTACTTCGATGTGCTGAAGGATCGGCTTTACACGGCGGCGGCGAATTCGCATGCTCGACGGAGTGGCCAGTCTGCCTTGTATCTGATGACGCATACGCTGCTGCGACTTTGCGCGCCACTGTTGGCCTTCACCAGCGAAGAGGCTTGGAGTTACCTGGCAAAACTTGAAGGGGATGCGGCTAGCGTCCACCTGGCGCCCCTGCCGGAACCGGGCGAACTCGCCGCGACTTTAACCGTGCCGCAGCGAGAGCGCTTGAACAACTGGGCGCAGTTACTCGGCATTCGCGACGAAGTGCTCAAGAGCCTGGAGGCGAAGCGCCAGGAGAAGTTTATCGGCAAGAGCCTGGAGGCGAAGTTGCGGATCCAGGCCGATGCTGAGCAGTTCACCCTGTTGAAGGCGTACGAAGCCGAACTGCCCGAATGGTTCATCGTCTCGCAGGTGGAACTGGTCAACCACACCGGCGTCTTGGCCGTTGAGGTGCTGAAGGCGGAAGGCACCAAGTGCGAGCGTTGCTGGAAGTTCAAGCTGGATATCGGTTCAAATCCCAACTACCCGACCGCGTGCGCTTCCTGCGCCGTGGCGGTGGAGGCGATGGCCGGATGAACCGGCTTCGAGCGCAGGCCCTGGTGATCGCGGCGCTGCTGTTCGTGGCGGACCGCGCCTCAAAGCTTTGGATTGAGAGTCATCTGACGCTGTACGACAGCATCCCGGTGATTCCCGGCGTGTTCAACATCGTGCACACCCAAAATACGGGCGCTGCGTTTGGCCTGTTTGCCACCGCCTCGCCCGCCATCCGGTTTCTCGTGCTGATTTGTGCTTCGTTGGCGATGATGGGAATCCTGGGGCAGATGCTCTGGCAGTCCACGGCCTCGGTGGTGGCGGCGACCTCTACCCTTCGCCTCGCGCTAACTTTGGTGCTCGGTGGTGCGCTGGGCAACCTCTATGATCGGCTCCGCTTCGATCGCGTGACCGACTTCCTGCAGGTCTTCCTCGGCAGCTACGAATGGCCGAGTTTCAATGTCGCCGATAGTGCCATCTGCGTCGGTGCGACGCTATTGGCGCTCGATATGTTTTGGGGCCGCTCCCGGCAAGCCACCCCGGTCAGGACCAGTTAGATGTTTCCCAAGCTGATCGATTTCGGTGGTTTCTTTTTGCCGACGTACGGGGTCCTGGTCGCCGTGGGTTTCCTGGCGGGGTTGTGGATCGTGCGTCGTCTGGCCGCCCGCATTCCCTTGAATGACGAGAAGATCACCAACCTGGTGATCTACTGCGCGCTCGCGGGCTTGGCGGGCGCCAAGCTCTTCATGTTCCTTTTCGACTGGAACGCTTTCATGGCGAACCCGGGCGACTTCCTGTCGCTTTCCACCCTGCAGGCGGCCGGTGTCTATCAAGGCGGCTTTCTGCTCGCGCTCGCCTTCGCCATCTACTACATTCGGCGTCATGCCTTGCCGCTGCTCACCACCTTGGACATCTTCGCGCCGGGCATCGCCATCGGCCATGCCTTTGGACGCATCGGTTGCTTCGCCGCTGGCTGCTGTTACGGCACGGAATGCGAACGGCCCTGGGGCGTGAAGTTCACGAATGTCGAAGCCTACAAGATGACGGGTGTGCCGCTGGAGGTGTCACTGCATCCTACGCAGCTTTACGAGGCGATCTTTAATTTCGCCCTCGCGGGAATGCTCTATTGGCTTTTCAATCGGCGGGCACAGCCAGGCGTCATTTTTGCCGCCTATCTGTGCCTCTATTCGGTTTTCCGCTTCGCCGTAGAGTTTGTCCGTCATCACGAACAGGCGCTCACCGTTGGGTAGTCAAATACGCACTGGATCTCGCTCGCAACTTTGCTGGCCGGGTTGGCGCTTTGGCGGCACGCGGTAACCCAGAAGCCGCCAACCGTGAAGCCCGCACCCGCGCGCTAAGGAGATTTCTTCAGGCCGCGGCCTTCCACCAGCATCTTCAGTTGGCGATAGGCGGTCTCGTCCAAGCGAGTCTTGAGCCGTTCGCGGCCTTCAAGGGGAGCTTCCTTCAAACTCGCCGGATCGCCACGCCGGCATAGGCCCAGAAACATGGCCGCCTCAGAATCGTCGGAATTCAGTGCCAGCGCTGCTTCCAGTGAGGGGATCGCCTCTTTGAATTTTCCCTCGCGCCAAAGCAGGTAGCCCGTATTAAAGACATAATCCGCATCGGTGGGGGTGTCCTCCCTGGCCTTCGCTAAATTCTCGATGCTCTTGGCCCGGCCCTGACGGGCCTGTGCGAGCGCCAGATTATTCTGTACTTGGCTTAAGGGCAGATCCACCATCACCCGTTCAAAGGCCTGCTCCGCGGCAGCGTACTCGCCGGCGCGGTAGCGGGCAATGCCCAGTAGGAACAGCGCTTCCAGATGATGGACGTCCGTCGCGGGTACTTGGTCCAGCCAGGATGCCGCATCCCGGAAGTTGCCCCGATCCAACTGCAACCGGCCTAGTTCGAAGCGGGCCTGGGAATATCCCTCGTCCAATTTAGCCGCCTCGCTCAGGAACCGGTACTTGTCTTCCGGCTTTATTGCGTTCAGACCACGCACATAGCTTTCTATGGCATCCACACGGATCGCGGGGTGGTTGCGGTGAAAGTCGGTAAACGAGGGGGCTAGCGCGGGGGTGAGGGCCTGCAAGGCTTGCCAGGCCAAGTGGTTCTGCAGGACAGCCAACTCGGCCAGCCGTCCGGTGGAGGCAAACTCTAGTCCTGACCGGAGCAAGCGGCCATCAAGGATTCTCGCTGTGAAGCGGACATTCGACTCCGCCGTAACCGCCTTAGATGAGGGCGCAAGGATCTCGAAGTCGCCGTAGAGAATCACGTCCGCATCCACGGAGAGGCCCACCTTCAAGGCGGTGGCTTTGGTTAAGGGAACGTACTGGCGAACACTCAAGCGCCGGAAGGCTTCCTGCCGTTCCGAGCGTTCAAAGACGTGGGGCAACCCGGCGGCCACCAGCCGATCCCGCAACGTCTCAGCAACGCTTTCTCCGATCCAATCCAAGCCGCGAACGTCGGTTGAGTTGGCGAAGGGCAATACTAAGATCGATTGCAACTCCGGGCTTCGCTCAGTCTCCTGAGCGCTGGTGAGCAACGCGAAAAGTGCCGTGACAACGGTGAAGCGAAGCACCGGGCGACTACGGCTTCTTCGGAGCCGGTTCCTTCGACGCCGCGCGCACGCGCGCGTTGTCCAGTTTGCGTTGGACGCGGGAGAGGTCAGCGGCTTCGTATTCGTGGGCCGGGGCGGCCTTGAACTGCTCCACCGACGCCTGCCACTCCGAGACTGCCTCTTTCAGCTTGCCTTGCTTGTAATAGACGTCGCCCAAATGATCGCGCACGGTGGGATCCGTGGGCACCTTTTCGATCGACTTTTTCAGGTTGATCTCCGCTTCCTGGAAGCGGTTGAGGCGGAAGTAGGCCCATCCCAGGCTGTCGAGATAGGCGCCGTTCTCCGGGTCCTTCTCCACGGCCTTCTGGATCATAACCAAGGCCTCTTCCAACTTCACGTTGCGGTCAACCAGCATGTATCCCAGGTAGTTGAGGGCGCCGATGTTGTCCGGATTCTGCGCAAGAAGTTTGCGGAACTCGGCTTCGGCGAGGTCGAACTTCTTTTGCTTTTCAAGCATCGCGCCGCGGGTGAACCAGACGCCCTCTTTCTCCTCGGCCGACTCGGATAGCTTTTCCGCCTGATCGATGGCCGTGGCCATTTCGACGTAGTTCTTGCCCTTGTCGTGAATCTGAGCGAGCGACAGGTAGACCTCACGGTCACTCTTGCCGTCCAGCAGGCTCTTCAGTTCGCTCGCCGCCAATTCGCTCTTGCCGGTCTCGGCCAGAATGTTGGCCCGTACGAGCTTCACCATCCGGTCATTCGGATACTTCTTGTTGGCCGCGTCAGCTTCTTCCGCCGCCTTGGTCCAATCCTTGGCTGAGCGCCAGGTTTCCATCAACTGGGCGGCGGCGCGCGGACCAAAATCGACTCCGAGCGAACCCAACTCGCGGAACGAATCGGCGGCTTCTTTATACTGCGCGTTGTTGCGATACAACAAGCCAAGCCGCTCGTAGAGCAGCGCCCGGTTCTGCTGCTCACCGGGCGTATAACTCTTACGCACCGTCGTCGAGATCATGTCCTTTAGTGCTTGAATCGCTTCTGGCTGCTTGCCTTCGCTCTCCAGCAGGTTGATCTCCTGATAACGGACTTCCAGGTTATTCGGATCGGCTTCGCGCGCCTTCTGGATCGCCTGCCGGGCTTCGGTGGCCTTGCCGTTCTGGCGCTGGATCTGGCTGATGCGCAACCAGCCCTGCCAGTCGCGCGGCTCATCTTCCACCAACTGCTGATACTCGGTGAGCGCTTCACCGAACTGTTCCGAGCGGAAAAGATTCTCGGCGTAGGCGCGGCGCAATTCGGGGTTGCCCTGAGACATCTGCAGCGCGCGCCGAAGCACTTCGGCAGCCAACTTGTAGTCGCGCATCTGCTCGTAGTTGCCCGCCAGTTCCGCCAACGTCCGCAGCGAAGGATTTTTCACCGTGGCCCGTTCCAAAAGCTCTGTCGCTTTCTTGTTGTCGCCCTTGCTCGAATAGACTTCGGCCAGGCCCGTGAGCGCGTCCTCGTTCTCGGAGTCCAGTTCCAGCGCCTTTTGATAATCCTTTTCGGCCTCATTGACGTTCTGGCTCATGCGGTGCAACTGGCCCAGGGTGTTCCAACTGTCGACGTCTTTAGGATCCTTGTCGACGATGCGTGAATATTGCTCAGTGGCCTTCTTCACCATCTCTTCGTTCACTTTGTTCTGCCGGGCATCCCCGATCAGCCGGTAATAGATGCGCGCGAGCACGCGACGTGAGTTCAGATCCTCCGGATTCGCCTTGAGCGCATCTTCCGCTTCCTGCACCGCCGCCCGGATCTGCCCGGACTGGATGTATAGGTCAGAGAGGCCTTCGCTCAGAAATCCGGCCGAGGGATCGGCCTTGATCGCCGCGCGGTAAAAATCGATCGCCTTCTGCAGGTATTCGGCCCGGTTGCCAAACTGAGCGGCCAGCTCAGAATAAAGATGCGCCATGGAGAAGTTGTAGTAGGCATCAGCTTTTCCAGCCTTCGCCTGCTCTGCCGCCGCCCCGGCTTTCTTCTGCTGCGCCGGCCGGGGAGCTTGTGCACCCAGAAGCCCAACACCCATCACAAGAGTTGCTGTAAGCACCAGAAAACGCCGTAGCGTAAACATTTGCACCTGATCTTTCTCCGTACCGGCGAAGTAGACTTCGCGGATCGTTACACTAAGATTATAACGCCGCCAACTGAGCATCCGTTTCCCCTGCTTTGTCTCGTCGGGCCAACCGGTTCGGGAAAAAGCGACCTCGCCGTCCATTTGGCGCTCCAGTTCGCTGGCGAAGTGGTCAACTGCGACGCTTTGCAGTTTTACCGCGGCCTGGATATCGGCACCGCAAAACTGCCGGTCCACGAGCGAGCGGGCGTTCCGCACCATCTTCTCGATTTCCTTCGGCCGGACGAAGTCTTTGCTGCAGGGGAATATGCGCGCCGAGCCCGGCCGCTTCTGTTTGAGATCGCCGAGCGCGGAAAGCTCCCGATCGTCTGCGGTGGTTCCGGCTTCTACCTGAGGGCCTTGCTCGACGGTCTGTTCGATGGACCCTCCGGGGATCCCGCGCTTCGCGAACGCCTGCTGCGGATCGAAAACCGCCGCCCCGGCCAGTTGCACCGCTGCCTCTCCAGGCTCGATTCCGTCTCGGCACGCCGCATCGCCGCCAACGACGTCAACAAGACGATTCGGGCGGTGGAGGTCTGTCTGCTGGAGCGGCGGGCACTGTCAGAGATCCAGGCGGAACGGGGGCGAACCGCCCTCACCGGATTCCGCTCACTGCTCCTGGGGCTCGACCCGCCCCGGGACGGACTCTACGCCAAGATCAACCTGCGCGTCGAGCAGATGTTTGCCGGTGGCCTGCTGGAAGAGATTCAAGCCTTGTTTGCCGCCGGCTACGATCCGCAAGCCAAAGCGTTTGAAGCGGTCGGCTACCGCCAGGCCGCCCGCCATCTCGCTGGCGAGTGGGATCTCCCCGCGGCAATCGCCGACACCCAACAGCGCACTCGCAATTACGCCAAACGTCAGTTCACCTGGTTCCGGCGCGACAGCCGCGTGCAGTGGCTGTCCGGTTTTGGGACAGATCCGAGCGTTCGCCGTCTCGCTTCCGAACACTTACAATCCTTCCTGATTCACGCGTAATTCGCGCGGTCTTCGGCTCAAAATAAAGTTCATCAAAATCGCACCGAACTTGCGGAACAAATTCCAGACGCCCGCGTATATCTGGGTGTGCCGCTTAGAGCACAAAGTAAGATTCGAACATTGACTAGGAGCGTCCACTCACATGACCAAGAAGATCATTCTCAGCTTTGCCACTCTGGCCCTGGCCCTCAGCGCCGAAACCCACCGTCTCACCCTGTTTCAGCCCACCGTCCTGAACGGCAAGGAATTGAAGCCCGGTGACTACAAAGTGGAAGTGAAGGATTCGAAAGCCATCATTAGCCGGGGCAAGGACAGCGTGGAATCAGCGGTCCGTGTGGAAAGCGCGGATGCGAAGTTCTCCGCAACCTCCGTGCGCTACGCCAACGGCGATGGCAAGTTCAATCTCAAAGAGATCCGTCTGGGCGGCACGAAGACGAAGCTCGTCTTTGGCGAAGCGACCAATGTCGGCGGCAGTAACTAACTCACTGCCGTCCGCCCAGATGTAACCTATTCTCCATTCCTCCGACAGACCAACCGTCTCTCTTTTGCAGGAACCCGGCTGAGTACAGCCGGGTTCCTTTTTTTGCTACCGGAAGGCCTCATCTACCGGCACTCGATAGCCGTTTGCCAAACGGTTCGTCTCGTTGGCGAGGCCCGCCACGGCCAACACTTCCGAAAGCATTTCGTCATCCATCCCTAACTTCCTCGCCGACGCGATATGCGAGTGGAGGCAGTACTCGCAATTGTTCGTCGCACTTACTGCGACGTAGATCATTTCCTTGGTGAGCGCGTCGAGTCGGGTTGGTCCCATCACCTGCTTCACGTTCTCCCAAATGCGCGCCAAGGTTGGCGGATGGTTCGCCAGCGCCTTCCAGAAGTTGTTTATCCGGTCGACTTTGCGGGTGAGCATGATGTCGTCAAAGACGGCCCGCGCGGCCGGCGAGGCTTGCTCGTATTCAATCAGTCCGAAGATGGGCATCCCGCTATTGTGACAATGAAGGAAGCCATGTTGCGTAGCTGGGTGGAAGTATCGCTGGACCGGATTGCGGCCAATTACAGGGCCGTGAAGGAGACCGTGGGAGCCGTGGAGGTGATGCCCGTGGTGAAGGCCGACGCCTACCGCCATGGCGCTAGCGCCGTTGCGCACCGGTTGGAAGAGGAGGGCGTGCGCTGGCTGGCGGTAAGCAGCGTCAGCGAAGGCGTGCGGCTGCGCGAGGAGGGTCTGCGTTCGCGGCTTCTGGTGATGGCCGACACCCTCGCGGCCGGTGCCGATGCGTGGCGCAGCCATCGCTTGACGCCCGTCCTGCATCGACTGGAGGATATCCAACGGCTTCCGGCGGGGATCAGCTACCACCTCAAGGTCGATTCGGGAATGTCTCGTCTCGGCGTCCGCGCCGAGCCGGAAGCAATTGTGCGCGCCGTCCGCGGCACGCCCATCGAAGGGATCATGACGCACTTCGCCTCTTCGGCGAATTTTCAGTCCGGCCAGACTGCCGATCAGGTCGCCACATTCGAGGAACTCATTTCGCGGCTTTCGGTTGAGTATATTCACCTCTCCAGTACTAGTCCGATTCACTTTGGCCTCAAGACGACTTGGCGGAACCTGGTTCGTCCGGGACTGGCCCTGTATGGTTACGTCTCGGCCTCCCGCGGACCCGCCCCTGCCCATCTTCTGAAAGTGGCACCGGCCCTTACCTGGAAAGCCCGAATTCTGCTGGTGAAAGACCTTCCGGCCGGTGCCCGGATCGGCTACGGCGGGCTCTGTACTGCGGAAACTCCTTTGCGGATCGCCATTGTCGGGGCCGGCTATGCGGACGGATTGCCGCACCGCCTCTCGAATCGCGGCCAAGTGCTGGCCGGCGGTCAGTTGGTCCCCATTCTGGGCGCCGTCTCCATGGACGTCACCACCATCGATATCTCTTCGGTGCCGCACCTCGATATCGGCGACGAAGTGACACTTCTGGGTCCCGGGTTGGATGCGCAAGCGATGGCTCGCGCGGCGAGCACGATTGCCTACGCCGTCCTCTGCGGGATCAATTCGCGCGTCAGCCGGGTGTTCGTCTAAGCCGGCTGCCCAGAATCGCCAAGGCGGCGATCGCCGCCGTCTCGGCCCGGAGCACGCGCGGACCCAGCGAGGCCCGGGTCCATCCCGCGGCCAACGCGCGTTCGCGCTCCGTCCAGCCGCCCTCAGGTCCCACCATCAGTACGCTGGAAGGCGCGGCGTCAGGCGCGAACTCCGAGTCCTCCCGGCGTTCATCGAAGAAGTAGCGGCGGTCGGCTGGCAGCCCGAGCACCCGCTCAAAGCTCACCGGTTCATGCACCTCTGGCGGAACGATTCGCCTGGCTTGCTGGCAACTTTCCACCAGAATCCGCCGCCAACGCTCCATGCGTTTGCCGGCGGCGCGCTCCAGGCCGCTCTCCGAACGGTCGCTCCAAAAAGGACGAATGTGCGTGGCGCCCAACTCGGTTGCCTTCTCCAGAATCCATTCGAGGCGATCGAACTTCACCAGGGCGATGGCCAGCGTCAGCTCATGCGGTTCCGTCAGCAAGGGCAGTTGCTGCAGCACGCGAAACTTCACGAATTCGCGCTGGGCAGCTTCCACCTCGGCCAGATAATGCGCCGTACCGTCCGAAAGTTCGAACTGCTGTCCGGCTTCCACTCGCAGGACCTTAACTAGGTGTTTGGCCTCTTCCCCGCGCAACTCCGCGAGCCCCGCGTGCACTTCCGAAACGAAGAAAAGTCGACGAGCCATGTAGAATCGAAGTTCCATGATCGCTCACCTGCGCGGCACGCTGCTCGAGAAACATCCGAATCAAGTCATCATCGAGTGCGGCGGCGTCGGCTACGACGTCACCATCCCGGTCACCACGTTTTCCAAGCTTCCGGAACAGGGCCAGGAAGTGAAGCTGCGCATTCATACCCAGGTGCGTGAGGATGCGTTTGCGCTTTTCGGCTTTGCGTCGGAAACGGAGAAGCAACTCTTTGAAAAGCTGATCAGCGTGAGCGGTATTGGCCCCAAGCTCGCCGTCACCGTCCTGAGCGGACTTGCCGCCAACGACCTGGTGAATGCCCTTCGCACCGGTGACCTTGCTCGCCTGGTAAAGATTCCCGGGGTCGGCAAGAAGACCGCTGAACGCATGGTGCTTGAGCTCCGCGACAAAGTCGATGGTCTTGGCGCCGGCTCCGGCGCCATCCCGATTGTGCCTCGCGGGCCTGTCTTTACCGCCCTCGAAGAGGACATCCTCTCCGCCCTGGGCAATCTCGGCTGTGCCCGGCCCAACGCCGAAGCGGCGCTGCAGAAGGCGCAAGCCGCTGGCGTCGGCTCCGATTTCGAAGTCCTCTTTCGCAAAGCCCTCGAACTGGTGCGTTAACCTGAAAGCTCATGGCTGACCGGGGGATTTTGTCGGGTAATCTCGAAGACGATGAGCGCCAATTTGAAGTCGGCTTGCGTCCCCGCACGCTTTCTGACTTCAACGGCCAGCCCAAGCTGAAAGAAAACCTGGCCATCGCCATTGAAGCCGCACGGATGCGCGATGAGGCGATGGACCATGTGCTGCTGTATGGCCCGCCCGGCCTCGGCAAAACGACTTTGGCGGCCCTCATCGCGAATGAACTTGGCGTCCATTTCGAACAGACGTCTGCCCCGGTGCTGCAGAAAAAACTGGACCTTACCGGCGTCCTGACCAATATCAAGCCCAAGCAGGTGTTTTTCGTTGACGAGATTCATCGGCTCGACAAGGCGATCGAAGAGATGCTCTACGCCGCCGTGGAAGACTATCGCGTCGACATCCTGATTGGCCAGGGCCCCGGCGCCCGCACTCACTCGATCAATCTGCCCAAGTTCACTTGCATCGGCGCTACCACCCGCCAGGGTCTGGTGAGCGCCCCCATGCGCTCCCGCTTCGGCC
This sequence comes from Bryobacter sp., assembly GCA_022843605.1. Lineage (GTDB taxonomy): Bacteria > Acidobacteriota > Terriglobia > Bryobacterales > Bryobacteraceae > JALHNI01. The sequence continues at coordinate 20,060 of JALHNI010000126.1, forward strand.
TGGTGCTGCGGCTGGAACCCTATGCCCCAGGTGACTTACAGCTGATTGTCCAGCGCTCGGCGAAGTTACTCGGAGTTCCGATTGAGGCCGAAGCGGCGTTGGAGGTTGCTCGGCGGAGCCGCGGGACGCCGCGCATCGCCAACCGTCTACTGCGCCGTGTGCGCGACTATGCTCAGGTCCGCGCGCGGGGCGCCATAGATCCGGATGTGGCCCGCACCGCCCTGGACCTGCTGGATGTCGACCGCTTCGGCTTGGATGAGATTGACCGGAAGATCATGCTGACCATCCTGGAGAAGTACGGCGGCGGCCCCGTCGGGCTGTCTACCGTTGCGGCCTCTATTGATGAAGAGGCGGACACAATCGCCGAGGTCTACGAGCCG
>JALHNI010000127.1 GCA_022843605.1 Bryobacter sp.
GGAAGGTATAAAAGGGCGAAGACCCGCACCACTTGAGGTCGTCCTGGCGCTCCCGCACCTGCTCCCAATAGGCGTCCGCATCGAAGGCATTCAGGCTGGCGATCCTTTTCCGGTCGCGCTCTGCGACGTCCGCCATTTCATCGCGATCGGCCCGCGCTACCAGCCGGTCGCCGTAACGGCGGCCCATGTGCGCCATGTCGACGCCGAGCACCCAGACGGCATCCGGCGGCGCCGCTTCGCGTAAGGCGTCGAAGAAGCGCGCGACGCCGTCGTCGTCCTCGGGCCGCCGGTCCTGCCCATAGATACTGTGGGCAAACGGACCGCAGAGAATGGGCACGACTCGAACGTCCGGCCCAAAGCAGCGTTGGAGGAACAGGACCTGAAACTCGATGGAGTGTTCGACGGCATGGCAGTAGTCTTCGCTGGCAATGCTGCCGGGAGCCTGCCGATGCAGGGCTTCCAGCAGAGCGGAATCCGGCAGAGTCTGGCCGAGCGGGGTGCGGTAGGGCTTGCGGGTCAGGCCGAACTTTTCCGGCGCTCCGTAATGAGACGTGCCTAGGACGATAAACGTGCGCGCGCCGAGGTTGGCGGGCAGGGACGCATAGGCGTCCCGGTAGCTTTCCCAGCCGCCTTCCGGCGAGACATGGGGCGCGGCCAACCCAACCAGATCGCCGGCGGCGGCGGGGTTGGTTCCCGCAAAGTACCGCGAAAAGGTCGCCTGCAGCTCGAGGGGTTCGGACGGATAGGCGCCGCCGGAATGAGCCGCCTCGCGCACGTCCTGGGCTGCGAACTCGGCATGCTTGGCTTGTTTTCGCTGGGCATAGGTCTCGTTGTCGAGGAAGCCCGCCTCGTCGAGGGTCTGGGTGAGATGCTGGGCCAAGCCGCCGACGGCCAGATCGCCCGTGATGCGGGTGAGGCGCTCGCGAAGGTCCAGGTCGGTGGAAACGCCGTCGAATAGCTCCAAAGCCGGCACCAGTGCCGGCGGAATGACGAGGGTTGAGTCGGAATAGCGGAACGAGTCGCGCATGAGAAGGCCCGGCTGATCGGCAATGGGAGAAGCCATGAAGTCCAGGTCACGCCTGAGCGCCGGTAAAGGTGTCGCCACGGTTTAGGTGTAGCAGATCCTGGCTCATTTCAGCCAGAGCCATTTTCCGATGGCCGAAGGGCTGAGGTCTCGTTGATGAGGGCTCGCCGTTTTCCTTGGACCTTGTGTTGCGACCCAGCTATTTGACGAGTTCGATCAGGTCGAAGTTCTTGCCGCTGGCGGCTCCACCCATGACGAGGAGGCCTTGCTGGGTTGCGACGGCGCGGTGGGCGAGGCGCGGAGTGGTTTGGCCGGTCTTCTCCCAGGATTGCTGGGCCTCGTCGAAGCGGTAGAGGGTGCCATCGGCGACGCTGACGTAGAGGCGGTTGTTCTGGATGGCGGCGGCGGGGGCGAAGGAGTTCTGCTGGTTGACGGGGAGTTCGGGGCCCGTGGTCCAGGAGTTCCGAGCAGGGTCATAGATGGCGACTTCCTTCACGACTTGCGACTTGTCGTTAAAGCCGCCGATGACGTACATCTTGCCGGAGTGGGCGGCGGCGATGAGAGCGCGGCGGGCGAAGGGCTGGGGAGCGCTTTTCCATTGGAGGGGCTGGACGGCGAGGTCGAGGATCTGGAGGGTGTCAGCCCAGGTGGAGGGTTCGGGACCGTTGAGCGACCAGCCGCCTACCACGATGACCTTGGAGCCGATGACGACGACATCGTGGGAAGAGCGGGGCTGGGGCAGGGCGGGGAGAGGCTCCCACTGTTTGGTTTTGGGATTGAAGCGGGCACAGTCGGCGACAGAGCGGGTGTCGGCGGGGGTGCCGAGGGCGTTGCGGGGGGACATGCCGCCGATACGGTAGATTTTGCCATCGTGTACGGCGAGGTTGAGGCCTTGGAGGCCGGGTCCGCTGGGGAGGGCTTCCCAGACGCCGGTGCTGAGGTTGAGGCGATTGAACTGGCCGGATACCGCGGCGGTGGAGTAGGCGTGGGTGGGAATGACGTGGCCGCCGTAGACGTAGAGCCAGCCCCGGTCAGCAACGGCGCCAAAGCTGGAGGCGGGCTGCGGCATGATGGCGAAGGGCTTCTCCGGAGCTTTAAAGACGAGCGTCGCGTAGTGACGGGTTTCCTGGTACGGCTTGCCGTCGCGCTCGCCGGCGAGGGGTTCCCAGAAGCGGGCCCAGGCACCGTAGCGGCCGGATTCGTTGAGCGTTCCGGTGAGACCGGAGGCGTCGGTCTTCATCTTGCGGGTTTGGCCATTGGGGAGGACGACGTTGATTTCGGCGTCCGGTTGAGGCTTGCCCCGGGCGAGGAGTTTCAGGGAGAGAGCACCCGGCTTACCGACTGGGACGATCTCCACGGCGGCCGTTTCACCGACGAGGTTTTTGGCATCGAGGGCATCGCCGAGGATGGTCTTGGGGTAGTAGAGGAGCAGGTGCGGCTTGCCAGGGCCGCGCTGGGTGTAGCCGAGGTCGAGGAGACCGTGGATGAGCAGGCCGTTCGCCGGGAGTTGGACGGTGTAAGCGTCGGCGCCCTTGTTCATGGTGAGCGGTGCGTCTTTGCCGGCGAGGCTGCGTTGGTGCAGTTTGGCGTTGGCGACGATATCCATGCTGACACCGGTATCGGGCTTCAGGGTCTCGCTGAGGAAGATGACGGCCTTGGCTTGGTCCGGTTCGGGCAGGACGAAGATGAAGTGCGCCTGGACGAGCGCGGGCAGGGAGAAGAGCAGGGGTAGAAGGTAACGGGTCATGGAGTTATTCAACTTTCTTGAGGAATTGATAGCGTAGGCCGAGACGCCAGGTACGGCCGTAGTCGGGACGGTCGAAGGACGGCGTGGCGAGTTGGAGCTTGCCATCGCGGCTGTTGTTGAGGTTGTCGACGGCGGCGAAGAGTCTTGCGCCGCGGTAGAGCTGTTTGGAGGCGTAGGCGTCCCAGATTTGATAGGGGAGGCCACGCGTGGTGTTACTGAGTTGCCAATGGCTGAAGAAGGTGCCGCGAACATTGGCGTCGAGGTTCCAGCGAGGCAGGGCATAGTCAAGCTTCACGTAGCCCTGGTGACGGTGACGCTGGAGCAAGGCGAGCTTGGTATTGGTGTCGGTGGCGTGCAGGTACGTGTAGGCACCGGCCAGACGGAGGCGGCGATTGAGGGCGTATTCACCGTCGAGTTCGAAGCCTTGGGTCTGGATACGGGAGAGGTTGCGATAGACGAAAGTCTGGCGGCCGAGGAACGGGGAGAAGTTACTCGGAATGCCGTACAAGGTGAGTACGGATTGTAAGTCGGCTGCGGTGCGGGGTGTGCCGGCGAGGAAGGTATCGATGAGGTCGCGGATCTGGTTACGGTAGATTGAAACTCCGCCGCGGAAGCGGTTGGCGCGGAAAGTGAGGCCGGCCTGGTAGCTGGTACCGTGTTCGGGGCGGAGGTTGGGGTTGCCGATGACCTGGTAGAAACTGGCGGGATTGGCGAAACGGAAGTAGAGTTGGCCGAGGTCCGGGGCGCGGAAGCCCTGGCCCCAGGCGGCGCGGGCGATCCAGCGGTCCGAGAGGCGGTAGACAAGGCCGACTTTGGGGACGGCGGCATTGCCGAACAGCGAGTGATGAGTGATGCGGCCGCCCAGGTTGAGGGTGAGGCGTGAGCCGACTTGCCACTTGTCTTGGAGCCAGTAGTCGTTGGTGGTGACCTGTTGGCCGGCGTTATCGCCGACGAGGCGATTAGCGCCCCTGTACAGGTTCTGCGCCCACTCTATGCCGCCTTGCAGGAAGTGGGTGGTACCGAATTGGTGGGAGACCGTCGAGTCCAGCCGGCGAAGACGTTCGTTGAGGTTAGCGGGCGAGGTTGCGCCGCCGGCGAGGGGCGTGGTGAGGCTGTTCTCGTTGTAGCGCGCGACATAGCCGCGGACCTGCAAGAGGGTGCGGCTGGTTAGGGTGTAGTCGATGAGGGCGGTGTAGTTCTGTTGCGAGTCATTGGAGAGCCCGCTGACGAGACCGGTTTCTGAGAGGCTTCGGCCGGTCTCGCGGTTGTGATAGGCGTTGGCGGTGAAACCGAGGGCGAGCTTGGAGGTAACTTGCAGGCGGGTCTTGTAGAGGAAGTCATAGCGGCGGAAGTCGGGACTTACGGTAATGGGACTGGTGGGAATCAGGCCGTACGAATCCTGGCGGTGGCGTTCCAGGTTCAGAAAGTTACTCCAGCCTTTGTAGCGGCCGCCGATGTCGCCGCGGAAGTCGACGGCGCCGAGGGAGCCACCGGAAAGGCTGAGTCCGGCTTCGACGGGATTCTGCGGTTCGCGGGTGATCATGTTGATGACGCCGCCGATGGCGTCGCTGCCGTAGAGGGGGGAGCCGGCGCCTTTGGCGACTTCGACGCGGCCCATGCGGCCAACGCTTTGGCGATTGAGGTTGAGGGCGCCGCTTTTGATGCCGCGGGCGCCGACGATGGGGAGGCCGTCCTGGAGGACGAGGACCTGGCGGGAGTCGACGCCCTGGATCTGTTCGCCGCCGACGGAGTTCGAGGAGCCGCGGCGGGTGACGACGCCGGGGATTTCGCTGAGGACGTCGGTGACGCGTTCGTAGCCGGTGGACTGTATCTGGTCGCGGGTGACGACTTCGACTTTGGTGGGGGATTCTTCCTGGAGTTCTTCGATGCGGGACCCGGAGACGACGGTGACGGAGGATCGAACCTGGGCGATGCCCAGCGTGAGGGTGAGTTCGGGAGTGTGGTCCGTAATGCGGGCGGTGATGCTGGAGAGTCCTTCCTTTTCGGCGGTCACCTGATAGTCGGCCCGGGTGGCGATGTCCACGCGGCATCGGCCTTCGGCGTTCGTTTGGCAAGTGGCGCGTGTGCCAGAGAGCGTCTGGCGAAGCGTCACTGTCGCGTCGGGGACTCTACCTCCGGCTTCGTCGATCACTTGTACCTCGAGTCCGTGAGCCGAGCCCACCAAGACCAACCCTAAAAGCCACTTCATGCCGCAGTTCTCCTTCAGCCGATTTCGGACACCGGAGGGGCGACGACTCTCGTAGAATGGAAAAGCGCCAGCCCTCACCGGTTGGTGTTGTCAGGCCTTCGCTCTTCCCGGAAAAAGTCGGGCGAAGGCCTTCGCATTTTTTGCCGAGCCTCTTTGGTTTTCGTAACCGGAGGCCCTTGAGCTAAAATACGACCGGAAGGGTCTTGGTGTCAACTAATTTGCAAACGAATTGCGAAAGCGGGTGGGTGGTTGAACGCGAAAACGGCTCCGTCCCAGGTGATGGGCGGAGCCGGTAAAAAGGCGTTTCTTCCTCATTAAGCGAGAGTGAACCTGACCGAGTGGTTGTTCTACCTGGACGATTCAGGCTAACCAATTGCATCAAGGATCTTTGCTTTAGCCGATGCCAACTGAAGTAGGCGTGCCCGCGCTGCGTCCACGCGTTGCTGCAAGGTTGGGTATCTGTTGGCCGGCGCGTCGTTGAAGAAGATTCAGGACATCGAGGTAGGGGTAACGCGCTTGGGCTTCTCGGTGTGGGCCGACAGCGAGGCGGAGGTGGGGTAGCGTGGCACCCAACAGAAGTGCCACGCTACCCATCAATCGACGTCGGTGCCGGCGATGCGGAACAGGTCCGCCAAGCCGAACTTGCCCGACTGCTGCAAGCCCTGTGCGACGGGCTTCCACTTTGGCTTCACGTTGAGGAAGGTCTTATCGTCACCCTGCAGCAGTCCGATGAACACTTCGCCAACAATGCGGCCTCCGACCGCCCCCAGATGCGTGCCGGCGTTCTGAACTTCGGCTTCCCGAAGGATGTAGTACCAAAGCGGCGCCGGCTTGCCCCGGAACTGCTTGAGGTCTTCGGGCCAGATCTGCTCTTCGGTCATCACCGGCAGTCTCATCTTCTTAGCGACCGCCTGACCGGAAGGTAGGCCCATGCGTTCGCCGCGCGCCAGATTGCGAGTCGCCAGTGACCGGGGCACACCCGGGATGTTGGGAATCACGCTAAACGGGAGGTTGAGCAACGGCCCGGCCATTTTCGCGTCAATCAGACTGCTGTCGCGGGTGGCCGGAGAGCCAGGAGGCTGTGGCGGAAAGGGAGCGCCAGTATCGAGAAAGAACTTCCAGTTCACCTTGTGTTGGGCGTCAATCGGACCGCCGCGTAAGTCCGCTCGAGGTCCCGCCGTTCCTGGTGCTGGGGGAAACAGGGCCGCACCGAACGTCGCGTTTACTAAGTAACCTGGCTGCACCTGTGAATGGCCGAAACGATAAGCCGCTACGCTGAACTCCACCGGAATGAACGGGTACTTCTTCCACTTATAAAACTTCCGGCCATTCTTCAGAATATCGTCGACCGTGGCTTGACCAACGGTGAGCGGGAGGAATTCATTCAAAATCATCCACTGATAGTGCCAACGTGTAAGTCGCTGCGCCTTCTCGAACGTGCCATTATCCGTGAAACCGTCGGAAATGGCGGAGGCCTGGTCCATCATGACGTTGTGGAATTTGAGGAACGCCAAGTGAGTCTGGGCGACGATCAGATTCTCATCGTTGCGGGGGTCACCGATGAGAGCCGTGCCCTGGGCATTGCGGGGCAGGTCGAAATCCTGTCCCGGTGTTGCGGGATCGGGGCCGAGTAAGAACTTTCCGGGGCGGGTGGCGTCATACAGGAAAGGCATCGTGGCTGGGCCGCCTCCGTAAACACTATCGAGCTCAAAGGCGGGTGTACGAAAGTTCTCAAGTGCCTGGGGATCATTCTGCTGCTCCAGGCTCGAGGTGGCGTCCAGGGTAATGTCGTGATCGAGAAACTGCCCGAGATAGGTCATCGCGGCGGGGATCCGCGGGTTATCGCGATGCGCCGCAGCCGCATCCATCGGCCCGCCGGCCTTACCCAGATCTTCCGGCGTCGGTGTTCCCGCGGGACGAGCGGGTAGCCGAGGGAACAGACGGCCGAACCGGCCTTGCTTCTCTGGGGCAATTCCGATTCCGCGGTCACTTAGGCCATGAAAGGCGCGGAGTAACTGGCGGATCGGTGAAGGAGCTGAGGACATGGAATACCTCCTGGAACTCGACTGAGGTCGAGGAACCGAATATATAGCGAAGTCGCTCAACGAACAAGTTAATTTTCGGACATTGTCGAATCTTTCCCCAGAGTGTGTTGAAAGTTGTGTCATTTGTAACAAAGGTCTCAGGTGTGGCCCTTACTGGCGGCTAGATCTTGCAGCAGTTATTCGGCGAGCGCGTGGATCGCGAAGGGAGCATACCCTGAATTAGAAGAGCAGTTGCTTGGGAAGGGTGGTTTCGGTGGCGGCGTCTGGGGGAAATCGATTTCGTGCGGATGCGCTGGAGTGCGTGTTGACGAGGTGCCCGACCCCTTAAGTACGACCTTCGCCGCCCTTGCTGACCCCACCCGCCGCGCCATCCTGTCGCGCCTTCTGGTGGGGGAATGCTCGGTGGGCGAACTTGCCGCACCTTTCGCCTTGACCAAGCCCGCCATCTCCAAGCATTTGCGTGTGCTTGAGCGGGCGGGCCTGGTGACCCAACGCCGCGACGCACAATGGCGGCGCTGCCGCGTCGAGGCCGGACCGCTGAAAGAAGTTGTCGATTGGGCTGAACACTACCGGCACCTCTGGGAAGGCCGGCTGGATCGTCTGGACACTTGAAGTGATCGGAAGCAGCACAAGAAATAGCGACACGTTCAGCATCTCGACTCCGTCGGACCAGGAAATTCGAATGACCTGAGTGTTCAACGCTCCGCGTGACCTCGTCTTCGAGGTGATGACCAAGCCCGAGCACGCTTGTCGCCGAACTGCGGGGCTAGAGTGCCGAACCCTCTTCGGGCCCGCGGCGATTGCCCGTGTCGCGGCCGGTTCGTGGGCCGGCCCTTGAGCCGGCGACCGCCGAACTTCCTCTCCCTGCGCGGGAGAGGTTCAGGCGCTGTCGTTGCACCCAAGAGGTAACATAGGAGCGGGCTCCATGCTGACTGACACGACCCTTGAAGCACAACGAGTCTACGAGACGGCAATCGCGCGCATGACACCTGCCGAACGTGTGTCGGTGTTACTCGAGATGATCTCGGTCACCGAAGATCTCATGCGCGCTGGAATTCGCTTGCGGTTTCCGGAAGCGAAGGGCGATGAGTTCGAGTATCAGGTTCTGCGCGCCAAATATGGACCCGAAATCGCCAAGCGCGTGTACGGTCGTCCCGCGTGACGCTTCCGGAAGCCTTTCAGCAGGTCAGGATCGCCCTTGATGCCGCCGGGGTGACCTATGCGATCGGTGGATCCTGGGCGAGCACAGTTCACGGAGAGCCGCGTCACACCAATGACATCGACTTCGTGACGAACCTCGATTCCAACCTTCTGCCGCCGTTTCTGCAAGCTCTTGCGCCTGGATTCTATTTCGACGCGGAATCAGCCCTTGAAGCGTTGAAGATGGGGCGACCGTTCAACGTCATCCATCAGCAACTCGGGTACAAGTTCGACTTTTTCCCGGTGACTGATGCCCATGGTGACGCCGAACTTGGAAGGCGAATTGGGGTGGTGCTGCCCGGGCTCGATCGTGAACCGGTGTCGGTGATCTCAGCTGAAGACACCATCCTCGCCAAACTCCGGTGGTATCGGGACGGCGGCGAAGTCTCCGAGCGGCAATGGCGGGACATCGCGGGGATCATTGCCGCTTCGGGGCAGCAGTTGGATCGAAGGTATCTCGAACATTGGGCCCAGGAACTGAACCTGACCGAACTCTATGAACGTGCCATGGGCAAGGCGACCTAAGCGAGAACTTCGCGAATGACGTGGCCGTGGACGTCGGTGATGCGGCGGTTGAGGCCGTTGTGGTACCAGGTGAGTTTCTGGTGGTCGAGGCCGAGGATGTCGAGCACCGTGGCCCAGAAGTCGTGGATGGTGGCGGGGTTCTCGGCGACGCGGCGGCCGAAGTCGTCGGTGCGGCCGTAGGTGGCGCCGCCCTTCACTCCAGCGCCGGCCATCCAGACGGTGAAGGCGTCCGGGTTGTGATCGCGCCCCAGCGTGCCTTGCTGATGCGTGGGCATGCGGCCGAACTCGGTGGTCCACAGCACCAGCGTATCTTTGAGCAATCCGCGCGCGGCGAGATCCTGGATGAGGCCGGCGGTGGGCTGGTCGAGGATGGGGCAGTGGCGCTCGTAGTCCGCCTTTAGCGTCTTGTGCGCGTCCCAGTTCAGCAAGCCATCGACGCCGGAGGCGCGGGAGGCGCAGTGAAGTTGCACGTAGCGCACATTGCGCTCGATTAGCCGGCGCGCGAGCAGGCAGTTACGGGCGTAGCCGGCGATGAGCGGATTCGGGCTGTTGGTGCCGTAGAGGTCGTGCGTGGCTTTCGATTCGCGAGTGAGGTCGGCGACTTCGGGGGTAGAGAGCTGCATGCGCGCGGCCAGTTCATACGAGGCGATGCGCGCCTGAAGATCGGTGTTGCCGGCATGGCGTAGCGCGTGGTCCTGATTGAGACGCGCGAGAAACGCTCGGGTGGCCGCCTCTTCGCCGTCAGCAATGGACGACGGCCGCGAGAGATTCTGAATGGGTTCGGCAGCGTTGAAGGCGATGCCCTGGTGCTGGGCGGGCAGAAACCCGGCAGTCCAGTTGGCGGGTCCGGCGGGAGGATTGCCACGGATGTCGGGGATGGCGACGTACGCGGGCAGGTTGTCGTTGGCCGAGCCAAGGGCATAAGTCAGCCAGGCGCCGGCGCTGGGGAAGCCCTCAAAGACGAAGCCGGTGTTCATCATCACGCAGGCGGGGCCGTGGGTGTTGCTGCGCGAACTCATCGAATGGATGAAGGCCATGCGATCGGCGTGCGCCCCCAGGAGTGGCAGCATTTCGGTGATCGGCTTACCGGATTGGCCGCGTGGCACGAAGTTCCAAGGGCTGCGCATCAGGTTGCCATTAGCGCCCTGAAATGTGACGTCCTTGTCGCCGCCGGGCATAGGCTGGCCGCTACGCTTCTCGAGTTCCGGTTTGTGATCCCACAAGTCGAGGTGCGAGGCGGCGCCGGGGCAGAAGATTTGCAGCACGCGGGTGGCGCGAGGCGTGTGATGCGGCGTCACCTTGCCGCCGGCCATCAGGTTGCCGAGGGCGATGGCCGGCAAGCCGAGCGAGATGTCGTGGAAGAAGCTGCGTCGGTTCATGGTCGTTTTGGGGATTACATTACGTAAACGAATTCGTTGGCGTTCAGGATGGCGCGGGCGAAGGCCTTGAGGCCATGCTGCTGGATCAGCGTTTTCGCGGCCGCGGTTTCCGCAGCCGTCGGCGGACGGCCGAAGGCGAGCGTAAATGCTCGGCCAATCGGGTCGGCCTCCTGCTGCAAACGCTCCGCAAAGTAGCGTGATTGATCCAGCACGAAGGAATTGTTCAGCAAGGCCAGGGCCTGTAGCGGAGAGGTGGTGACAATGCGTTTGGGCTCGGGCAGGGAAGAGTCCGGACAATCGTATTGTCCGAGCAGTTCGCTGCGCACGGAGCGGGCCGCGGTCTGGTAGACCGCACGGCGGAAGGTCTCGGGTGGGAACTCGGTGATCGGGAAATAGGTGGCGACGTTGTCGACGGTGTAGCGGAAAAGGTGGAAGCCAGGGCCGCCGGTGCGGCGGTCGAGCTTGCCGGAGACGGCGAGGATGGCATCGCGAATCGCTTCGGCGCTCAGGCGTTGGGGCGGGAATCGCCAGAGATAGCGCGCGTCCGCGTCGATGCTGGCGTTGGCTTCGTTCTGCTGCGAGGACTGCCGGTACGCCTCCGACATCATGATGGCCTTGTGAAGCGGTTTCAGCCGCCATCCGCCAGCGATGAGCTGATTCGCCAGCGCGTCAAGCAGTTCGGGATGGGTCGGACGTTCGCCGTTGTAGCCGAAGTCACTGGGCGTCGAAACCAAGCCAGTGCCGAAATGGTAGTGCCACAGCCGGTTGGCGATCACACGGGGGGTGAGCGGATTGCGAGCATCCGCCAGCCACTTGGCGAAGGCGAGCCGGCGCTGTCCCTCGGGAGCTGTCTCGTTAACCTCGAAACTCGCGAACGGCGCCGTCGATAGGCTGGCAGGTGCAATCAGGTCGCCGCGGTTCATCACGTTGCCGCCCTTCAAAAGGTAGATGGGCTCGGTGGGCTGGGCGTTCTTGCCGCCGTAGACCGTCGGGAATTTGGGGAGGGCGTTCAGTTGCTGCTGCAGTTCTTTGCGCCGGGCTTCGAGGTTCTTGTAGGCGGCGCCAGTCTTGGCGTCGACCACCGCCAAGAGAAGTAGCTCCTCGCGCTCGGCCGGAAGGGCCGGTAGGCGGCCTGCTGAACTCGCCACCGGCCGCCACTTTGAACCGTCCTGCGAAACTTCAATGACGTAATCGCTAATGGGCGACCCTTCGAACTTGCCTTGAAAGCCCCCGGCGCGATCGCGCGACCAGGCGAGGCGATCGATTGCTTCGTTCTTCGCTAACTCGATCGTCAGGGTCACCGGACCCCCGGCGGCCGCAAACCAGCGGCGGTCGAATCGTCCATCGTTGAGGAGCGAGGCGGCATAGGCTTCCGCGTTGTCGTCGGCCTTGCGCGTAGAACTGGCCGTGATCTTCGCGCCGCGGGCAAGGTTGCGCTCGCCAGACCAGGCTTCAAGTTCTTCGAGCCCGGCTGCGCCACCGTTGGCCGTGCGACGGATGTTCAGGCGGACGTAGCGCGCCGTCACCGCTGGGAAGCGCTCCTCGGTGAGCCGCGTATCCACGCTGGGACGGTACTTGGCAAGAATCGCTTCGCGCTGCGCGGCAACAGCCGGTTCGGCCTGCTTGCGGATGGTTTCGAGCCCCGCGGTGGCAGTCTTCAGTTCGTTCTCCAGCGGCTCGCGTTTCGCCCTGTCGGCCGCCTGCTCCGCGGCAGTGGCGATGTTGCGATCGCCATGCTGCACGCCGTTGAAGATCGCCGCCATGCGGTAGTAGTCGCGCTGCTGGATGGGATCGAACTTATGGTCATGGCAGCGCGCGCAACTGACGGTGAGCCCGAGGAAGGCGGAGGCCGTGGCATTGATCATGTCATCCAGGTCGTCGGCGCGTTGCTGGCGGCGGGCCGCTTCGTTCTGATTGCCGACCGTGTCGTGCGGGCCGGCGACCAGGAATGCCGAGCCGATGGCGATCTGCGGGTCGTCGGGCGCGATCACGTCACCGGCGAGGTGCTCCAGGATCAGGCGATCGAAGGGCTTGTCCTCATTGAAGCTGCGGATCAGATAGTCGCGAAACGGCCAGGCGTTGGGGCGCAGGTGATTCTGTTCGTAGCCATGGCTTTCGCCGAAGCGGATCACGTCCATCCAGTGCCGGCCCCAGCGTTCCCCGTAGGCGTTGGAGGCGAGTAGGCGGTCAATCAGACGTTCGTAGGCGTTGGGCGCGGAGTCCTGTTCGAAGGCCTGAATCTCTTCGGGCGTGGGCGGGAGTCCGGTCAGGTCAAAGGTGGCGCGGCGGATTAGCGTACGTTTGGCGGCCGGCGGACTGGCATTGAGTCCCTTAGCCGCTCGGGCGGCGGCCAGGTAGTGGTCGATCGGCTGGGCCTCGTTCGCGAGCGGCTGCAGCGACCAGTGGTCGCGCCCCGCGCGCTTCACTTCGTTTGGCTTCAGTTCACCCGACCACGGCGCACCGGCTGCAATCCATTTGACGAGGGTGTCGCGCTCAGAGGGGGGCAGGGGATTGCCGGGGGGCATCTGTCCGCTCTGCACCCGCACGAGCAGGCGCGCTAACGCCGGTTCGGCCGCGCCACGCGTATTCAGGCTGAGGCCCGCGACCTTGGCCGTGGGGTTATGGCAGCCGAGACACTTCTTCTGGAGAATTGCCGTAGCCTCGCTCTCCAACTCCTGCCCCTGGCTCGCCAGGACAAGAACGGCACTGAGGACAACGAAGCGCATGGCGTTAGCGTATCGCATTGCGCAGAAACGGGCGCTGCCGGGCGCGTCGGCCGGCGCCGGGTTAGGCGGCATCGATTGCCCTCGCCGCAAACGCGGGCGACATCGACATACGGCGCGACATTGTGGAGGGCGCGGGCACCACCATTTGGCGCAGTTGCCGGGGCAGGCATCGGTGCGCTCACCGGCGGGCGCAAGACCATCTATCGATCTCCGTAGACTCCGAGGCGCGAGGCGTAGTTGGCGACGTTGTTGGTGGCCGACACCGGGAGGTTGGGATCGTCTGGCGATGTCGATTGACAAGCCGTCTGGTGGAGGCTTTTTGTATTGCCTGGCGACATGTCGCCATGCAACCTATGACGTGCGAACCCAAGCCTCTGATCAAAACCGTCTTCTTTCTGTTCCGCACGATCACGAAGACTCATCTCGCGACAAGAAGGTTTACAAGGTAATTAAACTGGGGCGTCAGCAACTCGAAGTGGAATTGCACGGCCAATCGCGGGCAATATTCCCAGGCTTGCCGAAAATGTGCCGCCACCGGTCAAGAAAGAGTAGGTCATCGGCATCGACGCCGGAACAATGAGCCCGCGCACGGGCCCGGCGCGCCAAGCCGGCCTTGACCGGGTGATTCTCCAAGTGACGCAGAAACTCCTTGAAGCCCTTGGCATCGAGGAAACGTGCATCGGACCGGGGTGTCCAGTTCGTGGGACCCATGCGTAGATAAGGCGAGAAGTGCTCGATATCTTTGCAGCCATAGAGCGGAGCGATCAGTAGCCAGGGCGTGGTTTTGTACTTACGATTGAGATAGTGGGAGTCATGTCCCTGCATGTCGCGCGTGAGGTTGGAGATCGAGGTGTCGGTGGAAGGCTCGAAGATCCAATGGGCGTGATGTGCAGCAGACAACAGTAGCCATGAATGGCGACCTTGTGCATGGTGGCATAGCGGCGCATGGGGGTAGGGCAGAACTCGAAGTCTTCGGGATCCCGATGGACCCACTGTCAACCGTTACCGCGCTGGGTGACGGCTTAGAGCTGCTGGGGACGATAATCCCGAGTTGAATCATAAACGGCGGGTGTTTTGATCGTAGGAGACATAAGCGCAGTCTTTGCCGGTCTAGACGCCATTGTTGTTGGTGCCGCGGGGTGACGGAACTGAAGCTCCGCGCGTACTGAGGTCCGCCTTACTGGTTAAGGGCCGATTCCCTCCCCTACGGCAGCCGGGGAGGACCCGTCAATCTCGTTCGCGGCGAGAGGGGGCGGACGAGACCGTGGGGGGCGATGATGCGCTTCTGGGTAACTTGCGTATCGATTTTTCCTTTCCACCGGACACCAAATATGATAGGATCTCCCGAATTAAGGGAGATTCACATGAATAAAGTTTTATTAGTTGGCGCCTTGCTCGGTGCCTCACTCTTTTCCCAGGTGGAACGCGCGACGATTGTCGGCACCGCCGCGGACGCCTCAGGAGCGGCCATCGCCGGCGTCGAGGTGACGCTGACTGCGCAGGCAACGGGCACGAAGACCGTGGCTACTTCCGATGAGACGGGCGCCTACACCTTCGTCAACCTCATTCCCGGCACTTATACCGTGCAGGCGACCAAGAGTGGCTTCCGCGGCGTCGTGTTCCGGGACTTTGTGCTGCAGGTGAGCCAAACCGCCCGCCTGGACCTGAAGTTCGAAGTGGGTGGCGTCGATCAGGCAATTGAGGTGACGGGAGCCATTCCGCTGTTGCAAACCGAGAACGCCTCGGTGGGGCAGGTGATCTCACGCGAGGCGGTGGAGTCACTGCCGCTCAACGGGCGGAACTTTGTGCAACTGGCAATTCTGGCGCCGGGTGTGACTGGCCTGGACTATGCCCAGTCCAATACGATCAACTCGGGCCGGCGGCCGGACGAATTGCGGCCCGGAGGAACGGCGCTCGCGGCGAACGGGGCACGCAGTACGTCGAACCAGGTGTTGGTAGACGGCATTGACAACACCGAAATGATTTCGCAGACCTTCATCATCCGCCCCGCGGTGGAGGGGATTCAAGAGTTCAAGGTGCTGACGAACAATGCGGGCGCCGAGTACGGCCGCTCGGCCGGCGCGGTGGTCGTGATCACCACCAAATCCGGCGGCAACGACTTTCATGGATCCTTGTTTGAGTTTCTGCGCAACGACCGTCTGGATGCCCGCAACTTCTTCGCCCGGCCGGACCAGAAGATTCCGCCCTTTAAGCTGAATCAGTACGGGGCGGCGCTGGGTGGTCCGGTGCGGCGCAACCGCACGTTCTTTTTTGCCAACTACGAGGGCTACCGCGAGGTCTTCGGCGATACCCAGAACGTGACTGTGCCTACCGCCGCGATGAAGGCGGGAGATCTTCGCGGCGTCGCCGTCAACGGCATCTTCGATCCGCTCACGACGCGAGCGAACCCCGCCGGCGGCGCGGCGATTCGCGACCGGTTTCCGAACGACACAGTGCCGGCGAGCCGGTTCGACCCGATTGGCGCCGGCTTGGTGCGCCTATTTCCAGACCCGCAGCGCGCCGGGCTGATTAACAACTTTGTGGCCAATCCGGTGAAGCGGTCGAGTCTGCATCGCGCCGACGGGCGGCTCGATCATCAGTTGTCGAGCAAAGACACGCTGTTCTTCCGTTACTCGATCGATAAGAGCATCATCACCATGCCGGACACCTTCAACACGGAGATCGGCGGCAACGAAGGTAGCTTTGCGGGCAACAATAACGTCACGGGCCGGAGCGCGGTATTCGCGTGGACGCGCAGTATCTCCCCGGCGACCATCGGGGACTTCCGCTATGGCTACACGCAGTTCAATTCGGCCCTGATGCCCACGCAACTCACCAACCCGCTTTGGGCGCGCATCCCGGGACGCAACGCCAACGATCCGTTTCAGCCGACCGCGCCGATTGTCGGGACGGCCGGCTATGCCGGCCTGGGTAACGCCCGCTCCACGCCGCTGATCCGCGATCAGAAGATGCACGAGTTGATCGCCAATTTCTCCACGTTGAAGGGAGCGCACAATCTGAAGTATGGCGTCGATCTGCGGTTTCGCACCACGGGCGAGACGGCGTCGCCGCCCGGGGAAAGCGGTTTCGGCCGTTGGAACTTCGATCCCGCCTATTCGCGCAATCCGGCGGCGCCCGGCGGCACCGGCGATACCATCGCCACCATGCTGATGGGCTATCCGATCGCCCTGCGCCGCGACGTCTTCGTCAACGGATCCGCCACCCAGAACACGAACGAGTGGAACTTCTACTTTCGCGATGAGTGGCGCGTGAATCGCAAGCTGACCCTGAACCTGGGTTTGCACTATGAGGTGAACACGCCTTTCGTCGAACAGAAGGACCAGATCGTGAACTTCGATCCGATCAGTGCCCGGCAACTGATCGCCGGACGCGACGGCGTGTCGCGTACGGGCAACATCAACACCGACTGGAAGGCCTGGGGACCGCGCGTGAGCTTCGCCTACCAGATCGACAAGAAGACCGTCTTGCGGGGCGGCTACGGACTTTTCTATGAGCCGCAGGGGAACTTCAATACCAGCATCCGGCAGTTTCGCCAGCCGCCTTTTGGCTTCGTGATCAACCAGCCGTTCAGCGGCAACGATGTGCCCACGACAATCGCCTCACAGGGCTTCCCCACCTCCACGGCGGTGCCGGACTTGACCCGCACGCCGACGCTATACGCCCTGCGCGCGGTGACGCCGAACTACCGCAACGGGCAGATCCAGCAGTTCAACCTGAGCGCCCAACGTGAGTTGGGTGCTAACGGCGTGCTGACTGTTGGTTTCGTTGGCTCAGCCGGTGCGCTGCTGAGCTGGACGCGGAATATCAATCAGCCTGACCCCGGGGCGGGCGCCATCGATCCCCGTCGTCCGTTCTTCAACCGCTTGGCCGGCGTGACGAACATCGCATGGCTTGAGAGCTCGGCGAATTCGGCCTATACGTCGATGCAGGTGACCTACGAGAAGCGCTTCTCGCGCGGGTTCTATTTGCTGAGTAATTGGACCTGGGCGCATGGACTCGATAACGTCGGCGGCGACGGCGGGGCCAACGGGCCTGTCCCGCAGGATCCTCGCAACCGGCGGGGTGACTGGTCCAGTTCAAACGCCGACATCCGGCATCGCGTCAACATCGCCTCGTCTTACCAACTGCCGTTCGGCAAGAACCTCAAATCCCCGGCCCGGCACGTGGTTGCGGGTTGGGAACTGGGCGGGTTACTCGTGATGCAGAGCGGTTTGCCGTTCACCGTCACGGTGCCGGGCTCGCCTTCGAATACCGGTGCCGGTTCGCGCGCCAATCCTGTAGCCGGGGTGGATGCCAGTGTCAGCGACCAGTCGATCAACCGCTGGTTCAACGCGGCCGCCTTCACGACGCCGGCGGCTTTCACTTGGGGTACCCTGGGGCGCAATACTTTGCGCGGTCCGTCGATTGGGAACGTGGATCTTTCGGCCGCAAAGAAGTTTTTGTTCTCCGAAACCCGGCGGCTTGAGTTCCGCGCCGAGTTCTTCAACGCCCTCAATCATCCGCAATTCTCGCTACCCGGATCGACAATCGGTGTGGGCGGTGTGGGGACGATCACCGCGACGCAGCGCGCCAACCGGCAGATTCAGTTTGCCTTGCGCTTTGCCTTCTAACTCCGGCGATCGGCAGGAAGCGCCAAAGCCGAAACCGGCAGCTGGGTCGCGCTGGAAGGGGAACTTCAGGGCAAACCGGGTTTGCTGCTACCGGTGCCTCTGGACTAAGTATCGCGGGGGTACTAGGGTCTCCCCGCATCTGCGTAGGGGGTTCACCCTAAGATCGTTGAATTTATCTGCAGGTTCTCCGGTTAGTCTGGGGCATGTTGAACGACATTCAGGTCACCGATTACTTCTCCCTCACCCTCCAGCGAACCCTGCGGGTCCCCAACGACGGTGGGACTTACCCCTTGCCTCCGGGGCTGGGCACGTTTCCCATTTACCCGCGCCTCGCCCTCCGGCGCTCCGCGGTCGCCGACCTTCCCGCGGCCGACTACTACGTGCCCATGTACCAGTCCGAGGCGCTCTGGTTCCGGTTCCTGCCGCCCTACTGGCTGCCGCATGCCGTGCAGGTTGCTGCTGGCGGCGTCGACGTCCTCACCGGTGAACCGCTGCGAGAGGAACTCGTTGCGCAGCCTCAGAACTACCTTTGCTGCCCGAAGCAGCCCTGGCTCGACGGTATCCGCACCGCGCCGGGTATCGTCAGCCAGTTTGTCGCCGCGCCTTTGGGGGCGGGCCACACCCTCGAAGAGCAGTTCTCCGACCGTCCCCTCCAAGGCGGCATCACAATCGGGGTGGTGCCTCCAAAGCCCGGTCTCTTCGAAGAGCCACCGGCGGAAAAACGGATCCTCTGCCTGCGCAGCCAAAAGCGTCTGGGGCTGGGAGGCGGCGGCAGGATCGAGCAGAAAATCTACCCGGATCCCTACGGCCTCGATACCTGGGACTACGCCAATTCCCGCCAAATCCGGATCCAAATCATTAACAGCGCGCACTTCGCAGCTCTCACCGGCAGGCCAGCCCCACCCACGCCGGTCACCGCCGCCGCGTACACGAAGTACGGTTTGCCGTGGTTTTGCCTCTACGATGAGGCGTCTCCCGATATCGGCGTTACTCCGGAGTTGCAATCGCTGAAGACCGTTCCGAATGCGGATCCCAGCCTACATTGGGTACGGGTTCAAGGCATTCAGCCGGTGTAAGCAGGGGTGACCGCCTGCAGCACTTTCACAGGCTCGGGACGACTGATTCCTAGACTAGAGGCTGCGCAGATGGAAGCCGCCATCGACGTGCAGTACCTGACCGGCGCAGTAATTCAGATGGCCATCGGCGATTGCGCGTACGGCTCGCGCAATGTCGCGGCCCTCGCCCATCCGCCGTTGGGGTAATAGGCCATTGGCGATCTTTTCCTCGTAAGTCTTCTCCACCGCCGCAATCATGTCGGTCCGGATCACGCCGGGCTGGATCTCAAACACCAGAATTCCCTCCGGGGCGAGACGGTTGGCAAATACCTGCGCGCTCATGCTGAGCCCGGCCTTCGAGATACAGTACTCCGCCCGGTTGATGGAGACGGCGAAGGCGGAGATCGACGAAACGAAAACGATCTGCCCCTGGGTCCCTTTGGCCAGCATGTGTTTGGCTACCAGTTGAGTCAGAAAGTGGGCGCCCTTCAGATTCACAGCGATGATCTCGTCGAAGCTACCCTCGGTGGCTTCCAGGACATCCAGGCGCTCGCGCTGAGCCATGCCCGCGTTGTTCACCAGTAAGTCGATCCGGCCATAAGTTGCCAGCGTAAAGTCGAGCGCGGCCTGCCGGTCGGCGGCGACCGAGACGTCACACTGTACGATCGCCGCGCCGGTTTCGGCGGCCAAAGACTCGGCGGCGTCGCGCCGTCCGCGGTAGGTTGCCACCACGCGATGCGTGCTGGCGAGCTCTACGGCAATGGCGCGGCCAATGCCGCGGCTGGCACCGGTGACCAGGGCTACAGGACGAGGATCTGCTGTCATTTATGGTCTCTTGCTTTTGCGATCGCGGACTCAATGCCCTGGGTAATCGCCTCTAGTGTGAAGGTCTCGACGAATGGTTCGCCGTCTACGAAAATCGTCGGGGTCTTGGTTACTCCGCGGGCTACGGCCTCGGCGGAGTCCTTGTCCACTTGCGCCATCAAGGCCGGTTGCCTCATCGATTCAATGGCCCTTACGGGATCGATGGCAAACTGACGGGCAAAAGCGGCCACCCAAGCGGAGAGCTCTTCCGCGCGGATCTGGCCGAGATTCGCCAATACCTGCCGCCGGAATTCGATTCCCACCTTGGGATTCTGGGTGTCGAAGAATCGGGCGGCCGTCGCGGCTCGGCGAGCCCAGGTGTGTTTGGCCAACGGATAGTCATGGTGTTCGAACGCGACCCGTGCGCCGAAGCGGGCAAGCAGGTGCTGGTCCAGCATCTCCCGGAATCGCGCGCAGTCGCCGCATTGCAGGTCTTCAAAGATCAGGACCCGAACCGGACTCTGGGGATTGCCTTCGACGGGTGCGGCGGCGAACAGTGCGGTGAACATTAGCGTGGCAAACGAACCCATCAGCCTTTATTATGCCTTTCCCGCCGCGTGGGACCAAATACTCCGCACCAGGGCGGAATCACGATGGAGGCTGAGCCCGAGGCCTGGGTCTGGCAGGCCAGACGGATGAGTGGCCGGTCGGCGTGTGGATCTTCGAAGCCAGCGTCCCAGTAGCCCAGATACTCCATGCGCTTGCGTTCGTAGGGTGTGACGGCGGAGAGGTTCTCGTTGCCGCCGAGTACTCCGATCCAGCAGGTGCCACAGGAGCCGCTACGGCACTCCACCGGAATTGGCCCCATGTCCTCGAAGCACCGTGGATCGCTGAGATGGTAGGGCCGCTTGT
>JALHNI010000128.1 GCA_022843605.1 Bryobacter sp.
TCCTCTCTACTCGGGTCGGGTAAAGTCCGAGGACTTTTACTCGTTGTTCGAGCGTGAGTGGCGACCGGACCTCTGCCTGATGGCGACGTATGGCCAGTTAATCAACGAACGTTTGTTCAAGCGTCCATCCCTTGGATTCTTCAATTTTCACCACAGTTTTGACGATAAGTGGCCATCCTATCCTGGGCCAGACCCGATCTCACAGATGGTCGCCGACCGACGTCCCTACGCTGTAATCTCAATGCACTCCGTCGATGCCGGCTTCGATTCCGGTCGTCTATGGGCGCGTTCTCCAAGAATTGCATTGCACGGAGGCGATACCGCGCTGACGGTTCACCGCAGATCCTGGCCGGCATGTGTTGGGTCGTTTTCTGTCGTAATTCGAGGATTAATCGCTCAGGCGTGCGAACGCCAAGCAGCTTAAAACCTTACTTCACGAAAGACTTTGGAGGGCCACAACATGGTTTTGTCAGGACATACCGAATCTGCTTTCCGATCGCGTGTCGATGGATCCTTGCTAGACAACAACTACCGCATCGCGACAGCGAATGAAGTGATGACGACCTTACAAGCAGCGGCGGAAGCATACGCGGCTGCCACCCTAGACTTTTCCAAAAAGATTCCGACGCTGCTTGGCTTGTGCGAAGAGGAGGCCAACAGCCAGAGGGCCGTCATCATTGGGCAGTGCTCTCACGAGACGGGTCTTTCCATTCAGTCGCGTCTAAATCCAGAGTTTGATCGCATGTTGGCACAGATGCGGCTATTTGCTTCGTTAGCGACCGACCGAGTTGGCCTCGACCCGCGAATCTCTACAGGTGCGCCTCCCCGCCCGGATTTGCGTTCGGCCAGAATCGGAATTGGACCGGTGTTTGTAATGGAAGCCTCTAACTTTCCATTCGCATTCGGGGTGCTGGGGGGCGATTCTTGTTCAGCGCTTGCCGCAGGATGCCCGGTCGTAGTCAAATCGCATCCTGGCCATCCAGGAACCTCAGAACTACTCCTGCAGTGTTTCCACCGAGCAGCGGCAAAGGCAGGTGTTCCAAGCGCGTTTCTAAGCATGGTGCATTGCGATACCGACGGGGTCGCAGCGGCGATACAACATCCCGACCTCCGCGGGCTCGGGTTCACAGGTTCTCGCGCAGTTGGTAGGATCCTGCGACAACTGGCATCAGCACGCCCCAGGCCTCTTGATGAGGTATCGCTCGAAATGGGCAGCGTCAATCCCGTTTTTCTGACGGGTCGTGCCCTCCAGAACAGCCTGAGCGCAGGGTTGTTGGCAAACTCAGTGCTTGCTGGAGGAGGCCAATTCTGCACGAAGCCCGGCCTCTTGATTGCACCCTTCAAATCGCAGGGAGGACAGTTTGTTGAAAGCTTCCTTGCGGTTTTGAAAGCAGCTGCACCGGTCGTACTGCTGTCAGAGAGGATTAGTTGCTCGTGGGAGGAATCGCTAAACCGCCTAGGTGACTTGACCTCGGTTGAGACAATACTTCCCTCCTTTGGACTACAGGATCACGGCCCGTACGGTCCCTGTGTTTGCCAAACCGATATTGACTCCCTTGCCGCTGATAACCTGCTTCGCGAAGAGGTGTTCGGCCCATTCTGCTTGCTCGTTGATTGCCCTGAGGATCGCTTTTCACATGCGGCGAACCTGTTTGAAGGCGAACTTACGGCAACCCTTCACTTCGCTGAGGATGAAGTCAATGCAGGAAAGGGCTTCATCAAGGCCTTCGCCTCCAAGGCGGGGCGGCTCGTATTTAACGGAGTGCCAACGGGTGTGGAGATCTGCGAAGCGCTAAACCACGGGGGACCGTGGCCCTCTGCATTCGGCCGCTTTAGTTCGGTGGGTCATCAATCGATACATCGATGGACTCGACCACTTTGCTTCCAGAACGCTCCGATTGCCTTACTTCCTGAGTACCTTCACGGATAAACGTCTGGTAGAACGCGGCATTCACGTACTGCAAATCCTCCGCTTTAACGTGTAGAGTGTTCTCAATTCTCGAAACAATCTCTGGCCGCAGATGTCTCGCTGCCGAGTTACGCGTCTTTGCGGCAGTAGATGTAGGAGGGTTGTAACTTCAACGACCAAGTAGAAATCTTCATTAACTATCGTTTCTAGCCGTCACTTTGACGCCGCTATATCTTCGCAGGCACTTCAAGTATGAATGATCTGAGAGGAGTGCACGCACACAAATCCCCAGCGAATCTACGTCTTCCGTCAGACTCAGCCACGCATCTCTAACGGCCACATCGATGGCTTGTGCCAAGGTGGGGTTGTTGAGCAACTCTTCGCTAGCGAAGAGCATATTGCCGGCAAGAGAAAAGTCTTCCAAATGGGACTCGATCGTGGTGAGCGGAATACTATCTAGACCTACATGTCTGATCCGCGGCTCGGCGAGCGGCACCAGTGTATGATGTGGGAACCAAAGGATTGCTCGGGCGGTCGGATCTCCCTCTAGGAGCCGAGCTGCAACGGCATCCGGCTCAGTGTGTTCCAGTGTGGTCGCACGCTCCTCGATCATCTTGGCTCTAAGCAGAGATTCGAAATAGAAGCGGGGTCCTGACGGAGATTCGGACATGCATAAGAAGCGCACTCCGTCCGCTAGATTCGAGGTATGGTCGGTTATTGCCAACTGTCTCTGGCTCACCTTCGGCAACAGCATCATTGGGCTATATCCCTTGCGGGATCCGTATGACAATAGACGACTTCCTGGGGCCATAGCTATTGCACAAAGGTCAGGTGGATTACTGAATGCGCTGTCCCGAATGCGATCAACAATTTCCAACGTGTGGGGGTAAGAATAGTTAATGTCGAAGTTGTATCCTTTGACCACTTGAAGATACTTAAAGATTACGAGTGTCCCCACCAGATTTGCCGAGGATGCTACGCTGATCGGTTTCGAGCGTGAAAGCAAAGCGTCATGGGCCGATCTATTTTCCGGAATGCCTTTGAATGCAGAGTCTGGTAAGTTGAGATCCAGGCTAGAAACCACACTGACAGCGCCGCCGCCGCCCGACGACGCCACCGCAGAAAAAGAGGGATTGGTGGGAACCCTTGCAGCAACGCTCGCGTATTGTCTTCGGTTTCCGACGTTTGTCGACGTCAGCGCGTATTCTGCCTCGTTGAGGAACTGTTCGAACAGGACGTTCCAACTCAACTCGTGCGGCTGCTGAGAAGGGCGTTCAGCATTATCGGTTAAAACCCTCGGAGATTGGGGGACCTCTCGGGCAGCTGTTCCCAGCAACGGTGTTCGTTCGTCGCTAGTGGCTACCCAGGCCTTCCAATCTACCGGTCGCTGACTGATCGCTGCAAGGTCTGTCGCCAGTGTAATCAGTCGTGATCGATTTGCTCTTTTGTTCTTTCTCCAGGATTTAAACGTATCCTCCGACAAAAGGGCCTCGGATTGGCCACTCGGGCGTTTGACCAAGGAGTTGGCAAGCTTCTCGACGGAGCTATATCCGAGCTCCGCAAAAGCATCCTGCATCTTTTGCGTATCAATCGTGACGCTACGGGATTCCATCGGTTTAGCCTTCTGTCGAGCATAGTAGAAGACCGGTCGGTGAAAGTAGGGGGAGTTGGCCCATGCCTGAGGGGTGAGAAGAGCGTTTGCGGTGGGTGAAAACTGAGCCACATGCGAAATGTTCGAAGTCACCCTGGTTCCGCTGATCCATCGATCCTAAACTCCGATCAGCGGTGGAAAGGGCCGCCAGCATGAACAACTCGAAAGATTTAGTACCGAGCGAGGGAGATATCGAAGTCAAAAGCAGCGCGGGGCCGTACACGACCCAACCGAGTCGCCTATTCCAATGGCTACTGGCTCTCGCGGGAACTGCAATTGTCATAGTCGTCTCCCTGCACTACTGTCCGACCGCCATCGAATGCTTTGAGCGCCTAGAAAAACTCGCGCACGCAGCTGTTCCCGCAGTCCTCGCCATCTCCTTGCTATGGCACGTTGTTCGGTCTGTCTTTAAGCATAGCTAACGCATCTGTGCCCAACAAGACTCCGGCTGGCAGACAGTATGTTGAAGGATTCTCCGGGCGTGCCATAACCCACCCATACCGCCTTGGCGCGCGCCGCAAACGGGTGGCCTTCAAGCGGGATATGAGATCACCTGCGGTTCAGCTCAGCTTCCAGGCGTTGAACTTCGGCCCTGAGCCGGTCCAGTTGGCTGGCTGGGTCATCCGCCAGCAAGCCTCGGTCTTTTTGGAACACCTCCATCTTTCGCCGCGCGTCGTCGAGCGCCTCGTCGTCGATCATGGTGTAGCGGTCGTCCATCGAGGTGCTTTCGTGACCCATGATGTCGCGGCGGGTTTGGCTGTCGATGCCGGCCTTGCGCATTTGGAAGTGCGCTGATCGGCGGAGGTCGTGGAAGTGGAGGTCGATGGGCTCCAGTCCGTCGGCCTTCAACTTCTCGCCGAGCGCCGTGACGGCCTGCCGCCAGAAGGCGTCGAAGCGCTGGATCGGCTCTCCGTTCTTGTCGAAGCGGTAGTCGAACCAGAAGAAGACGTAAGGGCAGTTGGGGTAGGACTCGTCGCGAATGGCTTTCTGTTCGCGCAAGGCGGATTCCATCTCGCCCATCAGCGGGGCTTTGCCGGTGCCGAACTTGGTGGCTTCGAAGTAGACACAACGCTCTTCGAAATCGACGCGGTCCCAGCGGAAGCGGACGGGCGATGGGCGATACAATCGCCCTTTCGGCTAACGGTGGAATGTGGGGGCGGGCTGGGGAGCACGCCCAGGTTGAGGGTGGTTAGAGGCCGAGCTTCTTCGTCCACGACTTGGCGCCGGAGATGGCGGCGTTGACGGCGTTGATGTTCTTGATGCCTTCGTCGGCGAGCCAGTCTTCGAGAGCTTTGGCTCCTTGCTTGGCGAAGATCGGAATGCCGTCTTTCCAGGTGGCGCGGCCGCAGAGGACGCCGGAGTAGTCGGTGCCGGCTTCGCTGGCCATGGTCAAGCTCTCAACGAACTGGGCATTGCTGACGCCGGCGCTCAGGTAGATGAAGGGCTTGGTGGCAAGGTCAGAAGCTTTCCGGAAGTAGCCGAGGGCTTCCTCGCGGGTATATGCCTTTTCGCCTTTGTAGACAGAGCTACCTTCGACGTAGTTGGCGTTGATGGGCACTTCGACTTTGAGCATGTCGACGTGATACTGGGGCTTCGAGAACTCGGCCATCGAGTCGATGACGATTTGCGGCTTTTTCTTGGCGAATTCGAGGCCCTTCTCGTCACCACCGGCGGGGTCGTAGCCGATGAATTCGAGGAAGAAGGGAATGCCTACGGTTTCGCACTCAGCGCCAATGCGCTCGACGAAGGCGTGCTTGATGGTGTTGACCTTGGGGTCGTCGCCGGGGGCGTAGTAGATCAGAATCTTGACAGCGTCGGCGCCGAGTTCCTTGATGCGGAGGGCGGAAAGCTCGGGGATGAGATCGGGCAGCCGGCCGGGCTGGGTATTGTCGTACCCGGAGAGCTCATAAGCGAGCAGGAGACCGGCATTCGAACTGCGCGCGGCAGCGGCCTTCAGACCGTATTCAGTGTCGAGGAGAATCGCGCTGGCGTGGGGCGTGAGGGCCTTCGAGACGGCGACTTTGAAGTCGGACATCATCTCTTCGGAGATCTCTTTCTCGGTGACGCCCTTGGCGGCAGCCAGGGACTTCCTTAAGCTACCCCGCTGATCCATCGCGGCGGCCGCGATGACTCCGGCGGAGTTGGACAATTTCTTGAGATGTTCGAGTTTGGATGCCGATAAAGCCATTCTTATTAGTGTACTAGGTCTATTGGCCTAGGGCCACCGAAACGCGTTCGGCGTGGCGGAACCAACTCTTGGCTCGCCGAACATCCTGAAGAATTTGCGCTTTGAGCGCGGCCGGATCCGGAAAGCGACGCTCCTCGCGGACCCAGTGCAGGAACTCGACCTCAATGCGGTGCGGGCTGGGCGGTTTCAGGGCGCTCAGCAGGAACGTCTCCACCGTGAGCGCTTCCCCTTGAAAGGTGGGCCGGATGCCGACGTTGGTGATGGAAGGCCATTGGCGGCCCGTATCAACGCACGAGGTACGCGTCACATAAACGCCCGTGCGCGGCAGCATGGCGTCACCCCAATCGAGGTTCAGGGTCGGAACGGTCTGCTCCTTGCCAATGCCGAAACCAGTGACGACGCGACCGGTGAGCCGGTAGAACTGGCCCAGGTAGCGCGCGGCGCGAGCGACGTCACCTTGTTCCAGCAGGCGGCGGACGAGCGTGGAGGAGACGGCCTCGCCCCGGTAGACGTACTCGTTGACGACTTCCACCGTGAAGCCGAGGCGCGCACCTTCTACTTTTAGCAGCGCCACGTCGCCGGCTTGCTTGCGGCCGAACCGGAAGTTGGAGCCGATGACAACGAGCTTGGCCTTAAGCTGGTCGACCAGAATCTGCTGAACGAATTCAGCTGGCTCGAGCGTGCTGAGGGCCTTGCTGAAGGGCAGGACGAAGACCTGCTCGATGCCGAAGGTGGCCATGCGGGCGGCGCGCTGTTCGTGGGTGGTGAGAAGTTTGGGGGCGCGGTCCGGCGAGAGGACCTGAGTGGGATGTGGATCGAAAGTGAGCACGCACGGAGTGAGTTGCCGCTCGCGGCCATGCCGCGTCACGCGACGGAAAAGCTGCTGGTGCGCGAGGTGTGTGCCGTCGAAGTTGCCGATGGTGACGGCGCAGGGTGTGGTGCGGGCGACACCAGCCTGAAGGCGAATGAGGTCAATGGGTGGATCTTCGGAAATGGCGAGCTTCAGGCCGTCGTAGGCCATGTGGACGTGGGGCGGCAGCAGGCTTTCGGTCTGGACGTGCGCAAGGTCGTGCGAAACATGGGTGAAGTAAGCGCGGCGGGGCGCGAGTTGTTCGACGTACTTGAGTGAACGCTCGACGGTGGAGTGCGTGGGGTGCGGCTTGTGGCGCAGCGCATCGAGAAAGAGCACGTCGAGCCCGCGGAGTTGAGCGAGCGACTCGGGGGGAATCTCGCTGTGATCGGTGAGGTAGGCGCAGCGGCCGAAGCGGTAACCGAGCGTGTTGCCGCGGCCGTGCTTCAGGGCGATGGGCTGGAACTCGAGGCCGAAGAGGTCGAAGGGTCTGCCGTCGAGGCGATTGACGTTGATGCGGGGGCGGGAGCTTTCCGTTTCACCGACGAAGAAGATGTAGCTGAAAACGCGCTCGACGACATCGAGCGTCTCTGACGACGCGTAGATCGGGATGGTGCCCTGCTGGTAGAAATTGTAAGGGCGAACGTCATCCAGGCCGAGGATATGGTCAGCGTGGGAGTGGGTGTAGAGGATGGCATCGAGCCGGCCGACCTTCTCGCGCAGCATCTGCTGCCGGAAGTCCGGCGTGGTGTCGATCAGGACAACGCGGCCGTCGTACTCGATCAGCACGGAGGGACGGAGCCGTTTGTCGCGAGGGTCGGCGGAGGTGCAGACATCGCAATGACAGCCAATGGTGGGGACGCCGACGCTGGTTCCGGAGCCGAGAACCGTGAGCCGGAGATCAGTCATTCTTCTCGCTGATTTGGACGAAGCGGAAGCGCAACTCGGTGAGAGTGTTCTCAATCAGGCGCTGCTCAGGCAAGGTGAGGTTGCCCTTGGTCTTCGTCTCCAGCATGGCGAGAAGGTCAATGACGTGGCGGGCACGGTCGAGGTCCTTGCCGTCATCGTCGCCTGGGACTGTGAGGAGTCCGAGCGCGACCTCAGCCTGCATCCTGAGGGTGAGGATCAGAAATTCAAAGCTGGGGGGTGGGATGGGGGGCTTCTGTTCGTCGCTCATAGCAATTTTCATTGTAATGCGGAGGCTTCGCTTAACCCAGCATCCCGCGCGCTGGACTCACAGACTGAGTGCATTCCGCAGGCGTTCGGAGCGGCGACGCGACATCAGAAGCGGCGGGCCATTGCGCAGCACCGCCACCAACCCGCCGCTCGGAGAGGGACGCAGGCTGTCAATCCAGGCGAGGTTGAGGATCTGCCGGCGATTGGCGCGAAAAAAGCGGTGGGAGTCAAGTTGGCTCTCGAGGGCACTAAGCGATCGCCGGATGAGCGGCCGTTCCTGACCGAAATACAGGCGCGTGTAATTGCCCTCTGACTCAAGCAGGAAGATGTCCTCCAGCCGGGCAATCCAGCAGCGGTCACCGTCCTGGACGAAGATCTGCCCAGGGTGGGTGGGAAGCAGGCGGCTGATGGCCAGAGCCAACCGTTCAGGGGCGATGGGCTTGAGCAGATAGTCCAGAGCATTCACTTCAAAAGCCCGGAGAGCGTGCTGTTGATAGGCGGTGGTAAAGATGACCTGGGGCACTTTACCGCCCAAATGATCGAGCAACTCGAATCCGGAGAGACCGGGCATCTGAATATCGAGAAAGAGCAAATCGGGGTTGAGTTGCCGGATCATCTGCAGCGCCTCTTCGGCGTCGCGAGCTTCGCCGACGACGTCGATCACAGCGTGGGGTGCAGCAAGCGCCGGAGTTCCCAGCGGGCGAGAGGCTCATCGTCGACGATTAGGGCGCGCATCGGAAGCTATTGCACTCGGGGTAGCAGAACGGTGGCCGTCACCAAGCCGCCGGAATCATTCAGGCTGAGGCTGGCGCGATCTCCATAAAGCAGTTTAAGCCGTTCGCGGATGTTTTGAAGGCCGAACTGGGGCGAAGTAACTGGCGAAACTGTCAGGCGGCCGGTGTTCTCGACGACAAGACGGAGCACGTCAGGCTCAAGGCGTGCGGCAATCCGAAGTTCGCCGGGTCCGGCAACTTTACCGATGCCATGCTTAAGCGCGTTTTCCACCAAGGTCTGCAGCACCATCGGCGGAATGAGGCAGTTGGCGGCCGCCGGGTCAACGGCAATCCGGGTTTGTAGACGGTCAGCGAAGCGAATGGTTTCGAGCGCCAGGTAGTCGCCGGCGGCCTCGACCTCTTCCGCCAACGCAACCGCGTGGGGACGATTCTGGCGAAGGCTGTTGCGCAGGACATTCGCCAGCCGCGTGAGCATTTCCTGGGCCCGGGCGGGGTCGATTTCCACCAGCGCGCGAATCGAGTTCAGGCAGTTGAACAGGAAGTGCGGATTGATTTGCGCCTCGAGCGCGCGCAGTTCTGCCTCACGGAGCGCCAGTGTGAGTTGACCTTCGCGGGCGGCGTGGCTCCGGCGTTCGGAAAATCGGACGTAGAGCAAGGTCCAGACGCCAGTGGCCAGGAGCATGCCCCACCACAGGGCGACGACGGAAGTGCGGTCCCAACGGCTCCCGCCAAAAGCAAGATTCGTAGCGATGACGACGGTGGTTTGGACGAGACTGATCAGGATGGCCCAGACGGCGAGCCGCGGCCAAAGTCGGCTGAGCGGTTGACCCGCGGAACTCCGGCGCCGGATGTAGAGGCGAAAGAGATGGGTGAGGCCGATACTAGTCGAAATCAGCACCAAGTGCCCGACAATCAAGGGAACGAGGGCGGCCCCGTTCAGAAGGTTGATGGTGAGTCCGATGGCTGAGTAAGCCAGCCATCCGAGGCACTGGTAGATCCAATAACGCCGCATGAGGTCATCATGCCCGAGTCGACTCGACCGCGGGAGGATTTGTGATGGACGGCAGGGAGACGGGATGGATGGCGCTAAGCGTCACGGGATAGCGCCCACGCTGCCGCTTCCCGCACATGGGAATCGGCATTTGCGGCGAGGTATTCGAGGGCGGGCCGATAACGCTTCTGGGGATCGTTGCCCATGGCGATGGCGACGTTGCGGAGGAAGCCGCGGTGTTTGGTGCGCCAGAGGGGGGTGTGGCGGTAGCGGTCGCGGAACTCAGCTTCGGTGAGGAGGGCGAGTTGGTCGAGGGGTGGGGGGGCATGGGCGGGTTGGAAGTCAGGGTCGAGGGTGACGGGGGCGCGGCGGTTCCAGGGGCAGACGTCCTGGCAGATGTCGCAGCCGAAGACGAGGGGGCCCAAATGTTCGCGGAGCGGCTCCGGAGCGGGCTCTTTGGCTTCGATCGTGTGATAGGAGATGCAGAGGCGGGAGTCGAGTTCCCAGCGGTCGCCGAGGGGGACGAGGGCATCGGTGGGGCAGGCGTCGATGCAGCGCGTGCAGGAGCCGCAGCGGTCCGGGGGGGCCTGAGCGTTGGGCGGCAAGGGGAGCGAGGTGAGGATCTCGCCAAGGAAGAACCAGCTCCCTGCCCCCTGGTTGATTAGGCACGTATTTTTGCCGAGCCAGCCGAGGCCGGCGCGGCGGGCGAGGGCGCGTTCGAGGACGGGTACCGTGTCGACACAGACGCGATAGTCGTAGCCGGCGGGGAGTTCGGCGACGAGCTTTTCCAGGCGTTCGCGCAGGACTTCGTGATAATCGTGGCCCCAGGCGTAGCGGGAGAGATGCGGGTCCTGGGCGGGAGCGTTGTAGAGCACGGCGGCGACGATGACGGATTGGGCGGACGGCAGGATTTCGCGGACATCGGCGCGCTTGTGGGCGCGGTGGTCGGTGAGATAGCCCATGCCCGCGGCGTGGCCACGTGCGACCCAGTCGAGGTAGTAGGGATGGTCAGCGAGGGGGGCGGTGTCGGTGACGCCGATGAGGTCGATGGCACAGCGGCGGGCGGCGTCCTGCAGGAAGGCGTCAGTCAGCACGGATGCGCACCGTCTTGCGGGTACCGGTGTGGCCGGCGACGATTTCGACTTGGTTGAGCGGGACGCCGTATTCGCCGGCGAGGAAGCGGCGGAGACATTCGTTGGCTTTGCCGTTTTCGGGGACAGCGGCGAGGCGGATCTTACGCGTGCCGTCGGACATGACGCCGGCCGATTCGGTCTTCGACGCCTTGGGCACCACTTTGACGCTCAGCATCAAGTCGGCCATACCTATTCGAAGTCGATGCTGGCGATGACGACTTGCGGCAGGGCCTGATTCCAGCTTTCGGCGAGGTCGTCGAAGGCGAGGCGGAACGGCTTGGTTTCGCCGGGCTTGAGTCCGCCGGTGGAGGCGCGGACGATCGGCTGGCGCTGACGGCCAACCACTTGGCTGTAGGTGTCGTAGAAGATGCAGGTGATCTCCACCTGCTTCAAGGCGCGGTCGCCTTGATTGCCGATGCTGCCTTTGATCTCGATGAGTCTTGCGCCATTGAAGGCTTCGGCTTCGGTCATTTCGATGTTACCCAAAGCCAGATGCTTCACATAAGCCTTGGCTTCGGGCGTGATCGGGGCCGCTTGCTTCACAGGCGGCGGTAGGGTAAGCCAGTAAATGGCTCCCCCCGAGAGCAACAGCACGGGCAGGAGAATGAGCGCCAGTCGGCGAACGTCTTTGCTTCCATTCTCACTGGCCACTGACCGTCATCTCCCGGATCATTAACGTGGGTGCGGCCATGGTGCTGAGGAATTCGAGGTCCGAGCCGATGGCGTCAATCGAGTTGAGCATCTCCATCAGGGTACTCGCAATCGTGACTTCGCTCACCGGGTAGGCGAGTTCGCCGTTCTCGATCCAGAGGCCCTGCGCGCCGCACGAGTAGTCGCCATTGACGATGTTGACGCCATTGCCTAGGATCTCTGTCACGTAAAGTCCGGTACCCGCCTTGCGAATCACTTCCTCCGGAGTGAGGGAACCCGCCTCCAGGTAGAAGTTCCCGTTTTGCACATAAGCCGCGCCGGAAAGGCCCCGGCCGGCGTTGCCGGTCGTCCGCAGGCCTAGTTTTCGCGCCGTGTAGGTGTTGAGCAGATAGCTCTTGAGGATACCCTTCTCAATGATCACCGTTCGGCGCGTGGGGACGCCTTCGGCATCGAAGGGAGCGGTGCCCCAGAGGCCGGGAATGGTGCCGTCGTCGACGATGGTGACGCTTTCGTTGGCGACGCGCTCACCGAGTTTACCGGCCAGGAAACTCGAGTCGCGGTAGACGGAATCGCCGTCGACGGCTTCGCCGATGTGGCTCAGCAACTGCCGCGCGATGCGCGGCTCAAAGACGATGGCGGCCTTTTGCGTAGGAACCTTGCGGGCGCCCAGGCGGCGAAGGGTCCGCTTGGCGGCGATGACACCAACGTTCTCGGGAGTATCGAGTTTCTGCGGGCTACGGGCGCTCGAATACCAATAGTCGCGCTCCATCGCGCCGTTTTCACTGGCGACAGGCACGGCGGAAAGCGAGCATTGCGAACTGATGTAGCCGCCGGCGAAGCCGCGAGAGTTGGCAAAGTAACGGCCGGAGATACCGGAATCGAACGACGCGCCTTCACTCTTGTCGATGCGGGGATCATAGGCCATGAAGGCCGCTTCGGCGCGGCGGGCCTGCTCGATTTTGGCAGCGGGGGCGAGGGAACGGATGCTTTCGTCGAAGAGGCGCAGGTCGGTGGTGTGCTGGCCGAGGTCGGCGGCGTCGGGCAGGCCGGCAAACGGATCTTCACCGGTGACCTCGGCATTGTCCACGGCGGAGCGCACCATACGGCTGATGCCTTCGGGCGTAAGGTCAGAAGTGTAAGCCGAACCACTGCGTTGGCCAACAAGGACGCGCAGACCGGCCGAGCGGGAGGCAGCTTCCTGGAGTTTCTCGATGTCGCCCACGCGGACACTCACCGAGAACTCCTCGCCCTCCGCGATGGTGCATTCGGCGTCCGTGGCACCAGCGGCGAGGGCCTGTTGGACGATCTCCTGGACGAGTTCGAGGGGCTTCATTATGCCGTGCCTCCGACGGTCATGCGGTCAATTTTGACGGTGGGGATGCCGACGCCCACAGGGACGCTCTGCCCTTCCTTGCCGCAGATCCCGACGCCTTCGTCGAGCTTCAGGTCGTTACCGACCATGCTGATGTACTTCAGTGCTTCCGGACCATTGCCGATCAGCGTGGCACCGCGAACCGGGCGGCCGATCTTGCCGTCCTCGATCAAATAGCTTTCGCTTGCGGAGAAGACGAAGTTGCCGTTGGTGATATCCACCTGTCCACCGGCGAAGTTGACGCAGTAGATGCCTTTGGGCACGGAGCGGATGATGTCGGCGGGATCGCTTTCGCCGGCGAGCATGAAGGTATTGGTCATGCGGGGCATCGGGATGCTCTGGTAGCCTTCGCGGCGACCGCTGCCGGTGCCTGCGGCGCCCGTCAGGCGCGTGCTGAGCTTGTCCTGCAGATAGCCGCGCAGGATGCCGTTCTCGATCAGAACATTGCGCTGAGTCGGCGCGCCTTCGTCGTCCAGGTTTAAGCTGCCGCGGCGGCTGTGCATGGTGCCGTCGTCGACGACAGTGCAGAGTTCGCTCGCGACCTTCTGGCCAACGCGGCCGGAGAAGGCGGAGACGCCTTTGCGATTGAAGTCGGCTTCAAGGCCGTGGCCAACGGCTTCATGCAGCAGGACGCCGGGCCAACCGGGTCCGAGAACGACGGTCATTTCTCCGGCCGGTGCTTCAACCGAGTCCAGCATGGCGATGGCCTGGCGGCCGGATTCGGCGGCGAAGTACTCGGGCGTCTTTTCGTTCAGGAAGAAGTCGAAAGCAACGCGTCCGCCGCCTCCCGAATAGCCGGACTGTGGCAGTTCGTTGCCTTGGCGGGCCAGAACGGAGACGTTCAGGCGGGCCATGGGCTGCGTGTCATGGTTGACGACGCCGTCGGAGGTGGCCACCAGGATCTGCTTCACCTGGTCATGGTAGGTGGCGGTGACCTGGAAAATGCGCTCGTCGTATTTGCGGGCTGCGGCATCGGCGCGCTTCACAAGATCGACCTTGGTCTTCAGTCCGATTTCGGTGGGAGGCGTGAGCACCGGATAGAGGTTGCGCTTCTCGCCTTCCATTAAGCCGTGCTTGAGCACTTGCGAGGGTCCGCTGGCGATGCAGGCGGCAGTGCGGGCGGCCTGCTTGATGCGCTCAGGGGCGAGGTCATCGGAGTAGGCGTAGCCGGTGCGTTCGCCGGAGATGACGCGGATCCCGACGCCCATGGTGACGCCCTGGGAGGCACTCTTGACGATCCCTTCATCGAGGGTGATGGCGCTCGTGGCGACGTACTCGAAGTAAAGGTCGGCGTAGTCGCCGCCTTGAGAGAGCGCTTCGCCCAGATAGGCCTCGAGATCGTGCTCGGTCACCCCGAACTTGCGGGCGAAGTATGAGTCGGCTAGTGCCATGAACTCAGAATAGCACGTACGGTGCGTGACTCAATGGCATACGTACGGAAATACCTTGATCACACGTTCGCCTCGTGCTAGGCTAGTCCCATGAGTGTCACAGCTACGCAGTTGCGGGAGGATATCTACCAGATTCTCGACCGCGTCCTCGAGAACGGCGAACCCGTGGAGATTTTGCGCAACGGAAAGATGTTGCGGATTGTCGCGGTGAATCCGCCTTCGAAGCTGTCGCGACTGGTGAAGCGGGATTGCATCCTGGGGAATCCGGACGACCTGATCTCCGTCGACTGGAGCCACGAATGGAAGCCGGTGCTGTAGTTTATCTGGACACGTGCGCGGTCCTCTTTTTGTATGCGGGCTTGACGGAGAAGCTGACGGCACCGGCAGCTGAGGCGATCGACAAGGGGACCTTGCGGATCTCGCCCATGGTGCTACTCGAGATTCAATATCTGCGCGAAGTGGGACGGTTCAAGCATCGGCCGGAGGATGTGCGCGACGAGTTGGGCAAGCTGATCGGCTTGAAGGTCTGCGATGCGGACTTCGGCCAAGTGTCTCAAGCGGCGATGCGCATGGAGTGGACGCGTGATCCGTTTGACCGTCTGATCGTAGCGCAGGCCAGTTGCCGGCAGGCGCCTTTGGTGACGGCTGACGAGACGATTCGAGCTAACTACGAACGTGTCATCTGGTAGAGTGCGGGGGATGAGTCCCCGCCACCTGTTGCTGCTTACTCTAGCCACGATCGCCTTGGCGGTTGGGCTTTGGATGCTGTCGCCGCCCCATCCGGAACAATCCCAGCTTGGCTACCGCAGCAGCGCATTTGCTCTGCAGATGGTCCGGGACTGGCCGTCGCTCACCATTGTTCTGGCCACGCCGGCGCGCGCAGGCTACCGCCTGCACACTTTCCTGGACTTCGGTTTCATCCTCGCCTACGGCTCCCTCTGGATCGCCATGGGAATGCGCTTCGGCAAGCGAGCTTGGCTGAAGTGGATCGTCGGCGGGTGCATTGCGGCCGCCATGCTGTGCGACTTAGCGGAGAATTTCGCCATTCTGCGCGTGTTAGGCATCGAGAGCGGGTTCACCAATGAGATGGCCCTGGCGATTCGCGGTTGGGCCTTGCGTAAGTGGATGCTGCTGATGTTGGGCTGGTTCGGCTTGTCTATTGCATTGTTGACGCACCGACTGCTACCACTTGCCGTCGGATATGCCTTCACGGCTGGCGTCACCGCTACGGCTTTGATGACCTATACCCCGATGCTGGAGCTAGTAGCGCCTGTTGGCGCGTTAACCCTCGTGGCTCAGGCGATCTACTTCATTCGGCATAGCGGAAGGGCGCCGGCATAAAGCAGAGGATGAACAACACCACTGCGGCGATTGCCCATTGCTGACGGCGACGATCCAGCCCGGTTTCGTCGTGAATGTAAGGGTGCTTCCGACCCAGGCGGTAAAGAATCGCAGCCCAGATCCACCAGGGCCACCAGAAAAAGCCCAGCGGGATCAGCATCGCCAGGAAGATCCAACTGCGCCGTTGGTAGCGTTCGCCGAACCAGGCGTAGAGAATGTGGCCGCCATCCAGTTGGCCGATCGGCAGCAGGTTGAGGGCGGTGGCAAACAGGCCCACCCAGGCCGCGCGGGCAATCGGGTGCAGGGCGATGTCCGTGGATGGAGTATGCGGAAAGATCAGCGCTTGGAAGGCCACCAGCAACACCGGTTCTCCAAAGATCATGTCGCCTCGCTCGGCAATCCCAGGAATGACGCGCGAATTCCAGAGCCCCACCAACAGGCAAGGCACCAGCACGAAGAATCCCGCCATGGGGCCGGCGACTCCGACGTCGAAAAGGTCGTTGCGGCTGTAGATGATGGAGCGGATGCGGATAAAGGCGCCAAAGGTGCCGATAAAACTGGGGGCCGGCAGAAAGTACGGCAGGCTGGCGTTCAGATGATAGCGGACGCAAAAGTAGTAGTGGCCGAACTCATGGGCGCCGAGAATAAACAGTAGAACAAGGGCGAAAGGCAAACCATCCAACAGCAGTTCAGGGTGCTGGATCGGATCGAGGATGGCGAGAAGATCTTCTTCCAGACGAAACGCCGGAAGGTTGTGATGGAAGTTATGTGCGATGCGAGCGCCGGCAGCGCTGGTGGTGAGCAGTGTAGCCAATAGCAGCAAAACATGCAGCCAGAGGCGCGCGTCGTACGGAATCCATCTCAATGGTTTGCAGGGCTACTGGAGTGATTGGAGTTCTTTGCCGGGCTTAAAGCGAACCGCTTTCCCCGGAGGAATCGCCACTTCCGCACCGGTGCGCGGATTCCGGCCAATGCCGGTCTTGCGAGGGCGCACGTTGAAGATACCGAAGCCGCGAAGTTCGATGCGCTCGCCTTGAGCAAGGGCGCGCTTCATGGTTTCGAAAACCGTTTCCACTGCCATCTCGGCCTTGGTCTTCGTTATGCCGGTCTTGTTAACGACCTCGTTGATTATGTCGAGCTTGATCATGAAGTAGATCCGATCTGGTTACAGGCAAGAATGCACGCCCAGCGGCTACATTGCACTGCAAACCTCATGATAGGATTAGGGTTAGCAACTTGTCAAGCTTGAATCCCACCGAAAGCCCCCAACAGACACCCACAGCGGAAGCGTTCCGGCGAGCGTGTGGCCGCTTCGCCACGGGGGTGGCGATCGTCACCACGCTGGACCCCGCCGGGACACCGTGCGGCTTGACGATCAACTCCTTCTCGTCGGTCTCGCTGGACCCTCCCCTGATTTTGTTCTGCCTGGACCGCACATCACAGGCCGTGCATGCGTTTAGCGCCTCTTCATCTTTTGTTATCAACATTTTAGATCGGTCACAACGTGACCTTTCGCAGCGATTCGCCCGCCGCCAGGAGGACCGTTTTGACGGTCTTGAGTGGCGTCGAGGGCTTTCCGGGGCACCGGTGCTCCCGCACTGCCTGGCCGTTCTCGAATGCCGCCGCCACACAGTGCTGGAAGGCGGCGACCACCTCATCTTTGTCGGCGAGGTGGTGTCCGTCGATGCCCGTGACGGCGATCCCTTACTGTATTTTGCGGGACGCTATCGTCAGTTAGGCGAGTAGTTGGCTAGAATCGGGAGATGCCAACCACCCGCCGGGCCCTTTTCCGTGTTCTGCCGCCCGCCTGGTTCGCCTACTCGCAGGCGCTCAAGGCCGCTGATTCCAACGACACTTACTGGCACCTCATCAAGCGGGAGTTTCCGCTCGATGAATCGCTCATTTACCTGAACGCGGCCAATGTGTGCCCGGCGTCCCGCATGGTGCTGGATCGCTACCAGCAATTCCTGAGGGATTTCCATGCCAATCCCTCATTCCAGAATCGCGAAAAATACGTGCCGCTCGAAGACCGTTTGCGCGGCAAAATCGCGGACCTCTTGAACGTCACCGCGGACGAAATCGCCCTCACGCGCAATACGAGCGAAGGCTCCAATCTTGTCGTGCGCGGCATCGATCTGAAGCCGGGTGACGAGGTGGTCATTACCAGCCACAATCACCCGTCGAACAACGACTCGTGGAAGGTACGCGCCAGCCGCGATGGCTTTAAAGTCGTTTCGGTCGACGTGAAGGTGCCAGCCGTATCAGCAGCGCAACTGGTGGACTCGATCAAGGGGGCCACCACCAGCCGAACCAAGGTAATCTCCGTCACCCACGTCACCAGCACCACAGGCATCCGCTTCCCTGCCCGCGAGATCGCCGCCTTCGCCCGCGAACGCGGTATCTGGATGCATCTCGACGGCGCCCAAAGCTTTGGCGCCATCGACGTCAACCTGCGCGACATCGCCTGCGACTCGTTCTCGGCGAGCGCACACAAATGGTCCATGGGACCGCTGGAAGCAGGTCTGCTTTTCGTGCGAAGCGAACGGCACCGGCAGTTGTGGCCTTCCATCGTAACGGCGGGCTGGTCCGACAAATTGGTAGGCGCGCGCAAATTCGAAGTTTTTGGGCAGCGTGACGATGCGCGGCTGGTGTCCTTCGAATCGGCCATCGATTTTCTAGCGATGATGGGCATGCCCAAGGTGGAAGCGCGCCTCACCGAACTGACTTCGCGGCTGAAACAGCAATTCGCGAAGGTCGACGGCGCAGTCTTGCGGACAAATTTGGAGCCGTCCCTCTCCGGCGGTGTCGTCAAAGTCGACCTACCGAAACACGACCTGAAGCAGGTGTACGATCGCCTGTGGAACGAGCACAAAATCGCGATCGCCATGACCCCTTCGGGCGATTCCCGCGGTCTTCGGTTCTCACCTCACGTCTACAACACCACCACCGAGATCGACCGGGCAGTGGAAGCCTTCCGGCAGGTGGCGCGCAGCTAATGGATCGGCTTTATCTCTCTTATTGGATGCGCGGCTACACCGTTCACAACATGCTGCGACACTATGCAACCGCACTGCGAAAGTTCCCCTTCTCGCGACTGTCGCCGTCCATGCAGCTTCGAATCTTCGAAGACGAATTGGTCGAACCGCCGGTCTTCGAGCATCTCTACGACGGACCGAACGACTTCGACTTGATGATGGAAGAAGCGCGACAGCACCAGTCACCCAACTATGGTTATGAACTCGAAGCTCAGTGGGACCTGTGGCAATGGGTGCTTCCGACCGCGACCGCCGGCGGCGAATGGAAACTGGCGCCGGTGCGCGTATCGCTCTTCTGCTTCGGACCGTCGTTCGATGCCTTGAACCGGGATCACCTGGAGGTAGATTTCGGGTTGGAGAGTCATTTTCTCCCTCAATCCGCAGTTACCGGAAACAGCCTGCCCATGGTGCAGTCAAACATCCGGAGCCTTCTGAAATTCGTGCAGGATTTGGACGGGACACTGAACGCCGAACGCCGTCAGCTCTGGTCAGAGTCCGGGGACAACTTCGCGGCAAGGCTGGAAGAAGCGCTACTGCTGACGCAGTCCTGATCTTCAAGCAGCCGCATCACTTCCGCCTGTAGCATGTTCGGCAAGAAAGGCTTTTGCAGAAAAGCAAGGCGCGCCCCTTCAGGAAAGTCCTGTGGCTCGTAGGGATAGCCACTCATCAACAGAACTCGCAGTTGAGGGTCACGCTCAAGGGCGGTGCGAGCCAGTTCCGCACCGTTTTCGTGGCCCAGTGTCAGGTCGGTGATCAGCAGGTCAACAGGTTCGTTCTGCAGGTGGCTCAAGGCCTCGCCCGGTCGGCGAAAGCAGACGGTGGCGAGGTTTAGCCGTTTGAAGTAGCGAACCAGAAGGCCAGCGAGTGGGGCGTCGTCTTCTACCAGTACGACCCGCCATTCCCGGTCTAACATTTGACGGTTACCACAACGAAACCGGAATGTCGGCGGGTGTAAATACTACGCCGAGCGCGAACCGGTTGCCGTTGAGGTTGAAGGTCGAGAACGAATTCGTCGTGGCATTGCGCCGGTCATACCGCGCGGTAATCTGGGTATATCGCGCAACCTGCCAGCCGAGACCAACCCCGCCGTTGTGATTGGCGAAAGTGCCAGTGATCAAGCCGAGACCGCGCATTCGGGAATAGGTGTAGCCGAGGTCAAAGTTGAGGCGGCGGCTAAGGCGACGGCTGAAAGCCGCGCCAGCGGAATCCACCTGGGCGGTCAGAATGAGGCCGTTACCCGGGTTCACGCTCCGAGAGGCAGTAAACGACAGATTACCTTGGCGGGAAGCGCGGGTGAGCGCGACCATGCCAGAGCCAAGCATGTTCTTGCTATAGAAGACCTCCGACCCACTGCTGACACCGATGATCGCGGCAATCGCGGGATCAATCGCCACTTGGCGCTGCCCCAGAGTTTCAACCTGAAGGGCGCCGACTCGAGCGGTGCCTTCCCAGCGTCGGCCAAAACGCCGCGCTATGAATACACCGACGCCATGGATGTAGGAGTCGCCAAAAGCCCGGGAAAACTGGAAAGTCGTGAAGTTGTAGTCAACGCCAATCGACGTGCTTCGGTTCAATCGGCGCGTAATGTCGGCACGAGCCTGAATCCCGTTCACTCCGAAGAGTGCCGTGTTGGCGCGCTTAACCAAGTATCCGCCGCCGGAAAAGGACACCGAGGTCCGCGTTGAGAGCATGTAGGTGAGTCCGCCGTTCGCGGTGCCGTAGT
>JALHNI010000129.1 GCA_022843605.1 Bryobacter sp.
CGCTCTTCCGATCTGTCCGGAAATTGCAGAAGAAGAGCTACGCCCGTCTGAACCATTTTCAGGAAGCAATCGCTTTAGGCAAGCCGAACAATTGGCGCTGCCGCGCGGGCGCTCGCTACCTCTATGTCTGCGAAGACGGTTTGGTCCATTACTGTTCCCAGCAGCGTGGCCATCCGGGCGTGCCGCTGGCGGAGTACACGGTGAAGGACATTCGCCGCGAGTACCTGACGGAAAAGGGCTGCGCCCCGAACTGCACCATCTCCTGCGTCCACCAGACGTCGCTGATGGACTTCTGGCGCGACCCGCAAACCATTCCAGCTCCGCACTTCGAGAAGCCTGAGCCTTTGATCCAGATTCAGTCTGCCGGACACTAAGTGAACAGACCCCGTATCGCGGTCATCGGCGCCGGTAAATTCGGCCAGAACCATGTGCGCCACCTGAGCGCTCATGCCGGGGTCGAACTCGTCGCCGTGGCCGACCCGAACCCGGCCGCCCTCGCCCAGTTCCCCGCCCTGCCCACGTTGGCCGACTATCGCGAACTGATCGGCAAGATCGATTGCGCCGTCGTCGCCGCACCCTCCAGCCTGCACGCGGAAATCGGCAGTACGCTGCTGGCCGCGGGCATTGACGTCCTGATGGAAAAGCCGATTGCCGAGGACGCCGCCGGGGCCCGCCGTTTGATCGAACTGGCCGGCGAGCAGAGCCGCATTCTGCAAATCGGCCACCTGGAGCGTTTCAATCCGGCTGTGGAGGCCTTAGCCACCAAGATCAAGTTGCCGCTCTTTTTCGAGATTCACCGGCTGAGCGCGTTTTCACCGCGCAGCCTGGATATCGATGTGGTCCTTGACCTGATGGTGCACGACCTGGACCTGCTGCTGTCGTTCACTGGTCAGTTGCCTTCGGCGATCCACGCGGCGGGCATTCGCGTCCTGAGCGCCAAGGTCGACATCGCCAATGTGCGCCTGGAGTTTCCGTCCGGCTGCGTCGCCAATCTCACCGCGAGCCGGGTTTCCACCGAGCAGGTGCGTAAACTGCGCCTCTTTCAACCGCACGAGTACCATTCGCTCGACTTCGCGAAGCAGGAGCTTTTTTCGATTCAGGCCGGGGGCGCCGGCGGGTTTCAGTTCAATCACGCGCCGATTACAAAGCGGGATGCATTGTCCGCCGAACTGGACGAGTTCGTCGATTGCGTGGTGACGCGGCGGGCGCCGCGCGTCGACGGAGCCGCCGCTTTGCGGGCGCTCGATTTGGCCCTGGCCATCATTGCTAAGATCGAAGAACACGCCCGGATTGTTGAGGCCACGCTCGCCCAGCGTCAGTAACAGCAGAAGTAACAAAGCGTCTCGTCCGCGCGTCCAACGAAATTGTTACCGCCGTCCACTTCCGAACCGTCCGCACCGACGGTCGATCTGCTAATCGACTGGGGCCAGAAGCATGAGCGGCGCAATCCCTGGGTACCGGCCGCCCTTTCCGTAGTCGCCCATCTCGTTATCTTTGTCTTTTTCCGGGCATTGCCGGACCTGCCCGTCCGCTATTACTCCACACCCGCACCGACGGCAGCCGAGATGAAAGTCCGCGCGACGCCGCTGATCCTGCCGCCGAACTTGTTGACGCAGAAGGCACCCAACGTAAAGAAGCCCAGCGATGAGTTCGACCTCGAGGGACTCGTTGCGCCCAAGGTGGACCAAACTCAGAAGAAAGCCGGTTCGGTGCCCCGGCCCGCGCCGCGGCCGCTCTCGATGCCCGGCCCCGAACGGGCCCAAGTGCAGGCCCCGCCCAAGGTGATCAGCCCGGCACCGGACATCGCGGACCGTCCGCAGGTCGCCTTGCCCCAACTCGGCAATTCCCTCGAAGGGATTCAGGCCCGGCCCCCGCAGCCGTCCCCGGAGCCGGAGAAGAAACCGAAGCTGACTTTCGAAAGCGTCGGAGCCAATATCTCGGGCGGCACGGGAGCCAACAGCGGCGTGAAGATTCAGACGCCCAAGTCTAGCGTCGATGAAGCGGTGCGCGCCGTTGCCCGGAACCGGGCGACGGGCGGCGTGGTGATTTCCGATTCCGGTGACATCGGCGGCATTGCCCCTGCACCAAACAGCGTGCCGTCTCCCGGCAAGACCGGCTCGCAGATTGAGTTACTGAGCGACCCGCAGGGGGTCGACTTCAGGCCCTACCTGATCCAGGTGCTGGCCGCGGTGCGCCGGAACTGGTTCGCGGTTATTCCGGAGAGTGCGCGGCTGGGCGGACGTCCTGGACGAGTGGCGGTTCAGTTCGCCATCGCCAAGAATGGCTCAGTTCCGAAGCTGGTGATCGCCGGCGGCTCGGGCACAGATTCGTTCGACCGTGCGGCCGTGGCCGGGATCAGCGCTTCCAACCCGTTCCCGCCGTTACCCGGAGAATTCCGCGGCGAACAGATCCGGCTGCAACTGGTCTTCAACTACAACATGCCCGCGCGTTGATCACTTGGCAACGGCGCCAGCCGAATAGCCGGCGCGCGCCCGAACCTGCGCCCGGGGATAGCGCCGTTTCGCCGCGCCAGTGAGCTCCACACGGAGGCGCCGGAAGGCTCCCGGCTGGGCATCGGCAGGCAGGGCGAAGGCCAGGGAATAGCGGGTCCGCAGCCGACCGATCATCTGTCCGAAGGCCTGGTCGGCCCGTTCGTTGCGGACGGCTTCGCCGCCGGTGCGCTCCGCCAGCGAGAAGAGATCGGAAGGCGAGAAGTCGGGATTGCTACCGGCGTAAACCCGCAGCGAACGGGCCTTACCAACGACAATGGCATTCACCACGGCGTTGGCGCCGGAGAGCGCCCGCACAGCGTCGTCCTCATTCACCAGGTGATTCAGGCCACTGCCGTCAGTCAGCATCAGGACGGCCCGGCGTCCCTGGGTGCCGGAGGTGTCGCGCAGGAACTCATTCGCGGCGTCGACCAGGGCGGCGTGGATCGCCGTCCCGGCGGGCATCTTCGCGTCGAGCACGGCTACCTCGATCTCCCGGGCGGCGTCCGTGAAGCGATTGGAAAAGGGATGGAAGACCTCGGTGCCATTGCTGAAGACCATGACGCCGGCGCGGTCCTGCGGCGTGAGCTGGCCGAGGGCCTGGCGGGCCGTTTTGCCGATCTGCTCCAGATAGCGCTTCATACTGCCGGAGACGTCCAACAGGAGCAGGACGGTGACGGGTT
Source organism: Bryobacter sp. (assembly GCA_022843605.1). GTDB lineage: Bacteria > Acidobacteriota > Terriglobia > Bryobacterales > Bryobacteraceae > JALHNI01. The sequence continues at coordinate 3,173 of JALHNI010000129.1, forward strand.
CGGCATCGTGGCCGAAGTACGAGAGCGGCTGGGCCCGGCCTTCGTCGTAGACGACGAAATCCTCTTTCGTGAGACCGGTGACCGGCCGTTGGTTGTCGAGCACCTGCACGTCGACCCGGACTTGAGCCGTGGTCGCGCTGAAGGTGACGGTCTCAGCATCCTGGACGGGGGCCCCCTGAACGGGGGGCTGTTGCGCGAAGATAGCACTAGCAATCAGAGATGGAATGAGAAACGTCATCGTTGGCACCGCAGGCCATATCGACCATGGTAAGACGACGCTGGTGCGGGCGCTAACGGGCGTCGATACGGATCGGTTAGCCGAAGAGAAGCGGCGCGGCATTTCCATCGACCTGGGCTTTGCCCATCTACCGCTGTCCGACGACCTGAGCCTGGGCTTTGTGGACGTGCCCGGGCACGAGCGCTTCGTCAAGAACATGCTGGCGGGGGCGAGCGGCATCGACCTTGCGCTGCTGACGGTGGCGGCCACCGAATCGATCAAGCCGCAGACGCGGGAGCACTTTGATATCTGCCGTTTGCTGGGCATCGAGACCGGCGTCGTGGCCATCACCAAAGCCGATCTGGTTGACCCGGATCTGGTGGAACTGGTGAAGCTCGAAGTCGCGGAACTCGTGGCGGGGTCGTTCCTCGAAGGCGCGCCGATGGTCGCGGTGAGTGCAACCACGGGTGAAGGACTACCCGCTCTGCGCGAGGCTCTGGCGGCAACCGCGCGGGGGGTGACGACCAAGAGTGCCAAGGCCTGGTTTCGGTTGCCGATCGACCGCGTCTTCACGATGAAGGGTCACGGCACGGTGGTCACCGGCACACTCACGGCGGGAGAACTGAAGATCGAGGACGAGATCAGGGTTTATCCCGAGATGCTCACCAGCCGGGTGCGCGGCTTGCAGAAGCATGGGTCCGCGGCGAAGAGCGCGACGGCGGGACAGCGGGTGGCACTGAACCTGGCGGGCATCGACAAGGCGGACCTGCGGCGCGGCCAAGTGCTGGGTGCGCCCGTGTTTGAGCCGGTGACGCGGATGGACGCCTGGCTGACGCTGCTGCCGTCGGCCAAGCCGTTGAAGCGCGGCGCGCCGGTACACTTTCACGCGGGCACCGCGGAACTGGAAGCCACGGTGACGGCTTTGGATCAGCGGGCGAAGCTGGAACCCGGTAGCCAGACGCGGGTCCGTTTGGAGCTTCGTGAACCGACGTTGATTCTACCGGGTGACCGTTTCATCGTGCGCCTGTTCTCGCCCGTGGTGACGATCGGTGGCGGGACGGTGATCGATATCTCCCCGCCCCGAAGAAACCTGGCCTTCCCGACGCGGGAAGCGCGGGCGCAGGCCTTCGAGCAGGACCCGGTGGGGGCACTGATCGCCGAGACGCCAGGCGGGCTGGCGATGAAGACGGTGATCGCCCGCACCGGTCTGCGGGCCGCCGCGATCCAGGCCGGTGGCCGGCCCGTGGTCCGCGACGCTTCTGGAACCTGGCTCTTTCATCCGCCTTGGCTTGAAGAGCGAACGACCGCGCTCCAAGCGCTGTTGAAAGAGTTTCATGCCAAGAATCCGCTGCAGCCCGGATGGAGCAAGGCGGAAGCTCGGACGCAAGTGATGCCTCGCTCGCCCGTGGCGATGTTTGAGCATCTGCTCGCCACCACCAAAGCCGTGACAGTGGAGGGCGACCTGCTGCGGTTGGCTTCGTTCCGGATGGTGATGCAGGAGGACGAGGCCGCGGCCTTGGCCCAGATCGAGAAGCTGTTTTCAGAGGCCGGCTTGGCCGTGCCGGCAACGAACGAGGTGCTGGCGCAATCCGGGATTGATCCGGCAAGGGCCAAGACTTTGTTGCAGACGCTGCTGCGGGACCGCAAGCTGGTGCGCATCAACCTGGAACTGGTGTGTCATGCCACAGCCTTGGAGCAGATGCAGACATTGCTGAAAAGCAAGAGCGGCCAGCGTTTCGGCGTCGGCGACTTCAAGGACTGGACGGGCGTTTCGCGCAAGTATGCGATTCCGTTGCTCGAGTTTCTGGACCGCCAGCGGATCACGCGCCGGGACGGCGATCAACGTGTCGTGACATAGAAATGAAATCCTGGTCGTCTATTCTCAAAACATGACCTTAAGCCTCCTGCTAAGCTGCACCTTGATGCTGGCCGCAAAGATCGAAGTCCATGGACACCGGGGCGCGCGGGCGGCGATGCCCGAGAACTCGCTGCCCGCTTTTGAGTACGCCATCGGCGTGGGCGTTGACGTTCTGGAACTCGATGTCGCTGTCACCAAAGACGATGTTCTGGTGGTATCGCACGACCCCGAGATGAATCCTTCGCATTGCGTGGGGCCGGCAGGCGCGCCGCGGCTGATCCGGGAGATGACGTTCGCTCAATTGCAGGCCTGGGACTGCGGGGCCAAACAGAATCCTGACTTTCCGAAACAGAAGACGATTCCGGGAACACGCGTCCCGACGCTCGACGCGGTGTTTGCGCTGGCCAAACGCGGCAACTTTCATTTCAACGTCGAGACGAAGATCTTTCCGCACCGCCCGAGCGTGGCTCCCGAGCCGGAGCGCTTCGCCGAACTGATGCTTGCCATGATCCGCAAGCATAAGCTGGAGCAGCGCGTGATCGTGCAGAGCTTCGACTTCCGCACGCTGAAGGCGATGCGGCGGCTGGCACCGGAGATTCGTTTGTCGGCCCTGCTGGCCTTTCCGTTGCAGGACTGGGTCGCCTCGGCCCGCGAGGCAGGCGCGACAATCGTGTCGCCGCATTTCAAATTGGTGACGCCGGAGAAGGTGAAAGTAGCGCATGAAGCTGGTTTGCAGGTGGTGCCCTGGACGGCGAATACGGTGGCCGAGTGGGAGCCGCTGGTGGCGGCGGGCCCGGACGCGATCATCAGCGACGATCCGGCGGCGTTGATTGAGTATCTGAAGCTAAAGAAGCTGAAGTAGGCCGCGGCAAGCGACATTACGAAACAAACCCAATTTCGCGATTTGGCGTTTGGCTTCAGCGGTTTGCCAAGGCCCGATTTGAGTATAGCGGGGGCGGCCAAGGTTCTTACCGGATCCAGTGGGGGATGGCGCGCGGAAGGCTTGCGGGATGAGCGGTTTAGGGGCGGGCGGGATTATTTCGAAGAGGCGTGACCGGTGAGGGTGGGAGGGTTCGGCCATGGACAGGCCCCATCTACCGTCAGCGGTCTTCTTCAAGGAATCGGCCGCTATCTCCGGGCACGGGCGGAAGGCGCTGCCATGCCGAGGCTTGACCGGTGGAAGCTAAGGGAATAACATTGTGGTCACAATGAAGGCGATCGAGGTGAGTATCCGGCAGATTGGCAACTCGCACGGGGTGGTGATCCCGAAGACGGTGATGGCGCAACTGGGATTGACGGGCGGGACATCGGTGGAGCTGACGATTGAGGGCGAGGCCCTGGTGCTGCGGCGCCCAACGAACTCCGTGCGCAAAGGATGGGCGGAAGCGGCCCGAGAGATTCATGAGGCCGGAGATGATGAGCTGGTGATGGGCGAATTTGGCAATCCCGAGGACTCGGAGCTGGTTTGGTAGCGCGAGGGGAAGTTTGGCTGGTGAATCTGGACCCGACGGTGGGGAGCGAGATCCAGAAGACAAGACCTTGTGTCGTGATCTCGCCGGCGGAGATGCACGACCACTTGCGGACGGTGATTGTCGCGCCGATGACCACCAAGGGCAGGTCCGCGCCGTTTCGCATTGGCGTGAGCCACGGCGGCCAGGACGGCTTGATTCTGTTGGATCAGATGCGGGCAGTCGACAAGGTCCGGCTGGCGAAGAAGGTTGGCGCGTTGCCGGCGAAGACACTCCAGTCGACGCTCAGTGTACTGCAGGAGATTTTTGCTGAGTAGCGGCACGCGCTTGGCCGAAACCTGTATGAGGCGGGCGCCGGAACCAATGCCGGATGGAGCGCAAGGGCCACCGTTGATCAGGCCGGATATCGTATTGCCATCCAGGGTGACGTTCCAGCAGAAGCCATCGGCTTCCCAGCGGAAATAGGGCGGCTCTCCGGCAAGGCGAGTGATCTTCCGCACGGAGGAGGTACGGTTGATGCGCCGGACATTGGCGATGAAGACCATTTCGTCGGAGTTCGCCGACTTGCGTTCGCCATGAATCACTTTGTAGTCGAGGGACGTGAACCGGCCCTTGAGCCGCGAAGAGTTTCCGGAGATCACCATTCGGAATGTCCCGACGTGACCCTCCATGAAGGTGGCGTATTCCCAGCTTCCGTCCCACTTCCCGACCAGCGGATCCGGTTCTGAGGCGACGGAAGCGAGGGCCAGTACCGCGATGGCGGCGAGGGTGCACATGGCACGTTCAGCGTAGCAGCCGGGCGACTTCATGGTGACCGAAGCGGACGGCGAGAGCCCAGGGAGTTTGGCGGCCGTCGGTTTGGAGGTTGGGGTCCGCGCCGTGGGCGAGGAGGAACTCGACGAAGCCAGCGCTGCCGCCAGCGGCCGCCTCATGGAGAACGGTGAAGCCGTGTTTGGCGCGGGCATGGAGGTCGGCGCCGGCGTTGAGGAGGAGGGTGGCATTGGCGTAGGGTGCGCGACTTGCCCAGAAGATCGGGGTGTGACGCTGGGGGCTGCTGGGGTCGTTGGGGTCCGCACCGTGGGCGAGGAGGAGGGACACCATTTCCGGGGATGAACGGGCAACCGCGATGTGCAGGGCGGGCAGACGATCCGGCGAGTGACGGCGAATCAGGTGAGGGCGCGAAGCGAGCATGGCCTGGACGGTGTCCACGCGATCGAGGGCGATGGCGGAGATGAAGTCGAGCTTGGCGCCGAGGTCGATGAGGCGATGGGCGAAGTCGGGATAACGGACGGCGGCGATCTGAAAAATGGTTCGGTTGGTGACGACCGGGGCGTGCAACAGGTGAGGATTTTCCTCGAGGACCGCGAGAACGTAGTCCGGCCGGTCGGGAATCATGGCGTAGAGATGGCGGTGTGGCTCGAACGTCATGCGGCGATGGCTTTAGGCTAGCGCGGACGCTACGTTCCCGGCTGGTTGGAGGCGGGTGTGGATGGTATGGAATTCGTGCGGTCGGTGAGGAGGAAGCGGAGGGGCCAGTCGGTGCATTGGGTGATGCCGATGCGGGGGGTGACCTGGATATGGCCTTGGGTGGGGGCGTCGAGGATGCGCAAGGGGCCTCGGGTGAGGTCAGTGGCGTTGAGGGCGCGGGTGATGGCGAGGGCGCGGGTGAGTTTGCCTGGGCCGCCGGTGAGGTCCTTTTGGCCGTGGCGGCGTTGACGCATGAGATCGAGGCCGGTGAGCGGGGTGAGGGCGCGGATGAGGACACAGCCGGGGGTGCCGGCAGGCTCGGCGATGACGTTGAGGCATTCATGCATGCCGTAGATGAGGTAGACGTAGGCGTGGCCGGGCGGCCCGAAGATGACGCGGGTACGGGGGGTGAGACCGCGTGAGGCGTGGGCGGCGAGGTCGGCGAGGCCGAGGTAGGCTTCGGTTTCGATGATGCGGCCGCTGGTTTCGCCGTGGACCAGCGTTTTGCCGAGGAGGTCGCGGGCGACATCGACCGTGGGCCGGTTGTAGAACGAACGGGGTAAGGCAGGCATCAGAGTGGATACACTGTTGATTATCGAATGCGGCTCTTTACCGGACTTTCGCTGACCTATGAGGTGCGGCGCAACATCGAACTGTTGTATCAATCATTGGAGCCGCTGGCTCCGATACACTGGTCGCCGGTGGCGAATCTGCACGTAACGACCAAGTTTATCGGCGAGTGGCCGGCGGAGCGGCTGGACGAGCTGAAGGCGGCACTACGCGGTATGAAGAAGCCAACCGGATTTACGGCCGCGATCGACGGCTTCGGCTGGTTTCCGACGCCGCATCATCCGCGGCATTTGTTTGCCGCCGTGCGAGCGCCCGAGGCATTGGCGCAATTGGCGGCGGAAAGCGACCGGGCGTTGGCCGTGATCGGCGTGCCCGTGGAAGATAAGGCTTACCATCCGCACCTGACGCTGGCGCGGATTCGGGATGCCCACGTTGACTTATCGCCCATCAAACAATTTATCGCCCAATTGCCATCGACGGACTTCGGGCGCATGACCGTAACCAGCTTTAAGCTCTACGAGAGCCGAAACAGCCAATACACCGTCCTTGAGGACTTTCCCTTATGATTCCGCTTTTGACCTTGGCCGCTGCGTATCTGATCGGCGGCATTCCGTTTGGCTATGTGCTGGTGCGCTGGCGCACCGGCGAAGATGTGCGAACGCAGGGCAGCGGTAACATCGGCGCAACGAACGTGGCGCGGACAACGGGCAAGGCGCTCGGAATTTTGACCCTGCTACTGGACATCGGCAAAGGCGCGCTGGCCGTTTGGTTGACGGATTGGGCGACGGGCGGCGACTCGCTGTGGATGTCGCTGGCGGCGCTGGCTGTGATTCTGGGGCATGCCTTTCCGGTGTTCCTCAAGTTTCAGGGCGGTAAGGCTGTGGCTAGTTTTGTGGGGGCGTTCCTGTACCTGACGCCGGGTCCGCTGGGGGCGATCGTGATTTTATTTGTGGCGGTGCTGGGGGTGACGAAGTATGTGTCGTTGGCTTCGATGATCGGGGCGCTGCTGTTTCCGTTGGCTTGCTGGCTGCTGGTACAGCCACCGCTGCCGGTTCTGGTAGCGGCGATTGTGGGCGGAGCGTTTATCATTTGGCGGCATCGGGCGAATTGGGAGCGGCTGCGGGCGGGCAGGGAGAATGCGCTGTCGTTCGCGAAACGCGCATGAGCCGCTTGAAGGTGGTGGGGGCGGGGAGTTGGGGAACGGCGCTGGCGATCGCGCTGGCCCCGAAGTTTACCCGCGTGGAGTTGTGGGCCCGGGATGAATCCTTGGTGGCGGCGATGCGCGCGACGGGAGAAAATGCGCGCTATCTGCCTGGTTTTCTGCTGCCCGCGAACGTGACGCCGGTAGCGTCCTTCGATGGTCCGGCGGACTTTGTGCTCAATGTGGTGCCGTCGCAGCATACGCGCGAAATTTTCGGCCGCTTGACGATGCCGGAGGGGGCGCGGCTGGTGTCGGCTTCGAAGGGAATCGAGAAGGGGACGCTGCAGCGGGTGTCCGAGGTGATGACGGAGGTGACAGGGCGGCCGGTGGCGGTGCTGTCGGGACCGTCGTTTGCGAAGGAAGTGGCATCGGGGGAGCCGGCGGCGATGGTGGTGGCGGCCACCGAAGCGAACTTGGCGGCGGAGGTGCAGGAGGCGTTTTCGACGCCGTTGTTCCGGCTTTATCGCAGTTCGGACGCGGTGGGTGTGGAGTTGGGGGCGTCGCTGAAGAACGTGATTGCGATCGCGGCCGGGGTGGTGCAGGGCCTGGGGTTGGGCAGCAACACGCGGGCGGCATTGATTGCACGAGGTTTAGCAGAAATTACGCGATTGGCGGTGGCGATGGGCGCCGAGGCCAGAACTTTATCCGGGCTGGCGGGTTTAGGAGATCTGGTCCTGACCTGTACGGGCGACCTGAGCCGGAATCGGCGGGTGGGCATTGAGCTCGCCCAAGGCAAACGGCTGACCGATATCCTAAAGGGGATGGGCATGGTGGCCGAAGGGGTGGATACGACGGCGGCGGCACTGGAGTTGGCGGGCCGGCACCAGGTCGAGATGCCGATTGCCGCGCAGGTGGCCGTGTTGCTGAGAGCCGAGGTATCGCCGGCCGAGGCGATTCGGCAGTTGATGGTCCGCAGTTTGAAGAGCGAGTAACCGTTGGCGCTGCTTAACAAAAATTCGCAACCTTCGCCACCCGCCGGGGTTAATGGTGGCATGAGCGTAGCCGCAGCCATTGAACACGATGCTCAATTGATGCTGAGGGTGCGTGACGGAGACACTGCGTCGTTCGCCCTGCTGTTGGAGCGCCACCGGGTTCCCGTGATCCATTTTGTTTACCGCATGATTCAGAATCAGGCGGTGGCGGAGGAGTTGGCGCAGGAAGTCTTTTTGCGGGTCTACCGGTCGCGCGCGACGTATGAGCCGACGGCGAAGTTCACGACGTGGCTGTTTCGCATCACGACACATTTGGCGCTGAACTGGATTCGCGACCAGAAGAACGAACGCCGGCAGCAGAGCCTGGATTCGGAAGCGCCCGAGGGCACAGCACCGCTGCAGGTGGCCGATGGGGTGCCGAACGTGGAGCAGGGCATGCTGCGGTCGGCGCGGCTCGACGAGATACGGCGGGCGATCCAAGCGCTGCCGGACAAGCAGCGGGCAGCAGTGATGATGCATAAATACGAAGAGATGGACTATACGCAGATTGCGGGCGCGTTGGGTTGCTCCGAGTCGGCGGTGAAGTCGTTGTTGTTCCGGGCGTACGAGTCGTTGCGTGCAAGGCTGGCGCACCTCAACCGCGGCGTGAGTGAGTAAGTTTAAAATACGTTAAGGAGGATGAACATGATGTGTCCAATGCGGAGCCGGGATAACGCTGAAATCCTCCTGGACTATTGCGCGCGCACGCTGCCGGCGGAGACGCTGGAGCGGATGGATGCGCATGTGGGGACGTGCAAGGCATGCCAGGGCGAATTGGCAGCGCAGCAGCAGGTATGGTCTGCGCTTGATGAGTTCGATGCGAGCGAATTGAACATTTCGCCGGATTTCGATCGGCGGTTGTACGCGCGGATTGAAGCGGAGCATCAGGATCCTTTCTGGGTGCGCGGCTGGCGCAAGATTTTTGCGAGCGGGCAGCCGGGCGGTTGGCGGCCGGCGTTTACGATGGGTTTGGCGGCGGTGGCGGTCGCGGTGTTTTTGATGGTGCGGATGCCGAGTGAGCCGGTGGCGGTGCCGGAGTCGACAGTGGCTGTGGAAGCCGCGCCGGCGGCGGTGAAGACGGCAGCGGTGGACAGCCAGGATGTTGAGCGGCTGGACAAGGCGCTCGAGGACATCGAGATGCTGCATTTATTGGGTTCAAACGGGGCGAACAACTCGAACGCTCTTTAGGATTTCATGCTGCGACGGTACTCCATGATCGGATTGTTGGCCTTCGGCTTGAGCGGAGGGGCGTTAGCCCAGCCGCCGACGAAGGGCGGCGGACGCATGGGCATCAAGGGCGGCGGGCCGATGGGGATGCCGGGAATTGGTCCGCGGATCGGGATGAAGAAGGGCCGGGGTCCTGGGGGACCGGGGGGAGCGCCGCCACCCGAGATGATGGAGCGTTGGCGCGAGATGAGTGCGGATGAGCGCCAGCACATGGTGGATCGGCTACCGCCGGAGCGGCGTGATGTGTTCCGGCGCCGCATGGAGCTTTGGGAGAACATGCGTCCCGAAGAACGGAAGGGCGTACGGGACCGTTTCGACCGTTTCCGCGATTTGCCACCCGAGCAGCAGTCGAACGCAAGACGGGCGTTCCGGCAATTCAATCAGTTGCCGATGGAGCGGCGGGGAGAACTGCGGCGAGAGATGAATGTCTTGCGCGGTTTGACCGAGGAAGAGCGGACGGCGCGGTTTAACTCGGACGAGTTTCGCGAGCACTTTGATTCCCGGGAGCGGGGCCTGATTCAGGATCTGACAGCGGCGCTGCCCGAGTAAATTTAGCCGCCCATTGGCGGCGATTTTGACAGATAATCGAAGGGCTATGACCAACGATTCCCTCGGCCGTCGCGATTGGCTGCGGCTTACTGCTGCCGGCATGACCGCCGCCTCCTACAGCAAAGTACTTGGCGCGAATGAGCGCGTGAACCTCGGCCTGATTGGCGCAGGCGCCCGCGGGCAGGGCGTGATGGGTTCTTTCCAACGGTCCGGGCGCGTCGACGTCAAGGCCGTGTGCGACGTGTTTGCCGAGCGGGTGGACTCGGCACAGACGAAAGCTCCCGGGGCAAAAGGCTTCAGCGAGCATCGCAAATTACTCGAGTCGAAAGACGTGGATGCGGTGCTGGTGGCGACGCCAGACCATTGGCATACGGGCGTGGCGATCGATGCGTTGAATGCGGGCAAGGACGTGTATGTCGAGAAGCCGTTGACGCTGCGCATTGACGAGGGTCCGCCGATTATCAAGGCGGCGCGGGTGAATAACCGGATCTGCCAGGTGGGGATGCAGCAGCGGTCCGGCTCGCATTATCTCGAGGCGAAAGACAAGTATTTTAAGAGCGGCAAGCTGGGCAAGATTACGCTGGCGCGGACTTGGTGGCATGGCAACAGCTATCACCTGCTGAAGGCTCCGCCGCGGATGCAGACACTGCCTTCGAACCTGGACTGGGCACGCTTCCTGGGTCCGGTGAAGTGGCGCGACTACGATCCGCAGCAGTATTGGAGCTTCCGTTCGTATCTGGACTTCGGCGGCGGGCAAGTGACGGACTTGTTCACGCACTGGATCGACGTGGTGCATATGTTTATGGACCAGGACAATCCGGTGGCGGCCGTGGCATCGGGCGGCATCTATCACTACAAGGATGGGCGCACAGCGCCGGACACGATCACCGTCCTGCTGGAGTATCCGGCGGAATGGACAGCAACGTTCGAAGCGACCCTGGCCCCGGGCGTGACGGGTGCGGGCGTGGAGATGTGCGGCACGGAAGGTAAGCTTTGGATTTCTCGCGCCAAGTACGAGTTCACGCCGAAGGGCGCGAAGGCTCCAACGGAAACGGTGGAGTACAAGGGCGACGCGACGAATGAGCATGTAGCGAACTTCCTGGATTGCGTGGTGTCGCGCAAGCGGCCCAACGGGGATGTGGCGATCGGGCACCGGTCAGCGGTGGCTTCGCACTTGGGCAACATCGCCTATGTCGAGAAGCGGCGGGTGAAGTTCGACCCGATTCGCGAAGAGATCCTGCCGCTTTAATGCAGCTTCCAGCAGTGCTTCGGAACGCCCTCGAGGTTGAACTCGAGGGCGTTCCATTAGGGGATCTGTCGCGCGCCTCGGCGTTGCTGACGGAGCAGTACCGGGCGGGCAAGCCTTCGCGGTTGACGACCAGCGTCGAGAGGCTGGCTTATGTGGCGGCGAGGATGCCGGCGACTTATGCGGCGGTGCATGGGGCGTTGTTACAGGTGGCGTTAACGCCACGGACGGTGCTGGATTTGGGGGCGGGTCCGGGGACGGCGGCGTGGGCGGCAGCGGCGGTGTATCCGAGCCTGGAGTCAGCGAGGCTGGTGGAGCGGAACGGGGCGCTATCGGCACTAGGGCAGCGGCTGGGTTTGCCGTTGAAGGCCGAGTGGCTGGTGGGCGATGTGGGGGTGGAGCAACCGGAGGCCGACCTGGTGTTGCTGTCGTACGCGCTGGGGGAGAACGACTGGCCGCGCATTCTGGAACAGGCCTGGAAGTCGACGGGGATGGCGTTGGCGCTGATTGAGCCAGGGACGCCGAAGGGTTTTGCGCTGGTGCGCGAAGCACGACAGTGGCTGATTGCGCGGGGCGGAACAATCGCCGCGCCTTGCCCTCATGCGAAGGCGTGCCCGATGGCGAAGGACGATTGGTGCCATTTTGCGGCGCGGGTGGAGCGGACGAGTCTGCATCGGCGGATGAAGGGGGCGACGATGGGCTACGAGGACGAGAAGTTCAGTTACGTGGTGGCTTCGAAGGCGCCGTTGGCGCGAGCAGAGGGGCGCATCATCCGGCATCCGCAGCAGAAGGCGGGTTATGTACAGCTGGAGTTGTGCACGGCGGGCGGACTGGTGAGGGAGAACGTGGCGAAGTCAGCTGGGGGGCGGCATCGGGCGGCGCGGAAGGCGCATTGGGGCGATGCGTGGCCGGCAAAAGAAAAAGGGGAGCCCGAAGGCTCCCCCGTTGGCTGAAGCCCTCAGGCTACCGCCAGGTGACGTTGCTGAGACCACCGATGGCATAGGTGAAGATGCCGAAATCGATGTTGCCGCCGGCATTGAGGGGCGCGGTGAAGCGGCCATTCTGCTCGGAAGCGGTGCTCTGCTGGAGAGCAAGGATGCTGACGCCGGTGCCGTCGGTGATGCTACCGGTGGAGGCCGGAAGCTGCGAGAGGACAGAAGCCGGGACAGTGAAGGTGCGGGCGTCGCCGCGGGCGCTGCAAATGAAGGTGGTGGTACTGAAGATCGGGTTGGCTTGGGTGCCGCCGGCGGGAACACCCGCGCTACCGAAGATGGTGATGATGTCGGAGGCTTCGCCGCCGGTCCAATTCAGCGTCACGCCGCTGGAGCGAATGATGGGGTTGGCTGCAAGCTGATCCTGGTTGGTCCAGACGATGGGTTGGGGGACGCGGAGGGAGGCCGTGAAGGGTCCGACTTCCGAACCGCCGGGGCCACTGATGGTGAAGGTGCCGGCGGAGACGCCAGCGCTGGGCGTCTGTCCGGGGATACCGCCCGGCAGACCAGGGATGGAGATGCCACCGGTGGGATCGCCAAGGGTGGCGGAGTAGGACTTGCTCCCGGCGGGCGTTTGGGGAACCGCTTTGTTCGAGATCCCAGGGCCATTGAGGGTGAGTTGCGTGCCGGCATCGAGAAGACGGACGGAACCGCCGACAACGGCACCGGTCTGGTCGGCGACCAGGCGATAGATGGTGCAGGAGCCGACATTGACGAAGAGACCGGCGGTGTCGGAGTCCGAGACGTCGGAGACATTGGCCAGCGTGACGGCGGCGAAGGAGCCGCCGACGCCCTCAGACTTGATGGTCGCGTTGTTGCCGAAGAGGCTGATCTTGATGGACTGGGAGGTCAGGGCAAAGCTACCGGTGGTTAACGTGCCGCCAGCATCGAGGCGGCGCAGGGAGTCCGCAGTATAGAAGGGGTGGGTGCAGATGCTATCGCCGGAGCGGGACAGGGCGAGGGTGGTGGAGGCGCCGGTGGTGGAGCCGGCCACGCGAATGCGGACGGGAATGGTGCAGCCAAGCGGGGCGTTCGCCGGGACGACGAAATTGATCTGGTCAAGGCCAGGGATGCCAGGAGAGCGGCCGGCGTAGACCGGAGCCACTTCGACGTCACCGACGAGGACGGCGACGGCGGCCGGGCCTTTGAGGTCCTGGAGGCCAGGCGGGTTGTTGTCCGGGGCGGTGATGGGGCCAAGACCGATGCCGTAAAGTACGATCGTCTGGCCGGGTGAGGCGGGCGCGCCAAACTGGTTCACGCGAGAGCCGAGGTCGGCGATCTGGGCGACGGCGGGTCCGGTGCCGCTGCCGGCGAGGCTGATGAGGCCGAAATTGCGGGAGACGACCGAGGTACGGAACGCAGCGCTGGTCGCGCCGTTATAGGACAGGGTGACATTGTAGTTGCCAACCGGAGCCGAGGACTGCAGGATACCGGCCACTTGACCGGCAGAGGTGTAGACCATCAGGGCGTCAAAAGCAGGACCGCCCGCAACGGGCGTGAAGCGCATGCTGGTGCCAGACAGTGTGGTGGGTACCGGAAAGCTGGGCACCGAAACCAGGGTGGACGGGCCCATATTGGAGCCGAAGACAACGAAGATGGACCCTTGGGCGATCCCCGTCGAGTAATTGGCTGCGTTAACGATCCCGGTGATGGTGGGTTGGGCCCAAGCCGAGCCAAGGGCGGCAAGGCATAGGAACGCAGTGGAAAAAAATCTCATGAAAACTCCTCCGAAAACAAGGTCGCACGATCACATTGGTACGACTGGTACTTATATTGTGCGCCAGTACCCAGCGCGGCTCAAGGAAAATATGCGAACCAGGTGATTGGCCGGTAGACGCCGGAGGTTCGAAGATAAATACGCGGGTTCGCCAGGGATTCTGGCTCAAGTTTTCACGAATATTTTGCTAGGCGGGGACGCCGAGGAACTCTCGCACGGCGGGCTCGAGGCCTGGCGCAAAGGCGCAGACATTGGTGGAGTAGATGGTGGAGCCGCCGTCGAGGTTAAGGAACTTCGCGCCGGCTTCTTCGAGGATGATGCGGGGGCCGGCCATGTCCCAGGGAGCGAGTTTGGGCTCGATCCAGACTTCGGCTTTGCCGGAGGCGACGAGCATGGCATCGAGGCAGCCGCCGAGGCTGCGGACGCCCCAGAAGGTGGAGGCCCAGGCGAGGAGGTCCTTGCCGAGGGGGTGTTTGGTCCAGCCGCCCAGTTGATTGGCGCAGAGGACGCTTTCGGCTTTGGAGGTCTTGGCGGAGGCCCGGATGCGGATGTCGTCGCGATAGGCGCCGAGACCCTTGGCAGCGAAGTACATGTGCCCGAGCAAGGGCATATAGCAGACGCCGGCGACGACTTGTCCGTCCTGCTCAAGACCGATGAGGTGGCTCCAGAGCGGGTTGCCGCGGACGAAGTCGCGGGTGCCATCGATGGGATCGATGATCCAGCGGCGGCCAGTGATGGTTTCGCTGGCGGCACCCTCTTCACCGAGGAAGCCGTCGCCGGGGAAGGCTTCGCTGATGATGCTGACGATGGCCTTTTCACATTCACGGTCGGCGATGGTGACCGGAGACTCGTCAGATTTGGATTCTGTGTCGAAGCCGGTTAACTGAATCTTCAGGGCGATTTCGCTGGCGCGGCGCGCGGCCTGACGCGCGACGAAAAGCTCGTGCTCAAATTCCATTCTTTCTATAGTAGCCTTCACAGATGAGCGCTCGAACTGTGTTTTCCGTGCTTGAAGAGACTGTGGCCCAGCAGGGTCCGGCGCCGGCGTTGCATCAGCCGGTGGGCGGGGGCAAGTATAAGACCTACAGCTGGACCGATTACCGGGCAGCGGTGATGGAGATCGCGCTGGGTCTGGCGGATATGGGAGTGGCCCACGGAGACATCGTGGCCATCCAGAGCGAGACGCGGGCAGAGTTCTATCTGGTGGACGTCGCCATCATGGCGATGGGCGCCATTTCGGCGGGGCTTTACGCGAGCTATCCGGCGGCGGACCAGGTGAAGAATCTGAGGTCGTGCGGGGCGCGGGTGCTGATCGTCGAGAACGCCAAGCAGATGGCGGCGTTGGCACATGCGATGAAGGGCAATCCGCTACCGATTGAGTACGTGCTGATGGAGGGTACGGTGGAGGGCGCGCGGACGCTGGAAGAAGTGCGCGGCGCGGGGCGGGCGAGAATGGCGGAGGATCCGGCCGCTTTCTCGAAGTTGGCGGGGCGAGTGTCGCCAGAGGATCCGGCGATTCTCTATCTGACTTCGGGGGCAACGGGCGAGCCGAAGATGGGCTTGGCGACGCATGGGTCCATTACGCTGAACCTGGACATGGGTCCGAAGGTATTGCCGCTGGGGGCGAGCGACCGGGCTCTGGTATTTCTGCCGTCGGCGCACATCGCGCAGCGCGTGGTGATGCAGTTGTTGATGATCCGCATGGCGGTGCCGTGCTGGTTCTCAGAGAGCTTGGCGCGGATGCCGCATGAGCTGAAGACGGTGAAGCCGACCTTCATCCTGGCGCCGCCACGGGTGTGGGAGCGGATCCACGCGAGCATCAAGACCGAGCTGAACAAGCGGGGCGCGTTCACCCAGCAACTCTTCCACGGCGCGTTGGGCCTGGCGCTGAAGGCCACGGACTACCGGCAGCGCGGGCTGGAAGTTCCGGTATGGCTGTCAGCACCCTTGGGCTTGGCGGACAAGGTGGTGTTCTCGAAATTGCGGGAACGCCTGGGCAATAGTCTGCGGGTGGCCATTTCGGGAGCGGCGCCGTTGGGGCGCGATACGGCAATGTTCTTTGACGCGATCGGGATGCGAATTACCGAGGGGTATGGGTTGACCGAGGGCGGCGTGCTGACGATGAATCCGGTGGATGCGCAACGCTATGGGACGATCGGCAAGCCGCTGCCGGGGGTGGAAGTGAAGCTGGCGGAGGACGGCGAGTTACTGGTGAAGAGCCCATCTTTGTTTGCCGGGTACTTCAAGGACCAGGCGGCAACGGCGAGTATCATGCGCGAGGGATGGCTGGCGACGGGCGATATTGCGTCGATCGATGCGAATGGCTATGTGTCGATTACGGGGCGGAAGAAGGAGATTCTGGTTTCGTCGAACGGGAAAAAGATCTATCCCGCGAGGATTGAAGGCTTATTCAAGGGAGAGACGTTGATCAGCCAGATGGTGTTGGTGGGTGACCGGCTGCCGTTTGTCACGGCGCTGTTCACGATCAATCCAGCGGTGGCGGAGACGATGAGCGGCATGACGCCGGGAATGCCGTTCAGCGAAGCGAAGCCCATTGACGAGCATTTGCGGCGAGTGGTGAAGCAGGCGAATATGACGCTGCCGGAATGGGAGCAGATCAGGAAGTTCCGGGTGCTGGATCGCGATTTCTCGGTGGACACGGGCGAACTCACGCCGACGATGAAGGTGCGGCGCGGTAAGGTGCTGGAGAATTTCAAGGATGAGATTACGGCCTTGTACGGAGGCAAGGGCGAATCGCAGTAAGTTACTTATTCGCCGGGTTCAATTTGCTGTTATTACGGCTGTAAGCGAAGTAGACGGCTAGGCCGATGATGAGCCAGCCGAGGGCGGCGAGCTGGGTTTGACGATCGAGGGCGATAATCATGGCGCCGCAGACGACCATGCCCAGGATGGGCACGAAGGGAACGAGCGGAGCGCGGAAGGGGCGGGGGACGTTGGGGTCAGTCTTGCGGAGGATCATGACGCCGACGCAGACCAGGACGAAGGCGAAGAGGGTGCCGATGGAGGTGAGGTCGCCGGTGATGTCGCCAGGGAGCAGGGCGGCGAGGGCACCGACGAAGACGAAGAGCACCATATTGGA
>JALHNI010000130.1 GCA_022843605.1 Bryobacter sp.
TCTGCCCTCAGCCACGCAAACATAGTGGTACTTTACGACATCGCCGAACACGAAGGGGCCGATTATCTCGTGCTCGAATATGTTCGTGGAGTC
Organism: Bryobacter sp.; assembly: GCA_022843605.1. Taxonomy (GTDB): domain Bacteria; phylum Acidobacteriota; class Terriglobia; order Bryobacterales; family Bryobacteraceae; genus JALHNI01. The sequence continues at coordinate 94 of JALHNI010000130.1, forward strand.
CCTCTCTCCCAGATTATCGTACCCGGGGGATTGGAGGTGGAGGAGGTCTGCCGCTACGGCGCCCAGGCAGCGCGGGCCCTTGCCGTCGCGCACCAGGCGGGCATCATCCATCGCGATATTAAACCAGCGAACATCATGATCACGCCCGAGCGGGCCCTCAAGATACTGGATTTCGGTATCGCCAAACGGAGTACTGCCGTCTGTGAGGACCAGGGACACGCCGGGCTCACTTCCCCTGGGCGCCTGATAGGCACGATATCGTACATGTCGCCCGAACAGACTCGCGGAGAATCGTTGGACGGGCGTTCCGACCTTTTCTCGCTCGGTGCCGTGCTCTATCAGGCGTTGACCGGACATCTCCCTTTCGAGTCCGCGAGTGCTCTCGGCATCATGCATGCGATTGCGACCGTCAAACCGATTGAGCCGAGCCGGCTAAATCCGAGCGTGCCCGCTGCGATTGACGCGATCTTAGAGCGCGCCCTCGAAAAGGACCGCGGACTGCGCTATGCGAATGCCGAAGAATTCGCGGACGCACTCGAACAAGTCGTGCGCCCATTTGCTGCCGCAACTCAGATCAAACGTCCGCAGGCGCCGTTCGCCGGGCGCGCGGCTGAGCTCCAGCGCCTGCACCAGGCTTGGACCCTTACGCGACAAGGCTCCGGTAGAACCGTCATGATTAGCGGCGAGCCGGGCATCGGCAAATCGACTTTGCTCCGGCGGTTCCTCGACGAAGCTTGGGCAACTGGCGAGTTGCTAGTCGGCCGTGGCGCTTGTATCGAACAGCACGGCGCAGGCGAAGCCTATCTCCCGTTTTTGCAGGCTCTTCAGGAGTTGTTGTCAGGCCCGCGCCAGGATCGAATCCTTGCCTTGTTCCGCCGGTTCGCACCCACATGGTGCATCCAGTTCTCGGCCTTGTTTTCGAACACCACGATCGATCAATTTCAGCGGGAAGCGATTGGTTCGACAAGGGAGCGTATGCTTCGCGAACTGGGCGACGTGCTCACCGAATTGACGGGGGCGACGCCGGTCGTGCTCGCCCTTGAAGACATGCACTGGGCCGACTCGGCCAGCATCGATCTAGTTCGATACTTGGGCCAAAGAGCGGGCTCGCATCGCTTGATGCTGGTCGGGACTGAGCGCCCCGATGAGTTCGGTCGCGATTACCGGCTTCTCCGCAACTGCAAGCGCGAGTTAATGGCCCGTTCGGCCTGCGAGGAGATCCGCGTCGACGCCCTGCCTGAAGGGGATATCGAGAGCTACCTCCAGGAGCACTTCGCACCCAACCGCTTTCCGCCCGAACTGGCCACGTTGATCTATCGCCGGACTGAGGGACATCCCTTGTTTGTCGCGGGTGTTCTTCAGTTGCTGCGTGAGCGGGGTGATGTGGTGCAGCGGGCAGGCGAGTGGGTCATGGCGAAGCCGGTTCACGAGGTCGAGGTGGGCGTTCCCTACAGCGTTCGCGGCATGATTGACAAACGGCTCGATTCACTCAGTGCAGAAGATCGCCGAATGCTTCAGTACGCGAGTGTTCAGGGGGTCGACTTCCTCTCGACAGTGCTCGGGGACGCCTTGCCCGGCGACGAGCTCATTCTTGAAGAATCCCTCGACCGCGTCCAGACTTCGCACCGACTCATCCAGCGGCTGGGCGAAGAGGATGGGGCTGGCGGCGAGGTGGCGATCCGCTACCGTTTCGCCCATGCGCTCTACCGCGACACGCTTTACGAGATGCTTCTGCCCAAACGCCTCATCGCGTTGCACCAGTGCGCCGGAGAGTCGCTGGAACGCCTTTATTCCCATCAAAGAACCCACGTGGCAAGCGCCTTGAGCGTTCACTTCGAACGCGCGCGCAACTATTCGAAAGCTATTGAATACCTGGAAATGGCCAGCGAGAACGCCAAGTCAATTCTCGTCCATAGCCAGGCGATTGAGTTTTATGGCCACGCGCTCGATCTCGTCGGACGGCTCGCGGAGGAGAATCGGACGCCATGCCGAATCAGGCTGCGCACGCGGCGCGGCGATGCGTGGTTGACACTGGGGAGTCCCCTCGATGCCGAGAAAGACTACCGCGCCGCCCTGGCCCTGGCGGAAGGTGCCGGGGATCTGCCTGCCACTTGCCGCGCGCTCATCGATCTCGCCAATGTTCACATGTATACCCGTCAGGCAGAAGAGATCGATTCTTCGGCGAGTCAAGCGTTGCACTTGGCAGATCGTATCGGCGACCGAGCCCTGTGGAGTGAAGCCGCGGGACAACTGGCCGCGAGCCGTCAAGTGGTGGGCCGTGTCGCGGAAGCGCATGAGCTGTACGAAAAGTCCGCTGCCGTTGCCCGGAGGTTGATGCATGTCCCGGCTTTGTTGCAGATCTTGACCTACCGGGGCGTTGCCAATTTCTTTCGCAGCGAGTATGAGGCCGCCGTGGCTGCGGAATCGGAAGCGGTTGCCTTGGCGACCGAAGTGCGAAACCCCTTCTATCTCGGCCTATCACTGACCTATTTGGGTTTCAGCCTCGCCAATCAAGGGAGAATTTCCGAGGCGTTGCGCTCCTTGAATGAGGCCATTGGCCTCGCCCAGCGGAACCAGAGCCAAACCGTCCTCTCTCGCGCACCAAACGGCATTGGCTGGATTCATCGAGAACTCAGTTCGCTGCGAACCGCCGCTGATTTTGATGAAGCGTCTCTGGAGACTGCGCGTCGGACGAAGGCCACCGAGGCGGAGGCCAACGCCCTGATCAATCTGGCTCAAGGCTGGCTCTTGGCCGGGCACGCCGAAAAGGCTCACGAAACCATGCTTCGCGTCGACGCGTTATTTGACCGCGAACTCTGGAACCGATGGCGTTTTTATGACATTCGTCATCAGGCCGTCTGCACGGAGTATTGGATGGCGAAGGCAAAGCATGATCGAGCGGAGGAGCACGCGCGCCGTTTACTGGCCAACACTGAACGCTACGGAGTCCCCAAGTATCGCGGAATTGCGCTTCGTTTGCTGGGTGAGATCCAGGCTCCCTTCGATCCGAGTGGCTCCGAAGAGCTATTCGTCCGTTCAGTCGAGGCCTTCGTTGGTGCCCCTGCGCCTCTGGCTGAGTGGAAGAGCCATGCCGCGCTAGGAGCGCTGTTGAAGCAGGCAGGCCGACCTGTCGCAGCCCGGAACGCCTTTGCGCGCGGCGCGGCGATTGTGCGCGCTATATCCGCCACAGTGCAAGATCCGCAGCTGCGTAACGCCTTTTGGGGGAACGTTCGCGTGCGAGCCACAATAGCCGGCGCGGAGGAGTGACCCTAAACTGCATTCGGCTATGTCCAGGATCTGCTTCAACGGTGAGTCTTGGGTAAGGCGCTACCGGTGTTGTTTGGTGGACCTGTCGGCATGTTGGCCAGATGCCCGTCAGGGCGATTTCGAATAGCTTTGAGCGCAGTGAGTGACCGCCGGATGGCATCATTGGCCAGCGGGCACGCGAGAGAGCCCACATTGGCAAAAGCGTGATGGACACGCATGAAGGACCGCTGAAATCGGCTCGGGGGGCGTAGATAGTCGCGCAGCCGGCGTCGAATGTCGTTGAATCACGCCGCGTTCAGAGCGATAAAAGAAGGCGTGAACAACGCTGCCAGCGTTGCCGAGACGCATGGATTCTCAACACGCCCAGATGTTGCTCCTTCCGTTACGCTTCGCGCGCAACTTTCGCTACGGAGGGCGAGCCCGGCCGGAGCCGACCATCTTAGGCTTGCTGATGCTCAGTGGCGGCTCAGCAAGTTCGAAGAGACTCTTCGGGGTTGATCGTCTACCGCACTCTCGGAAATGGCCTCTGGCGTGCTTAAAGATTTCTCGACGACTCACAACCGTCGGACGGACCGTCCCCCAGTGCTGCACACAGTTCGGTGGGGGGGGATTCCAGCCGCTACCTAACAACTTCGCGGAGCAGATTATGACAACAGAAGACCCCAACCCGAGCTCGTCGCCCCCTGCGGCCACCGTAGTCGACGGCGATGCGACACCGTTTCCTCCTGAAGTGGACCCCGCAGCCGTCATTGCCCATCCCGACTTAGAGGGAGAATCCGAGCCCGCCGCACCCGTAGCCGTGCCCCAGACGCGCGCGAAAACCAAAGGCGTGGCCGATATCGTGTTTTTAATCGACGTAAGCGGCAGCATGACGCCGATCATTGATGCGCTGCGCAAGAACATCGAAGCGTTTGTCGATTCGCTGAGCACAGGAGACGCAAATCATGCAGCCCCAGTCCGCGATTGGCGCGGCAAGGTGGTCGGCTATCGCGACATTGAGTCCGCTCCTTCGGAGGGGCTGGAGTGGTACGACGACCATCCCTTTGTTCGTGACGTCGTCGCCCTGAAAGCGCAGCTTGCCGGGCTGAGAGCGCAAGGCGGCGGCGACGAGCCGGAATCGCTGCTCGACGCGCTCTACAAGGTCGCGACCATGGAGGCTTCTCCCAAGGGCGCACAGTCCGAGGAGGCTACCAAGTGGAGGTACCGAAGCGATGCGGCGCGGGTGGTGGTGGTCTTCACCGACGCGTCATTCAAGGAGACGATGAGCATTCCGGAGGCAAAGGGAGGAGCACTCCAGGACGTGGCAAACATTGTCATGGCCAACCGCATCATCCTGAGCCTGTTCGCGCCGAACTTCGAAGGATATGACCGCCTCAGCCAGATCGACAAAAGCGAATGGGAAGTGGTGGAGTACGAGGGTTTGAGCCCTCAGGAAGCCCTGCGAAAGTTCACCTCTGATCCCGCGAATTTCCGAACAACGCTCAAGCAACTCGCGGCCAGCGTTTCCCGGTCCGCGGAGACAGTGGCGGTTTAGGGAAACGCGAAAGGCACGATGGCGAAGAAGCTCAGAGTGGGAGATACGATTCGCGGATACCGCGTAACGGAGGTCTTCGGCCCGGGGATGATGGCGATCTCGTACGGCGCTGAAGCGCCGGGCGGCGAGAGGGTCTTCCTGAAGCAGTACAAGTCGCCATCGCCTACCGTTGTCTGGTACCCGCAGTTTGTGGACTACCAGGAGGAGCTCTCGAGCAGAATTCGAAAGGGTAAGGCTGCCCACTATGCGGTCCGCTTGGTCCACGCGTTCGAGGAGGTATGGGGCGGCCCCACTTATTTCGCCGTCTACGAATACGTCGCAGATGGTCGCACCTTGGACCACATTCTGGAAGAAGAGCAAGAGATACACCGGCGCACGACGGTAGCGCCGACACGGGACCCCGCGGTGTGGGCCAGGCACGTTACGTGGGCCAAGGTGTTTATGGGTGGGATCGCCGCTCTGCACGAGTCGAAGGTCGTTCACGCGGATCTTAAGCCGGGGAACGCCTTCATGATCAAGGATCCTTCACTTGGATCGGGCTATCAGCTCAAGCTGATCGACACTGATTTTTCGGTACTCGTCGATCGCAAGGCTCCATGGCACGGGTATCAGGGATACGTTGGCACCGACAACTACCGATCAATCGAGCACCTGACTCGTGGCGCGATTCCCGTGCCCGCGTCGGACATTTTCACGTGCGGTTTGATTCTGTACGAGCTCTTGGCTGGTGTGCATCCGTACTGGCAAGAGGATCAGACGGAATATGCGAAGCGTGTCCGAGCCTATGACGTTAAGCCGCCAAGTTTACTCGGGATGATGCCTGCGCCCGCGGAGAACGCCCAGGTAAGTTCGATGCTTTACCGCTGCCTCTCTCCCGATCCCGCCGCAAGACCGACGGCGCCTGAGATACGAGCGACCCTCAGCGGTCGCGCATCCGGCACCGCGGGTGCCTCAACGGGTGTACGCCCTCGCGGGGAAGTCACGACATCGAGCTCCGCACCGCCAGGCGCGACCATAACGCGCACGATTGCGATGGGTTCAAAGCTCATCTCGGGCAGAATCCGGCTCGTTACTACGGGGGGTGAGTATCTTGAGATCGGCATCCGCACCGTGATGGGCAACGCAGTTCTCCGGCGCTTCGGCGCCGAAGCCGAGTTTTGGGACGACCAGCAGTGCACGATTGATCGGCAGCCGAATGGACAATGGATGGTGGCACCGGTGCCGGGGACCGTAAATGAGACGCTTCTCAACGGCACGCGGCTCACGTCGCCACAGGGCTTGAACGAGGGTGACGTGCTCGCGGCCGGACGGAGCGCTAAGGGTATCAGAAAGCTTCCCATGACCGCCCATGCCGGATGAAGATCAAGCCGCTGATTCTTTAGCGACGGTGAGGGACTCTCAAGCGGACTCGCCGGCGGACGTTGTGCCGGCCACGGGTGATCCCCTAGATCCGGCCCGTGGACAGAACTCCTTACCACTCGTCCCCGTTCCGCCGCCGGTCGACGTGTACGATCTCGATTGGGAACACATCGCGGCGTCGCTGCACCCCGGTGGTCTGCGGGCACGCATACGAGCGACGGTGGAGCAGATGGAAGCGCTGCTGGACTCGGAGGGGAGTGCGCGGATGCTGTTCGACGATCAGCGCAATGACGCGTCCGACCGTGCGGTGAGGGTAACAACGCTTTCCGAGGAGCCCCTGTGGTTCATCGGGGACATCCACGGAGACCTGCTAACACTGAACGCTGCACTCGCGTTGATTGCGCGTGAATCGACCCGCGAGCACGTCCAGCTTGCACGAATTGTACTCCTGGGCGATCTCTTCGACGATGGTGGTTACGGTCTGGAAACCCTGTTACAGGTATTCGAGCTGATCCTCGAACGTCCTCAAACAGTATGTCTGCTCGCAGGCAATCATGACGAGGCGCTTGGCTACAACGGCGCGCGCTTTACGGCAACGGTGTCACCGTCGGATTTCTGCGACTTCCTCAATGCGAACCTCGCGCATGAATGGATTGGCCGCGCGGGGAAGCTCGCCGTGAGACTTGCGGCCCATGCGCCCCGCGCGCTGTTCTTTCCGGACGGGTTGCTCGCGGTGCACGGCGGCTTTCCGCTCAAGGATCTGCACGAGCGTCTGGCTGAAACGAAGGATTGGAACGCCACCGAGTGCCTCAGCGATTTCGTTTGGACGCGCGCCCATCCCCGGGCGAGAAAGAAGATTCCAAACAGAACGTCCCGCGGGAGCCAGTTCGGTTATGAAGACTTCGCGGTGTTCTGCGCCCTAAGCGCCACATTGGGCAGACCAGTGACACACATGGTTCGAGGGCACGATCATGTCGAGGAGCGCTATGAGGTTCCTGCCGCGTATGGCCAGACGCCCATCCTCACCACGGTGGCGCTTTCGCGACGGTTGGAACGGGAGTTGTTTGGACCGTTCGTTCGTGTCCCCACCCTCGCGCGTTGGAGCCGTGGATCTCTGCCGCAGGTGTATCGCCTCCACATCCCAGAGCAGCACATCCGCCATTGTTATCGCGAGGCAATTGCCGATGAGATGAGTAGCGCCGCCGAAACGAGCGCACCATGAGTAGCGTCGCGTTACGGTGTGCCACCTGCGGAACCACGCAAGACCATCCTGGCGAATGCGAAGCCTGCTCCGGCGGAGAGGTCCGCTACTTTTGCACTAACCACAATCCGGGATTGTGGCTGGAAGAACCGCTGTGTCGACGATGTGGTGCGAAATTCGGAGATGCCCCGAAAGCAGAGCCAGAACGATCATCCCGCTCGACGCCCGTCCTGCCCGCACCCGAGCCCCGCCGGCGCGAATCTCCGCGGAAACCCGAAGGTGGTTTGGCGCCTCGTCCTACCCGCCCGAGCCGACCGCCGGTAAGCCGACCGCCGGTAAGTGGTGAGGGTTCCGAGGACATACTCACTACGCCATCACTGGCGGATTGGCTTGCCGCCCTGGCTGAGCGGACGCGCCCACACCACAAAGCGGAAGAGGCGTGGACCTATCTGCCTGCGGAACCCGCAAGTAGGCGGCTCTCCGTTGGAGGCTGTCTCCTCAGGCTCGTGGTGTTGATCATCGTCGTGATCGCGCTAGTCATTGCCGCATTGTTTGGCTTACTGAATGGCGTGATCTTGTAAACCAGGTCAGGCGAGCCAGCTACGCAGCACTCAGGCCGCCCGGCGGGCCAATTCATGCAGAGGATGGCATACAAAGATGGTTGAACCAGCAAGTGATCGGCTGCTCCGATTTGAGTCCGTCACGCAACCGTCCTGGCGGCCGGCAACGAGCCGCGTTGCTGTTCTCCGCATGGGAGATCGCATCAGCGTTCACTTCGGACGTTTCCGCCGTAGCCCCTTCGGGATTGAAGAGACTCTACCCTAAAGCTGTTATCTGGCGAGCGTAACTCGCGTTCACCAAAATGGCCGCCGGTTATACGGCACCGAAAGGGCTCAGGTTAATCGCAGTTGGTTGTGGAGCCGACGGACACGATTTGGTCACCATAGGCGGTTAAAACACCTTTGAGGCCATCCAGGTCGAATTGGTTCAGGTGTCTTTGACACAATGCAAGATCAACTTCAAAAGGCCCATCGGGCGGTATGGCAGCAGTCATGACGTAGACACAGTGAACGCCGACGGCAGTTTCAAAACACGTTCCAATCTGGCAGGTCTTTCTCTCTAGTTCGATGCGAAACAACTCGGCTCTGGAAACAGCCGGATCCTCCCGCTCGGATGGAAGCGCCAATACGGCTGCGGCGAGTTTTCGGGCCTCGTCGTGCGAGAGATCATCCGGCATCACCAATGACACGACGAAATCGGGACGTAGTTGGAATTCGTGCTTCACACGCCCTGAGTCTATATGGAATTTTCAGAGGAGATTGCTAAATCTCACAGGAGCATCGACCAACGGCGGTCTCGCTGGTCCAGGTCCCGGCGGATCGCGTGGGAATGGCCGTTACTAGCAGGGGCAGCGTCCACGGAGTGCGAGGAGAGCGGCTCCATCACGGTAGATCCTCAGGCAGGGTAGCTATGCTGGCTAGACGACGCGACGGTTCAGCTTCACCTGGACCGCCACATTGTGAAGTGGTTCTCGCCCGCGAGAAGCCGCCATGAAAGCGCGCGGCGCACCATGGAGTTTTTCCGAAAGTATGGCAATTCTGCTGGCCTTTGGTTGCGTCTGGCGGCGGCGATAGACTCGAGAGAGCAAACCATGCGCACGGACAACACGAGAATCTTTAGAATGACGTTCGCGAGCGTCTACCCGCACTACATTGCCAAGGCGGAGAAGAAGGGCCGGACTAAGGACGAGGTGCATGCGATCATCCACTGGCTCACGGGCTACGATGAACAGGCGTTGCAACAACAGATTGACAGCAAGGTCGACTTTGCGACCTTCTTCGCTCAGGCACCGCGGATGCACCCGAATGTCTCCAAAATCACCGGCGTGATCTGCGGCTATCGGGTGGAAGAGATCGAGGACAAACTGATGCAGCAGATTCGTTACCTCGACAAGCTGGTGGATGAGCTGGCCAAGGGAAAGGCCATGGAGAAGATCCTGAGGCAGTAACCAAGGCAGGGTTGCTCTCCGAGTAACGGTCCGAGAGTTCGTCGCCGTCCAGACTTCACCCGGTGCGGATCATCGGGTGGGCGGACGGAATGTATGTTCATGGCATGGTGCAAGGGTGTTGATAGACTAACTCGACATCCGAGGTGAATGGAAATGGTAGCAGACCGTCGAGACTTTCTCCGCACGTTGACCGGGTCGAGCGCTGCGCTCGCCGCCGGTTCCTGGCTTACGCCTTTGGGATATAGCCAAACGCGCGGCACTGCGCGGACGGTGATCAACCAGGCGCGCCACAAGGGCGAGATGGATCGCCGGGTGCTGGGTGCGTTCCTCGAGCATCTGGGGCGCGCGGTGTATGAAGGCGTGTATGATCCGAAGTCGCCGCTGGCCGACTCGAATGGCTTCCGCAAAGATGTGCTGGCGGAAGTGAAGGGGATGAAGGTGCCGATCATGCGGTACCCCGGCGGCAACTTCGTTTCGGGCTACAACTGGCTGGACGGGGTGGGTCCGAAGAACCAGCGGCCCACCGTGCTCGAGCGGGCCTGGAATTCGCTCGAGACGAATCAGTTCGGCACCAACGAGTTCATCCAGTGGGCGAAGCTGGTGGGCACCGAGCCCCTGTTAGGCGGCAACTTTGGGACCAGTAGCGTGGCCGAGCAGGTGGCTTATGTCGAGTACTGCAATCTCGACCGCGGTACCAAGTGGAGCGATCTGCGACGGTCACATGGCTTTGAGCAACCGCACGGCGTGAAGTATTGGTGCCTGGGGAACGAGATGGACGGGCCCTGGCAGATCGGCACCATGCCGGCGCGCGAGTACGGCCGCAAGGCGCGCGATGCGGCGCAGCAGTTCCGGGTGATCGACCGCGGGCTGCAACTGATTGCGTGCGGGTCCTCAGGTACTTCGATGCCCAACTACATGATCTGGGACCGGGAGGTGCTGGAGGAATGCTACGACCAGGTGGATGCCATCTCGCTGCACAACTATTACGGCAACACGCCGGCGATGACCGGCAACAGTCTGCCGCGCTACCTGGCGGCCAACCTCGATATGGAGCGCCAGATTCACGAGATCGCGGCCGTGTGCGACTACGTGCAAGGCGTAAAGAAGTCGCCCAAGAGGCTCTGGCTATCGTTTGACGAATGGAACGTCTGGTACCGGGCGCGCGGCAGCGAGCATTCCGATGGCCAGCGCAAAGCGGCGCCGCATCTGCTGGAGGAACAGTACAACCTGGAGGACGCGCTGGTGGTGGGCGGCTTCGTCAATACGCTGCTGCGGCAATCCGACCGGGTGCGGCTGGGCTGCATCGCGCAGATCGTTAACGTAATCGCGCCGTTGATGACGAATGCGGAGAAGACGATCCGGCAGACGATCTACTATCCATACGCTTGGGGACTGCAGTACGCGCACGGCCGGGTGTTGGATCTGCAGGTAGAGTGTGAGACTTATCCGATCCGGGCGGAAGGCCTGCGTCCCGATATCGCGCGCAACGCGCAGGTACCGTTTTTGGACGTGGTCGCCACGCACGACCCGGCGAACGGGCAGGTGGCGTTGTTCATGCTGAATCGCGATCCGGCCGCCGAGCGGGATCTCACGATCACCTGGCAATCGCCGGTGCCGTCACGGGTGCTGGCTTGCCAGACGCTGACTGGTAGCGATATGAAGGCGGCGAATACGTTCGCCCAGCCCAACCAGGTGGTGCCGCGGAAGCTGGATGCGCCGCGGGCAGGGGCCTCAATGACGTTCCGCCTGCCGGCGGGTTCGTACACGGTGGCGCATCTGGCGACGAGTGGGTAAGGTCCTCGTTGTCGACTGAGGTTGAACTTAGGCCGCCGGTAGATCGGTTCGAGAGAAGTCGTTACCTTTGAAGAGCACTGGTTCGCGGCGCACCTGAGCAAGGGCATAGGTGAGGCAATCTCCGAAGTTGAGAGCTGCGGGGTGGTTGCCCTTGCCAAATTCCCGGAATGCTTGTCGGGCAATCTTTGCTTGCTCGGGCGTGACGGGTTCGATGGAGATTTCAAATTCGGCGATGAAGGTGTCCAGCATGGCCCGGCGGACAGCATCGGAAGAGCGGTCGATAATGATGGAGGCTTCCAAATAGCTGGCGGCTGACATTCGCACACCCTCGGAGGCGTCCTCAATGCGACTCGCAAAACTTGGCGCCTCGGGTTCGTTGAGCAGGATTGCGAGGAGCGCCGACGTGTCGAGAATCACTGAGGCAGACCATCCTCGCTGTAGAGGAGTGCGCCATGATCGGTCGAACGGAGTTGGGGATCGACTCCGGCAGCGAAGCGAGAGGCGAAATCGAGAATACGCTCGGCTTTACCCTGCCGTCGCTTCCCTTGTTCAGCCCGAAGACGAAACTCGAGCGAAGAGATGATTACCTGGGTGAGAGACTCTCCGGTGAGCTGGGACAACTGCTTCGCCAGAAAATGTGCCTTTTCGTTCTTGATGTTCAGGCTCATGGTAGAATTCTACCATGGCGCTGGTAGAAAGGTGCCCGACCTGGGACGACCACCGATCCTCGAGTCGACCCTCAGAAGTTGTAGCCAACGATGAGCCGCAGGGTCGGTGAAACCTCCGTATACACCGAGGTCTTGAGCTCGACAAACATTCCGCTCCGGTAGCGAAGCCCTCCGAGTATGTTTAGCCCGATATCGCTTTTAAACTCACCAAAGTCGATCCTCTTTCCAGGCTCATCCCCGTCGCGCTTGAAGTTTTGGTGCACGAAGTTGAATCCCGGACCCGCGCCGACATACGCGGCCCAACGCCCGTCCCGGGCTGAGACCGGAAGGCGGTAGACCACTTCCGGGTTGACCGCGAAGAGGGCAGTTACCTCGCCGAAGGCAAATTCCACATTGGGCCGGAAGTAGATGTCGTTGCCGAAAAACGGGCCTACCTGCGCATGGACGCCGACCAGGATCAGTTCCGGGTCAAGCCCGACGCCGGCCCGCACTCCCACGTTATAGCGGCGCGCTTGGCGTTCAATCTCGCGTTCTAATCGCCGCACTTCGGCAGGGACAACTCCCGTAGCGGCATCATTCGCACCTGCCTCCGCAGGAAGAACGATCACTTCGCTGGCCCGGCGAACCGCTCTCTCTTCACCCGCCGTTGAGGTAACTCGTACGCGCGTGCCTGCGGGAAGGCTGGCGGGCCTCCGGGCGTCACTTTCAAAAGTAAATAGCTGGTACCGGCCGTCGGTCGCCCGCACCGTGACGGTGGATCGGGACGAAGACATCACGACCCCCGTGAGTGTTGTTTCGTCTTGCGCGCTGACCGTCTGACCCGCGAACATCATGGCGAGCATCAGATGTACAAAGTAGAAATAGCGGCCTGCGGGAAACCGCAAAGTTTTGGAAAGCATGAAATCCTCTCGTTGCCCGTCTGGGTTTGGATCGCGGGCTCCTCTTGTTTCGAAGAGCCGCGATCCACTCATGACTGGAAGACCTGCCACAGGCCTATTTGTTTCAAGCGAATGTAAGGACCGCCCTGCTTGACCCGCTTGCCTGACGGCGGCTGCTCACGAGCCAAACGTGGTGGTGCCCAGTCCCGGCGAGGCGCCGTCCGCACAAGGCATTGGATCGCCAAGCTGCTGCCCGCACCCGCTTCGGCCCTTCATGTCGCTGCTTCGGGAGCCTTTCTTACGCGGCTCGGGCCGCTTAGTTGACTCTAAATTCGTGATGATCGCGAATCGAGGGGTGCGACCTGCGGAAGGACGACAGGCGCGGTCGAGAGCGGAGTTCAGAAAACGCTGCTTACCTTGTCGCGGCAGATTGACATAGTGGCGAGAATCACACTTCCGGCCGAGCGCGCCACGCGGCGAGGTAGTAGTAGACAAACCATGCGGCCGAGCGCGCCACGCGGCCCAGACGCCTGCCCCTTCGTCGATCGTTTGCCAGCCGAAAAACCCCGCCAAACCTACGGCGGCGACGGCGGCCCCGTGCAGCAGCGGTTGGCGGTTCGGGAAGATGATTGCCGCGAGCAGCAGAGTGATGCCGGTGACGGGGAGCAGGATAAACAAAGGGCCATGGGCGGGCTGATTGAGCACGGCCCGGGCGGCGTTCGCCAGGATGACGAGGCCCACGAAGCCGGCGGCGGAGTTTCATTTGAGTAGGGCGACGATGAACACGATTCCCACGATGATGGTTGGAGTAATGGCTGCGCCCGCCGCCGCGTTGAACTGCCCCGCGCGCAACAGGAAGATACCGGCAGCCACGCCGCAGGCACCCAGGAGAGACAAGCCAGCCATCCAGAGCTTCAGCTGCCGGATCTCGGCTTCCGAGGAGTTGGCGCCCATCCCCAGACAAAAGACGATGGCGGTCAGGGTGGCCACCACCGAACAAAGCATCGCGGCGATCGGGATGATGAATCTCATAGGAAGGCGCTAGGGCTTCTCCTGAGTCGGATCGTAGCCGAGTTCGCGGACGAGCGCAGCGCGGAACTGGTCGCGCTCATAAGAGAGCGCCGCACCTTCCCCACCGCTGGTGGCCCAACCCGCATAGGTGGCCATCCATTCGACGGCCAGCTTAAAGGCCGCGGCGGCACGTGGCTCGTTGCCTGCGCGTTGAAACTGACGCATGCGACCGGCGTACTTTTCGGCGATGGAGGCGGCGACGCCGATATGGTCGATGCGGCGGCGCATCTCGCGCTCCCAGTCCTCCAACCGGTCAGGCCCATCCAGACCAGGCTCGGTGTCCTCCCAGCCGCCTGAATCATCCTGATTCGGCGCAACGGCAGCGGCAGCGGCTTCAGCAGCGGGCTCGGTCGGGTCATACCCGAACTGGCGCACGAGCGAGGCGTGAAACTGGTCGCGCTCACGGCAGAGGGCCGCAGCCTCGCCGCCGCTGGTGGCCCAGCCGGCGTAGGTATTCATCCATTCGATGGCCAGCTTGAAGGCCGCCACGGCGCGCGGTTGGTGGCCGGCGAGTTGGAACATGCTCATGCGCGCGGCATACATCTCCGCGAGGGAGACGCCGATACCAATGTGGCGATAGCCGTTCAGCATCTCGCGCTCCACGTCTTCCAGACGGTCAGGACCATCGTAGTCCGCGGCGGTGGCGTTTACGTTCGAACCAATGGGCTTGCGCACCATCATTTTCCGCGCACCGGGGTCGTGGACGGCAGTTTCGGTGCCGGGGACGGGCACGTAGTCCCCCAGCTCAAAGTACTCCTTCATGTGGCCATTGCGTGGACCCGTTTTCACCGTGCTTGGGCTTACCACGGTCACCCGGCCGGTCTCGAGTTCAATCTCGATCTGAATGATGCCGCGGAGTTGATCGTAGGAGAGCCCGCGCAGGATGCCGCTCTGCCCGGCGCGCATGGCGGTGCCCGCGGTATCGGTGAAGTCCTGAAGCACGGTGACGCGATGGTCAAGGCGAAGATTGTCGACGACTAACGGCATAGTGTGGCACGCGCGCCTTTCCCGAACACGTCCGCGCCGCCTCGTGACGAGAGGGCGGCTTCTGTGTCTGGTACTCAGCAAGTCCTTACGAACACGGGCGCAGGAACCCGGCCCAATCGATCATACCGTCTTACTTTTTCGAAGGCTGGAAGTGAAATCTGCCGGAGGAAAGCAGTCGAGTGCCAAACGTCTGTGGAAACGTGTCGCGGAGAGAGCGTCGCGAAGGGGCGGGAAGACGTGGAAAAATCGGTTGGAGCCGCTGTTGCCGCACGAACTGGATTCGCGCACGAAGGATGGGAGATGCGAAAAGGGTTTACAAGAAAGCCAAAGGACGATGAACCCGGACCGCGAGGCAAGAACTACATCACGCCGGGCGGGCTGCAGCGCCTGAAAGAGGAGCACCGGTTTCTGGTCACCCGGGAACGCCCCGCCGTGACGGACGTGGTGGCGTGGGCGGCCAGCAACGGCGATCGCAGTGAAAATGCCGACTATCAATACGGCAAGCGGCGTCTGCGGCAGATCGATGGGCGGATTCGCTTTCTCGCGAAGCGAATCGAAGCCGCGGAAGTCGTAGACCCGGAAGCTCCCAGGGCGGGGCAAGCCGCGGCGCGGGCGTTTTTTGGCGCAACGGTGCGCTACGCCGATGCCACGGGAGCGGAGCGAGTGGTGAGCATCGTGGGCACCGACGAGGTGGATCTCAACCGCAATCACTTCAGTTGGGTGTCGCCACTGGGGCGCGCGCTGATGAAGTCGGCTGAGGGCGATCAGGTCGTTCTGCAGGCTCCGGGCGGTACAGAGTACCTGGACGTGCTGGAAGTGAGCTACGTGCGGATTGCGGTAGAGCCGTTCCGAGAACCGCCCGGCGCCGAAGCCTCCCCGAAGGAACGTCCTCGCCAGCAGCAAGCGCCCTGACGATGTCGAGGTGCGCAGGTCGCTCCTCTTCGTTGCCGTGCTGCTTCGCCGCTTCAATCCTGTACGGGGGCGGGCCGAAAGAAGATCTCTCGCACCTCCACCCTGGCACGGGACATCTTGGCACCCTTGCGAGCCCATGCCAGCGCCTCCGCCAGGTCCTCGGTTTCCAGGATCGCCAAACCGCCCAGGAACTCCTTGGTCTCCAGGTAGGGCCCGTCCATGACAAGCACCTCTCCATTGGACTGCGCCTGGAGGGTCGTTGCCTTCGGGCTCAGGCCGCAAGCGAACTTCCTTACGCCGGCGGCGATCATTTCCTTGTTGAGCGCGTGAATTCCCTCGATCGTCGCTTCGGTTTCCACCGACGGGTCATAGTCGTCGGGTAGGTAAGTCGCCAACAGATATTGCGGCATGTCGTCTCCTGAAATGGTCTTCAGCCGGGCATTGCCCAGCCTTCACGATCACGACGAACGGCGACGCGAGATTTCGACAGATTGTCGAGAAAAACTCCCATGTTCGAGTGCCAGGCCGGCCGACCTGCGCGAAATCAGATTGCGGTAGGTCGCCTCCTCGTCGTGGTCGCTAGGTCTCCTGCCCACAGACTCTCGTCCTCAAGTAGACGGGCCGGTGTTTACGAGCGTCTCGCTTGACAGGCAGGAAGACTTCTCATATCCTATGCATAGGATTCCGAGGTAACCAATGAACTTCAAGGGGACGCTCCCAACTTTGATTCTCGAAGCCCTGGTGCGGGAGCCGACGCATGGCTACCGCATCGCGCAGAGTATCAAAGAACGCTCCGAGGGCGTGTTGGATTTCAAAGAAGGCACGCTCTATCCCGCGCTGCACAAGCTCGAGAACGAGGGACTGGTGGAGTCCTACGAAAGCAACGAGACGGGACGGGCGCGTCGCTGCTATCGCATCACGAAGACGGGACGCGCGACGTTGGCCAGGGATCGTGCTGAGTGGCGCCAGCTTTCACGCGCCGTGACGGTGATTTTAGGGGAGGCATAACGCCATGACGCGATTGGACAGTTGGTTGAAGCAGGCCACGCGGCACCTATCCAAAGATGCGGCCGCCCAGGTGCGCACGGAGATCGAGGAGCATTACTGGTCGGCGCACGAGGCGGCGATCGCTGACGGAGCGGCCAGCGCCGAAGCCGACTTGCGCGTCATCGCCGCGCTGGGCGACCCGAAGCTCGCCAACCGGGAGTATCGCAGGGTGATGTTGACCTGCTCCGAAGCCCGGGCGCTCCGCGAAGGCAATTGGGAGGCGCGGACCCTCTGTTCCCGAAGGTGGCTGCTGCTGGCCGTGCCGCTGGCCGTGCTGTGCACGGGCGTGGCGCTTCTGTTGGCCGGCAAGACGGCGGTCGCGCAAGTCCCGCTCGCCGGTGGGGCGGCGATGGCCCTCCTCCTCGGCGCGACTTTTCTGCCGATCTACACCCCGGCTCGCGCACGCATCTTTCGCTGGGTGAAGTGGGCAACCCTGCTCGCGGTGTTCCTGGTCGCTTTCGATCTCAAGTCGTCCTGGTTGCTGATCTCCTGCCTGTGGCTCTTGGCCTGGACCGAGTGGACACGCATCGCCCTACGCCGCAAACTGCCGGTCGCCGACTGGCCCAAGCAGTTGTATCTCTGAGCGAAGTTCTTCCGAAATCCACGCGAAACCTCTCCACCCATCGAGGCACCGTTGCCCGGTCCAGCCCTCAGGGAATGAACAGCACTGCCGCCACGCGACCGGACTCGCGGACGTCTGCCGGCCACGGCGGCAGAGTCTGCCAGGCCGGGGAATACCCGAGGGCTTCGGTCACCAGGCGCGCCAGCACGCCCGGGGCGGCCAGCTCCCGCGTGTTCGACGCGGCAAATACCGAGCCGCCGGGCGCCAATACCCGCAACGCGGCCCGCACCAGTGCCGGGTAGTCAGCCAGAGCCTTCCACGGCTTCACTCCCCGGCGGCGGTCGCCGACGGCGAACGTGGGAGGGTCGAGAATCACGAGATCGAACCTCTCTTCGGGATGCCGCTCGGCGTAGGCCAGATAGGCGAACGCATCCATGCGGAAGAAGCGGGCGCCTCGCCGGGAATCGCCCTGCCGGGAATCGACGGAGGCGTCCAGGCCGTTGAGTGCGAGATTGCGTTTCCCCCATTCCAGGTAACGGGCCGAGACGTCCACGTTGGTCACCTGCGCACCCGCCGCGGCCAGCGGTACGGCGAAAGCGCAGGTATAGGCGAACAGATTCAGCACCCGCAGGAGCCCTCGCTGCGATAAGGCGCGGCGGTGCTCGCGGTGGTCGAGGAACAGGCCGGTGGAGAGCCCGTCGTAAAGGCGCACCTCAAAGCGGGACCCGTATTCCCGCACCACCAGCGATTCCGGTTGCGCGCGACCGGCGCGAGGGACGGCCGCCCGCAACTCGTCGGGCGCCCGACCACCCAGGCGGCTCCGGTCCCGGGCGAACGCTTTGACGTAAACCGCCTCGAGCCCTGCCTGCGCCAGTTGATCGAGCGTTAACCGCGCAGCCCCGGTGACCCAGGACTGTGAGAGGCGGGCGTCTTCGTGCACATTCAGCACCGCGGCAGGCCCGTAGCGATCGAGATAGACGCCGGGAACACCGTCACCGGAGCCATCGATTAAGCGATAGGCCGTCACCGCCCCGTCTTCGGAAACTGACGCGCGTCGTCTCCCGGCGGCACCAAGGGAGTCGGCGAACCGGGCTGCCGCAAAATCCATGGGTGGCGGGCGGAGCGGCCGGTGCACTCCCACAGGATAGCAACGTGGCTTCGCAAGAATGTGGGAGAAACGCGAGACGCCCCCTCAGGGGGTGCCAAGCACGGCCTAACTTTCCCTCTCATTTATTTTGCAAGAAAGTGAGGGGGAGGGCGCCAGGCGGGCACCTTTCGTACCGCCGCGCGCTCCCCGTGACATCATCTGGTTCTACACCTTGCCAGCAGGACGGAGGGAAATGGTGTGCGAACGGCTTTGGCACCATATTTTTATTCGCTGGCCTATCTCCCCTTCTCGAATGACCGGCACCAAATGCGACGGCTGACGGCAGGGACGTTGAGGCAGATAGGGCACATGATTATTTAAGGAGGGTGAAGCTCAATTGTCGGAACCGCTGATGAGGCTGAAGAAAATCCGAGAACGGCCATCAGTCAGAAAAAAGGTCGTCCGTCATACCTTCGTGTCTCAACCCCTCCAGATCGAAACGGAGGGACCTTGCAAAACCATCGATTCCAGGAAATAGCGAGGCGGCTGTTACATTCATTCGGCGCAACTCTTCGATCAGGAGTGGCCGCCTTCTGACATCAATTACTATCCGCCTAATACCGGGGTAGAGAAAACAAGGGATTTTAGGCGCTACCCTTAGTACCATATTGATGAGGGCGCTTGCGAAGGACTCTGAATGACCTACCTTGCAGAGCATCACTCCTTGTTGGACTAGCATTCTCTGATTGAGTCGTCGTGGTCGTGCGTGGACGATGAAGGGTTGATGGTTAGTGTCTTCCAGCAATGCCACGTCCAATGCGTCCCTAATATCGGACGACTGTCGAAACAGTTCCGTACCCCTGCCACTCTCTCTTGATTCTGTATCAATCCAATTGGAGTCGCACGCCCACAAAACTGCAGGAGCATCAGATGCGTCAGCCAGTGCAAAATAGAGGGCGACGTATGGCGATCGGGTCCAATCAAGAAGCCTTGTTGGAGCGCCGTGGTGTTGCATTAGGCAGAGCCAGTCAACGGTACTCTCAAGGGGTGGTGTGTACTGTAAGTAGTGATGAGCGGCCGCTTGGAATCGTTGCAGAAGGCTTTTCTCATAGATGCGGACCGCACCCGGTTGTGGAAACGATTTCATTCCGTCCCTTAGACGAATCAGCACCTTTGACCTGTACCGGAGAAACTGAACCAAACTAAACTGGAAATCCCAAGAGGCGGAGAGGCCGGAAAGGGAGGAGAAGGTGAAGAAGAGTCGGTTTAGTGAAGAGCAGATCCT
>JALHNI010000131.1 GCA_022843605.1 Bryobacter sp.
GTACCAGGTCACCCTGGATCGCGGCCTGCGCCTTCTTCTTGCTGTCCTTGATGGCCCGGACGATGTCCTTGGCCTTTTCGATGGGAATGCCTTGGACCAGCTTCACTTCCTGGCGAACCGAAGAGCCGGCCGCCGATTCCACTTTGCCGAATTCCAGATTCTTGATCGGCACGCCGCGCTTCACCAGTTTGCTCTGGAGAATGTCGATGACGGCCTTAATCTTGAAGTCATCGCCGCTGGCCAGGAGGATCTTGAGGTCCTTCTCGTTCAGTTCGATGGTGGACTTTGAGTCCTTCAGGTCATAGCGCGTCAGGATTTCTTTCTGCGCCTGTTGGATGGCGTTGACCACCTCGGGAATCTCTACCTTCGAAACTACGTCGAAACTATTGTCAGCCATGGTTTACTTTGCGATCTTCTTGGGGATGGAGTGCGGCGAGGACCCGCCTGGTGAGTTCCTCGATAAGGACGGGCATTGCCGTGTCGAGAGCGAGTGTCACGGCCGCCCGGACCATCTCGGGATCCGGCACTACCGCGGGCGGATTGTCACGGACCGTCACCAGGGGCACTGGCGGCATCATGGGGACCGCCGCGGGAACAGGTTGAAAAGCAGGCGGCATCGGAGCCGGTGCGGCCGCCGCTCCGGATGACATGCCGGTGGGAGCCGAGATGGGAAGAATCGTAACCGGGGCCAGCCACGGAACGGATGGACTCGCCGGAATCACGGTATCGAGCGTCGGCTCGAGATCATCGTCAACGAAGTCGCCGTGGTTGTCGTCCCGGTCGGCTCCGCCGAGTAGGGACTCAACTTCAGGCGTCAGTCTCACGCTGGGCACCAGGCCGAACGCCTCACGGTCGCGCCGGACGCGGTCAAACAACGGACGTAAGGTTTCCACCACCACCGAAGCCTCGAACGGCTTCTTCAAGATGGCGTCGCAACTTACTTGCCGCGCGCGGTGCTCATCGAGCGGCTCAAGCAGACCGGCCGTCAAAACGACGCGAACATGCCGAAAGCGGGGATGCGACTTAATGAAATCGCATAGTTCATAGCCGTCGCGGTAAGGCAGAAAGGCGTCGACCAGGACGATGTCCGGATCCACCTCCGCGAGCCGCATGAGCGCCCGTTCGCCGTCCATCACGGCCGTCACTTCGTGGCCACCCTCACGAAGGATACGTTCCCCCATGCGTTGGGCGTGCGGGCTGTCGTCGGCTAGGAGGACTCGCGCCATAGTTAGTTCTTCTTTGGAGCCTTGGGCGGCTTAGCCGCTTTCTTCTTCTTGGACGGGGGAGCTTGCCGGTTAGCCGGCAGGGGCTCATTGCCGGCGGCCGCCGCTGGGGTGGCGCCGGGGGCAGGTGCAACCGCGCTTTCAGCCGCAGGTGCGGCCGCCTCGGGCGAAGCCGTGCCAGGTGCGGCTGGCTGGTTCTGACGGGCATCAGGATTCGTGTCGAGCGCAGTGGAATTGCCTACCTGCTGTACCGTAACGTCGGTGGTGCCCCCGACGGAAGGCGCAGCTACCGGAACACTCACCGGGATCGCGGGACGCATGGGTGTCATGGCCGGGTCGCCGCTCTTGGCCGCCATCCGGCCATCCGGACCGCGCCGCATAAAGCCCAAACCCTTATCCATCAGACCCGGCTTGGTGCGATTCTCCAGTTCGTACTTCATACGAGCCGCCGCCGCCGGGTTTGCTTCCGGTACGGGCATCTCCATTTGCTTCAGAATGTTCTTTGCGTCCTCGGCGTGCGCGCTCAGGGGATAGTCCTTCACAATGCGGGAGTAAGCCTGCCCGGCCCGTTCGCGGAAGCGGGCGCCCATTTTCCCGTAAGCGTCGCCGAGTTGCCAGAGAGCTTCGTCGGCCTGGCTGTAAATCGGGTAATGATCGGTGAGCGTCTGCAGACGATTGGCCGCAGCCGGGAAGCTACCCTTCTTGTGATAGAAGGAACCGACGCGGAACTCGCCTTCAGCGATTGCCTCCTGAATATTCCGCAGCAACTGCGCCACGCGAGGAGCGAATTTGGAATTCGGAAACTGCTGCAAGACCTGGCGGCACTCTTCTTCCGCACGCTGGGCCTGGTTGTTGTCGCGGTCAGGCTTTTCCATCTGCTTGTAGTGGATCATGCAGATCTTTTCCTGGCTCTCCGCTGACTCTTCCATGGTGGGATAGAACAGGATGAAGTCTTTGTACTCGGCTTCGGCTTGAGCCAGGCCGTTCGAACCACCCTCGCGGAACCAGCTATCGGCGATCGCTAGTTTCGCCTTAGCCAGGTACTCGCTGGTGTCGTAGGTGTTGATGAGCGTTTGGAGCGTCAACCGGGCCACTTCGTACCGGCCACGCTCGATGTCGGCGACCGACTTATCGAAGAGCACCTTATCCGGCTGCTGCGTGTCCTTCGTGATCGGGTTCTCGTACTTCCTCTTGCGGCAGCCCGAGAGCAGCGCAAGGCAAAGGAAGACCAGAACCAGGCTCTGGCGCATGATGGCGATTTGGCGCATGTTATTCAACCTCTTAATTCTACATGGTCGATTGCGGTTTGCGCTCGCTTTAGGCGAGCAATTGATCGCCGGACTGGGCAGCCAACTGTTGCATCTTCCGCACAGTTGCGGTGGGATCGGCACTCCCGAAGACGCTCGAACCGGCTACAAGCCAGTCGACACCAGCTTGCACGACCGAGGCCACATTTCCGGTGCTGATTCCGCCATCGATCTCTATCGTAAAGTCCAGTCCTTTGTTCACTCTAACCTGCTTTAGCGATTTCACCTTATCCAGGACGTAAGGGATAAATTGTTGACCGCCAAAGCCGGGGTTCACACTCATCAGGAGCACGATATCGGCCACTTCGAGGACGTGTTCGATCGTTCCGAGAGGGGTGGCAGGATTTAGCACGACTCCGGGCTTGGCACCGAGACGACGAATTTCGTTCAGGGTCCGGTCGAGGTGGGGGCAGGCTTCCTGATGCACCAGGATGTGGTCGGCACCGGCATCTCGGAAGGCGCCGAGGTAGCGGTCAGGGTCGGTAATCATCAGGTGGACGTCGAGCAGAGAGCGAGAGGCTTTGCGCACGGCGCTGATGACCGGCAGACCGAAGCTGAGATTGGGGACGAAGTGGCCGTCCATGACATCGAGATGCAAAATGGTCGCGCCACCTGCCTCCACCTGGGCAATCTGGTCCGCCAGGTGGCCGAAGTCGGCCGCGAGAAGAGAGGGAAGAATTTGAGGCATTTAAAACATGAGTCCAACAAGGAAATCGATGGAATTGACGGAGGGGATAAAAGAGCGGTCGCTGTAGCGGGTCCAGCGCAGACCTGGGACCAGCCGCAACTTCCCGGAGCCGATCTCGAGTCCGGTGCCCATGACAAAGCCGGGGCGCCCAATGGAAGCGATCAGATCTTTGGGATTGCTGATCGCCGTTTCGAACGGCTTCACGATATCCGAGAGGCGGTTGTAGCTAAAGCCGCCCTCGACGTAGGGGCGGACCAGAACGCCGGGTAACCGGACCTTGGCGAGAATCGGGAACTCCCAGCTCTTGCCGCCCTGATCGATCACGGTGAGGCCGTTTGGACCGGTTTGGCCCGTCTGATTGAAGCGCTTATAGAGCGCTCCAGCCTCAAGACCAAGGCCGAAGGGGAGGCGGAGATCCAGTACCGGGCCAATCGCAAGACGGGACGTATCCACCCGGGGCCGGGTAAGGGCCCCCGGCTTGAGGACATCGGTGAGAGGGACACCGGCCTTGATGCCAATTCCAATGCTCTGTGCGCGGAGAGGGAGAAGCGCCAGGGTCAGCCCCGCCAGCGCCAGCAAAATCTTCATTCCCCCTCATCTTATCTTGGCTAGGGCGAAGATTTCAGCAAGGTCCGGCGAGTGTTTACCGCCGGCGGACGGCCAGGCTATCGCGCAGACCTAGGCTTTGGTAGATCTGGCGGGTCGCATCGGACTTGTTCAAGGTGTAGAAGTGAATGCCGGCTACATTGTGGTCCAGCAGATCGCGGCACTGCTCCGTCGCCCAATGAATGCCGACGCGCTTGACGGCTTCGGTGTCTCCTTCGCAGCGCTGAACGGCGCGGAGAAGCGCGGCGGGAAACCGTGCGCCGAGCGCCAGTTCGGCCATGCGCTTCAAGCCCGTAGCGGTGGAAACCGGCATGATGCCGGCGATGATCGGAATTCGGATCCCAGCCAACTCGCAGCGCTCACGGAAGTCGTAGAAGTCGCGGTTGTCGAAGAAAAGCTGAGTCACGATGTAGTCGGCACCCTCATCGACTTTAGCCTTGAGGCGCTCAATCTCGAGCAAACGATTCGGGGTGCCCGGGTGGCCTTCCGGAAAGCCCGCCACGCCGATTCCAAAGCCACGCGGATCCGGATGACGCCCGCTTTCGTTGAACTGGCGAATAAAGCGGACCAAGTCAGCGGCGTGCTGAAAACTGTCGTCTTCGCGCCGGTAGCCGGGAAGATTACGAGGCGGGTCACCGCCCAACGCCAGAATCGTCGAAACACCAATCTTCGCGTAATTGGCCAGAATCTCGTCGACTTCTTCGGCCTTGTGGCAGACACAGGTTAAGTGCGGAACCGGGGCCAGGGTGGTCGTCTGTTTGATGCGGGCGACAAGATCGTGAGTGAGTTGGCGGGTAGAGCCACCGGCGCCATAGGTAACCGACACAAACGACGGCTGCAACTCTTCGAGATGAGTGATGTTCTCAAACAACACGTTCGCATCAGCTTCGCCCTTCGGGGGGAAGAATTCGAACGAAAGTGTAGTGTGGTCCTGAGCAAGAATGTCGCGAATGTGCATAGAGGCCTTCTTTCGATTGTACAGGCTGCTGGTGTTGCACCCGCAGTGCGGTAGACTGGGAAATCCTAGAATTTGCGTCCTAACAGTACCAGCGTGTCAACGGATCTAATTGAAATCAAACAGGACGACCCCTCCCGTGAAGCGATTGACCGGGCGGCGTCCGTTATTCGAACCGGCGGAGTGGTTGCTATCCCCACCGATGCCCTCTACACGATCGTCGCCGACCCCTATAACTTGGCTGCGGTAGGCAAAGTTTTCCAGGCCAAAGGGCGTGAGCCTGCGCGTTCCCTGCCCTTGTTGGTGAGCGACCTGCTGATGGCCGAGGACCTCACGTCTGAGATCACTACTCGGTTTCAGTTGCTGGCGAGAAGGTTCTGGCCGGGCCCACTGACGATGATCGTGCCGGCCGCCTCCCGTGTGCCGTTGCGGGTGACGGGCAATACCGGACGGCTGGCCTTGCGCCAGTCGAAGTCCATTGTTGCCGGGCGGTTGCTGGAAGCTTTGGCTCAACCGCTGATCGCGACCAGCGCCAACATCTCCGGCGCCCCCACCTGCCGTTCGGGCATCGAAGTTTTTGGCATGATGGACGGTCAAATCAGTCTCGTTCTGGACGGCGGATACTCGATCGGTGAGGGCGCCACGACCGTAGACATTACCGAACCATATTGGAAGATCATCAAGGCCGGAACCATTCCCGAATCTGAAATTGCGGAATGCCTCAAGGGCGGCAATTAGTTCGAATCCCGTTAACCGCGGCGGCTCGATCGCGCCGAAACGGTCCGGCTACTTTCGAATCCAACCGCATTCGCCAGAGCGGACAGGCCGTTCGGGATCTGATGATCCACCAGTTCCACCATGGCGTTGATCGGTAACCCTTCGGCCTCTTTCGAGAAAACCAAAGACGGACCGTTTTCCGCGCAATCCACGCGAATATAGTCTCCACCACGGATCTGTTCGGTCGCAATCAGGTTCGAGAGCGGCTGCACCAGGCAGCGCTCAATGGACCGCTTCAGATGGCGGGCGCCGTAGCGAAGGTCAGTGCCTTCGCCCAGAAGGAAATTTTTGGCGGCGTGCGTCGCCACGAAGACAAATGCGCGATCGGGATTCGACAGAAACACGCGCTGCTGCACAAAGCTGAGCTCGATGTCGAGAATGCGTTCCAGTTGATCGCTGCCGAGGGCCTTAAACACGACGATCTTATCGAGGCGGTTGATGAATTCCGGCGTGAACTTGCGCCGCGCGGCATCGACGCCGGTCTTGGCAACCTTCTCGTTCATTTTCGTGGCATCGCCCGCCGGTGCCGCATGCGCGGCCAGCGGAGCGAATCCCAACTTTGGAGCCACGAGATTATTCATCTCTGTGACGCCAAGATTTGACGTCATGAAGATCATGGCGCGGGAAAAGTCTACCTTCCGGTTGTCGCCCAAGGTCAGAGTCGCCTTGTCCAGGATGCCCAGCAGGAGGTTCCAGAGAGCGTCGGAAGCTTTCTCGATTTCGTCAAACAGAATGAAACTGATCTTTACCGTATCGGTGTGGTGCTGATTGAGCACTTCCTGGCTGAGGAGCGGATGCGTCTCACGGTGACCGAGGTAACCGGGGGGCGAACCGATCAGTTTGGCAATTTCGTGGCTGTGCTGAAATTCCGCGCAATCGATCTTGATCACCGACTTCGAATTCTTGACGAGGCTCTCGGCTGTCGCCTCGACGATACGCGTCTTACCGGAGCCCGTGGGACCCAGGAAAAGAAAATTGCCGACAGGCCGACCAGGAGCGCTCATCCCGGTGAGGTGCATCTGATAGATATTGACGATCTGCTGGATCGCCTCGTCTTGTCCGACGATCAGATTCCGCAGGTTCCGGTCGAGGTCCGCCGCCTCGCGGCCGGTCCGGTTGGGATCCAGGACTTGATTCATTCTCAGGTTCGACATAGTTTTCCGTCCTGTCACCTCTCGCCTCTTTCCTTCGTCGGCTGCGGGTTCCGACTTTAGTACCGCCACATTCTTCGACCCAAACCTAAGCACTCTTGCTCTATCGGCGGAGGCGCCAAAAACAAAAGCTCAGCCAGCCGACTTTTCCTTACTTAGGAGCCGTCCGCGAAGGCCGCATCTCCACACAACTCACCAACGCCCGGTCGGGCATCCGCAAAATCGTCATCACCACTTCAGCCACATCTTCCGCGGCAAGCTTCCAACTCGTGTCGCCGCCCTGTGAGCGCGGACTGAACGCCGTATCCACACTGCCGGGAAGCACCGTGGACACCCGGATATCCTGCGCGCGATAATCCAGCAGAAACGCCTCGCTCAACCCCAAAAGGCCGAACTTTGATGCGTTATAAGCCGCGCCGCCCGCAAAGGCGTTCCGCGAAGCCAAACTGCCGATATTCACCACCATGCCACCGTCCGGCATCATGGGCACCGCCTCGCGGCAGCACGCGAACGCAGCGGTGAGATTCGTCTCGAGCGTCAATCGCCAGTCATCCAGACTGAGCGCCCCGACACTTCCGAAGATTCCCACGCCGGCACTGTTGACCAGGATGTCCAGGCCAGCCCAACGGGCTCGCGACTCGGCAAACCAGGCGGCAATCGCGTTGGTATCCCTTAAATCGACCACACTGCCCCAGACTTTATCCCCGCCTAGGATGCTCTCCGCTTCCCGCACATGGGCCGGCGTACGACCGCAAAAAGCCACCTGCACCCCGGCCGCCACCAGCCGGCGGCCAACCGCCAGGCCGATTCCGCCGCTTCCACCTGTCACCATCGCTCGTTTTCCGGTCAGTTCCTGCAACATGCCTCTATTCTCGCTAAGCCGTTATACTGAAATCAGTTCATGCTCGAGATGTCTATTTTTTGGCTCCGGATCGCGGTCGTGCTCTATTCGGCCGGCCTGATCTCGAGCTTGACAACGATCCTAAGGCGCGAACAGTCCTTCTTCCCCACGGCCTTGCGGGCCTTTACCCTCGGATTGATCTTCCATTTCGTCTCGCTGGTGGATCGATCCTTCGCGGTCGGCCATTTTCCGGCTGACAATTTCTTCGAAACCATCTCGCTCTGCGGTTTTCTGCTGGGCGTGCTGTTTGTGAGTGCCCAGTTTCGCTACGCTTTTTCCTCGCTCGGACTCTTTCTCTTCCCCCTGGTTTTCGGTATGGCCCTCGTGGGCGCCTTGGGTACCCCGGTTGGCGGGTGGGCAGACGTCCGGATGCGCAATGCGTGGCTGGTGGTTCACGTCATGCTGGTGATCGCGGGCTATGCCTCCTTGCTGATTGCGGGCGGCGCCTCCGTCTTCTACCTCGTACAGGAGAGGCAGTTGAAGGCGAAGAAGCTGGTGGGCGGCCCGTTCGGAGCGCCTTCCCTGCCCGCCTTGATGACTCTTGATGCCCTGCTCGCCCGGACCATGAATCTGGGTTTCGTCTTTACCACCCTCGGCGTGGTGGTGATCGTCATTTGGGCCTTTATCGAAACGGGAACGCGATGGATCAGCGATCCCACCATCATGATTTCGATGCTCACCTGGTTCGTCTATCTCGCCCTGATCTATCTGCGGACAGTGTCCGGCTGGCGCGGACGTCGCGCGGCGCTGGTAACGCTCTCGGTGCTGACACTCTTTGCCGTCACCTGGGCGGCACATGTCGGGATCCGGTCGACGGTGTTCGCCCAATGAAGTTTGCGATCACCGGACTGAATCACAAAACCGCTCCGGTAGAAGTCCGCGAGCGGGCCGCCGTTTCTGATGCCGCCTTGCCCGAACGATTGCGCGCGCTGCGGAACATGCCGGGCGTCCACGAAGGGCTGATCCTTTCCACCTGCAACCGCGTGGAACTGGCCCTGGCACTTGAGGACTCGCAGGACCCCACCGACATCACGCCGTCCTTGTTTGGAATTGATGGACGCGACAACGATTTGCGGTCGCACGTCTATATCCACCAGGGCGCCGACGCCGTGCGCCATCTCTTTCGCGTGGCCGCGTCACTCGATTCGCTGGTGGTCGGAGAGCCGCAGATTCTGGGCCAACTGAAGGATGCGTATTCCCGCGCCAAGGAACTCCACGCCCTCGGTCCGTTTCTCGACCCCATCCTGACCCGCGCCTTTTCTGTCGCCAAACGCGTTCGTAGCGAAACCGATATTGGCGAAAGCGCGGTGTCCGTTTCGTACGCGGCGGTGGAACTGGCGCGCGAAATCTTCGGCGATCTCAAGGGCAAGAAAGTTCTGCTGCTCGGCGCGGGAAAGATGTCCGCACTGACGGCCAAACACCTCCGGCGTTCGGGCACAGCCGAAATCTATGTCGCCAATCGGACCCCGGGCCGCGCTTTTGAACTGGCCAACGAGTTCGGCGGCTCGGTGCTTGACTGGATGACGCTGGAAAAGTCTCTACCGGCGATGGACATCGTCATCGCCTCCACTGGCGCCACCAGCTTTGTCATCACCGAGGCACTCATGCGGCAGGTGATTGCCGCCCGCCGCCAAAAGCCGATGTTCCTGATCGATATCGCGGTGCCGCGCAACATTGAACCGGCGGTGAACGGCATCGACAACGTCTTCCTCTACGATATTGACGACCTGCAGCAGGTGGTGGACCGAAACCTGGTCGCCCGCCAAAGCGCCGCGCAGGATGCGCAGCGGATCGTTGAAGAAGAGGTGGAGAAGCTTGACTTGCGGCTGAAGAGCCGCGGCGCCGCGCCGTGGATTGTGGCGCTGCAGGGTCAGCTTGAAGAGTACCGTGCCTTCGAAGTGGAGCGCCAACGCACCAAACTGGGTACGCTGTCGCCTCAGCAGGAAGATGCGCTCGAGGCCATTACGCGCGGACTGGTAAACAAGATTGCGCACGGCGCCATCGCCGAACTTCGCCGCTCCGCGGCGGAGAACGACCAAGCCGCGCTCGACCAGATCAAACGAATCTTCAAATTGGGTGGTAGATCTTAAATGCTCGTGATCGGTTCACGTGGGTCGCAGCTCGCCTTATGGCAGGCGAACTACATACAGCAACGTTTGGCCAGTCTGGGGCTCGACTCTCGCATCGAAGTCATCCTGACGACCGGCGACCGCATTACCAACGTCTCCCTGTCCCAATTGGGCCCGATGACCTCGACCAAGGGGTTGTTCACCAAGGAACTCGAAGAGGCGCTGCTGGATGGGCGCATCCACTTGGCGGTGCACTCTCTGAAAGACATGCCAACGGAACTGCCCCCGGGCCTTCGTTTGGCGGCTATTCCGGCGCGCGAAGATGTGCGCGATGCGTTGATTGGGAAAAGCCTCGCTGAACTGCCAGAAGGGGCTCGCGTGGGAACTTCCGCTCTCCGTCGCCAAGCGCAGTTGGGCGCGCTGCGGCCGGATTTGGTGATTGAGTCGGTGCGTGGCAACGTCGATACCCGCTTACGCAAGTTGGATGAGGGCCAGTTTGACGCCATCATGCTGGCCGCCGCCGGGCTTTTGCGACTGGGATGGGGCAAGCGCATTACACAATACATGTCGCTCGACGAAATGTGTCCGGCGGCAGGACAGGGCGCATTGGCGATTGAGACCGCCAATGACTTTCATGGCGTGGATTTGTTGGACGATCCCGCGGCCCGGGCGACCATCACGGCAGAGCGTTCGCTGCTTCAGACCCTGGGCGGCGGTTGCCAGGTGCCGATCGGAGCCCATGCCAGCATCGTCGACGAAACGCTCCGGTTGCGCGCGATTGTCGCCAGTCCGGACGGCGCGGTGCTGATCCGCCAACAGAGTGAAGGTCCGGTATCGGAAGCCGCTGACCTTGGTGCGCGCCTGGCCGAGTCGATGATCGAAGGTGGCGCCCGGGAGATTCTGGACGATGGCGGCGCTTGACGGCAAGCTCGTCGTGGTCACCCGCGCGCTACACCAGAGCCAAGGCTTTGTGCGGCGGTTGGAAGAGATGGGCGCTCGCGTTCGACACTTCCCGGTCATCGCCATTGCGCCGCCAGCGGACTGGGGTCCAGCAGACCAAGCCATCGCGCAACTGGACATTTACCGGTGGCTGATCTTTACCTCGGCCAATGCCGTCGACGCCTTTTTCCATCGCGCCGGATCGCCGAAACAACTGCCGCGAGTCGCCGCGGTGGGACCCGCCACAGCGCAGGCCCTCCAGAACCTCGACGTACAAGTCGAGTTGGTCCCGGACAACCACATCGCCGAGGGCCTGATTGCCGCCTTTGCGCAACAGGACCTGCATCAGAGTCACGTACTGTTGCCCAGAGCCGCGGCTGCGCGCGACATACTGCCGGACTCGTTGCGCCAACGGGGTGCGCTCGTCGATGTGGTCGAGGTTTATCGCAATGTGCTGCCGGAGCCTGTCACCGACTTCCCCGCTGCTCCGGACTGGGTTACCTTCACCTCCGCCTCCACCGTCAAGAACTTGCTCGCGCTCGTACCGCGCGAGCGCTTCGCGAACGCGAAACTGGCGTCCATCGGACCAGAGACTTCGGCAGCGCTTCGGCGGCATCACTTGCCAGTAACCGTAGAAGCCTCTCCCTCCACGCAGGAGGCTCTCGCCGCGGCCATAGCCTTGTGGGAGAATAGCGCTCTATGATCAAAGTCCGGTTGGCGGGCACCGCCGATGTGCCGCTGCTGGCCCAATTCAACCGTCAGATGGCGCAGGAGACCGAGCAGAAAGTGCTCGATTTGGGCACGGTCACTGCCGGGGTGCAGAGTCTGGTGGCACAGCCAGCATATGGCTTCTATGTCATCGCCGAGCGGAATGGCGAACCCGCCGGCTGCCTGATGATCACCTACGAATGGACCGACTGGCGCAACGGCGTCTTCTGGTGGATACAGTCGGTGTATGTCGTCGAAGCTCACCGCCGTCAGGGCGTCTTTCGGCACTTACACGAAGACATCCGTCGGCGGGCCCGAGCGGGGAAGAATGTTCGCGGCTTTCGCCTTTACGTCGAAAGCCAGAATGCGGCGGCGCAAGCGACTTACCGTGACCTCGGCTTTACGAATACGGGCTATCTGATGTTGGAGAGCCCGCTTTGAGTACCACATTGCGGCAAGGCCTGATCTGCGCAGCAGTTTTTCTGGCTGCGCTCTTCTATCTGAATACACTGGTTGGCGATTGTTTTCACCCGTCTCTCGACGAGGGAATCTATCTGGAAGGTGGCGAGCGATTATTGGCGGGCCAGATGCCGTATCGCGACTACTTTGCGTTCACCGGGCCGCTGGTGTACTGGTGCGAAGCAATCCTACAGCACTTCTTCGGCCGAAACATGCCGCCCTTGCGTTTGCCGTCCACCGCCTCCTTCGCGCTCATGGTCTTAGCGGTTTATGCCATTACCTCGCGGCTAACCAATATCGGCTACGGGCTTGGCACCGCGGTCATTTATCTGGGCTACCTCTCCGCCTCCACTTTTATGGTGATCGTGAACCATCGCTGGCTTTCAGCGGGACTCGCCTGCCTGGCACTCTGGGCGGCCATTGAAGCCACGGGCAAAGCTCATCGTTGGCGCTGGTGTCTGGCCGGCGCCGCCGCGGCAGCATCCGCCTGGGCCACGCCGTCTTTCGTCCTCGGCATCGGCGTTTATCTCGTATGGCTCGCGCTCCGTGAACGGCATCACTTAGTCCCGTTCTGCAGCGGCGTCCTGCTGGTGAGCGTACCGGCGATCGTCTGGCTGGCGATGCATGGAGCACTCATGCCCATGATCAATAACCTCGTCTGGGTGGCCTCTCGTTACAGCAAGGCCAACTCAGTCCCTTATGGCTATAGTGTTGGCGGACCGGGCCCGAAGTGGGACGACGTGACGCTCTCCATGTACGTCCGGATCATGGCCGGCATCGCCACCCTGCGTTATCAGGTCGCGCCCATCGGCGTCCCCTTATTGGTCGCAGTCTACGGGTTCCTGGCTTGGCGCGGCAAACTCGACACCCGGATCCAACTCCTGGTGCTGAGTGCCGCGGCCATCTTTCTCACTTCCTATCCGCGCTGGGATCTGAACCAGATGCTTTTCGTGATGGCACCATTCGCCATCCTCTTCGCCTTGCTTGCCTTTCGGCTTCCGCTGCTCGCCCAGCCCCCCCTGATCGTTGTTTTGTTCCTCTGGGCGTTCCTCAATTTCAGCGCCGCATGGCGCGTAGCCGCGGAAGATCCTTATTTTCAGACCCGCGCGGGCTTGCAGCGAGGGCCGATCTCTATGCTGGAGGCCTATGAGCGCCTGGAGCGGCTGATTCCGGAAGGTTCGACGCTTTTTGCTTTCCCCTATCTCCCATCTTTGGGCTACGCACTGCATACGCGCAACCCAACTCGCTATTCGTTTCTGCAACCTGGAATGATGTCGAAGGAAGACGAGGCCAACGCGTTGAGTGACCTGCAGCGCGAACCGCCACGCTTTATCCTGCGGCAATATTTCCCGGAGGATCAGGTGCTTCATACTTGGCCGAACTCCGATCGGGCGACCTTGCGGATGGCTTCGATCCGCGAGTTTATCGACCAGCGCTATGTTTTCGTCGATGTCATCCAGTCCATCTACTTTCGGGTGGAAGTGATGGAGTTACGGCAGTAAGGACCTCAGTCGCGATTGACTCGGATGTAGTAGGAATTGAGGTCAACCGCGGCGCTAGCATTGGCAGGTAATTGCTGCCATTCCGCGGTGGGCACGACCCGGCAGCCGCCTATCTTGATTGGCATGGAGAACCCGGGTTCATCCGCCTTCCAGCGATATGCCAGTCGCGTGCCTATTGCCTTGAATTCCAAAGTCGGCAGATCCGTATGGCGCAGATACTGATTAAACACCGGCGCAAGGGTTTCTCCAGTTTGCTCGTTGAAGAACGCAACGACATCAGCCGTGACGATGTTTCGGTACTTGAAGCGCTCAAAGTAGGCGCGAAGAATCATGCGCCACTTTCCTTCGTCATCCACAACATGGCGAAGCGTGTTCAGAAACAACGCTCCCTTGAAGTACTGGTCCGCCGGTGGAGAGCGGTGAATACCGGGCGCGGTGATGATCGGCTCCTCGTTTTTCACTTTCGCCTGATAGCCGTTTAGATATCGCTGAGCTGACTCGTAGCCGAACTGGTGCTCGACGTAGAGGCCCTCGAGGTAAGTGGCCCAAGCTTCCTGGATCCACATGTCGGAAACATCGGCAGCGGATACAGCATTGCCGAACCATTCGTGGGCGCTTTCGTGAATGATGATGAAATCGAACTTCAAGCTAATACCGACACCCGTCCAATCCCTCTCCAAGTAGCCGTTGGCAAAGCGGTTCCCATAAGTGACGGCGGACTGATGCTCCATCCCAGAATAGGGAGCCTCGATCAGCTTATAGCCGTCTTTCGGAAATGGATAGGGACCGAAGTAGCTTTCAAACGCCTGTAACATCGGCTTCGCCTGCGTGAATTGGCGCCTTGCCTTCTCGAGGTTGTGCGGCAGAACGTAGAAATCAAGAGAAAGCTCGCCGAGACGGTCAGAAAAGTGAACATAGCGGCCGATATTGAGCGAAACGTTGTAAGAGTTAATCGGGTAGTGGACCTTCCAGTCCCAGCGAGTGTAGCCATCGCCGAGGTCCTTCTGACCCATGAACCTTCCGTTCGAGACATCCATCAATCCGTTCGGGACGGCGACGCGAATCAGCATGTTTTCCGGCTCGTCGCGCCATTGATCCTTATTGGGCCACCACACGCTAGCGCCATCTCCCTCGCAAGCGGTATTGATCCAGGGATGTCCCTCGACATCTCGCTTGAAGGTGATGCCGCCGAAGCGTCCAACCTCCTGGGGAGATCCCGAATAGTGAAAATCGATCTGGTAGGTCCCGCCGGCCTTGAGAACCTTCGGGAAATCAACCCAGACGGTATTCAGTTCGCGTTCGTACTTGAGCACTTTCCTGCCCATCACAATGCGGTCAACCCGCAGATTCGCAAAGAGGTCGAGTTGAATCCGCGTATCATCCCGCAGCATTCGGAAACGAATCGAATTCTTGCCGCGCAAGTACTTCTTATCCGGATCGACACGAACATCGAGGAGATAAGAAAGCAGATCATTGTTAGCCCGATAACGGCCATACTCACCGCGAAGAATCTCGGCCCGCGAGGGCGCCGTTTGCCCGGCCAGTGTGAGGGCGAATAAGAGGAGGACTACAAGCGCCATAGGAAAAGGATAAAGGACAGCATACCTCCTACCACGGCGACCCAGCCCCAGTTTCGTAGCCCCGGCAGAGACCACCACATATAGATTCCCGAGACGATCCACAGCAGGAAACCGAGGCAGACCAGATCCACCACAAGTGACCAGGCAACTGGGAAGAAACGATGATCTTCAAATCCTCCGCGAGCATGCATCCCGGTCAGGAAATGCTCCCAGCGGAAGCGGCGGCGCTCTACGACGATCCGCTTCTCGTTCACGTAGTAGCGCAACTGCGTAGCCCGCCAGAACGTATGAACGTAGACGATCAACTGCTGAGGGTTAGGCCTGTAGGCGCCAAAACTCTCGTCCTGCAAGCGAAAATCGCGCGCGACCTTCGCGGCCAATGGGCGCAGCGAACCAGCCTCCGGAATCGGGCCCAAATCATAAGCACCCTCGAACGTTTTGGTCCACAGCGGTAAGTTCAGAGCCTTGTCGCGCTGCTCGAAAAAGACGTTGTGGGCGAAGGGGATTGACGAAACTGCATACATCAGGACCCAGGGCGTGAGAAAGAGGCCCAAATAGAGATGGACGCGGCGATTAAGATGAGAGTAAGTCATGTTAGAGCACCGCCAGGAAGAGGGCGAACAGTAAGCACCCGGCGCTCAGCGCGATGGCGCCGAGCCTCCTGGTAATGCGCAATTCCCACCACATCCAGATGCCGCTCAACGCCAGGAGGACGAGTGCGGCGATCGTCAGGTCGACGGAAACCGCCCAAAGGTCATCAAGAAGATAGTCGTGCTGATATCCCCGGCGGCGGTGCATTTGTTCCAAAAACCGCGTACCGGAGAAGACCATTTTCTCCACCACGATGCGATTGTCACCAGCGGTGTAGGTGATCCGGCGGGGCGCCGTGGCGTGCTGCCGGATCAGCACCACTCGTTCACTTGTGGACGAGCGGTTCACCGCATGGGCGCCATCCAGATCCAGAGCGGCAAGCACCTGCAGCGCGATCTGCTCCGGCGTTGCCCGGTCCGCCATCTCTCCCGGGTAGCTGAGCGTGCGCTCTACCTCAAATCGCGGCGGCGGTACGGGCGTCTCCGGATGGAACAACGCACGATGGTTCATCACGAAGGTGGATGCCGCATACATGAGAATCCAAGGCGCCAGAAACAGCGCGAGGTAAAGGTGCGTTCGCCGCAGAAGCCGTGACATCTCAAGAGAGTTTATCCCGGTTCTCGCTCACATACTCATAGAATGGTTGGCACGATGATCATCCTGCCCGTGCTCCTGTGCCTCGCCGCGGACCAGCCGTACCCAGACTTCCCTAGCGCCATGATCTCCAGCGGCAAACTGACCGCCAAACTCTACCTGCCTGACCCGCAAAAAGCCTACTACCGGGCGACGCGCTTCGATTGGTCCGGACAGATCGGAAGCCTAAAGTCTGAACAGCATGAGTACTTCGGCCAATGGTTCGACCGCTATGACGCCAAATTGCATGACTCGATTCAAGGTCCCGTGGAGGAGTTCAGCGAGATCGGCTACGCCGAGGCGGCGCCGGGCGGAGTGTTTATTCGGGTGGGCGTCGGCGCGGTCCGGAAGCCCGATGCACGACCGTACGAGCGCTTTCGAACCTATGAGATTGTCGATCACGGGCAATGGGAAGTGAAGCAGACGAGAAACCGCATCCGCTTCGTTCACACCTTAAGCGCAGCCGGGTTCGGTTACCGCTACACCAAGACCATCCGGCTTGTTGGGAGGAGGATGTTCATCGACCATGAGTTGGCGAACACTGGGGCCAAGGCGCTGACGGCGACGCAGTACAACCATCAGTTCTTCATGATGGACGGTAAGCCAACAGGGCCCGAGACACAGGTGACGTTCCCCTTCAACCTGAAAGCCAAGCGCACCCCCTCCGCGGAGTTGGCGGAATTGAAGGGCGGCGAAGTGATCTACCGGCGCGAATTAAAGAAAGGCGAAAGCGTCTTCGGCACCTTCGATGGCTTCGGCCCGACGGCCAAGGACTACGACATTCAAGTAGCGCGCCGCGATAGCGGTGCCGGTGTTCGCATTGTGGGCGATCGCCCGATCGAGGATCTCGTCTTCTGGTCCATCCGGACCACCGTGTGTCCAGAGCCCTACATCCGCGTCGATACAGCTCCCGGCAGCCGCACCCGCTGGACCTACGCCTATACATTTAAGTGAAGTTTCGGGCCTTTACCCTCACGGCTAAGCCATGTAAAATATGGCTGACTATGAGACCGGTAATTGCGCTTTTTTCGTCGATTCTGATTGCGGCGGAAACGCCGGTCGCTCCAACGCATCCGCATGCGCCGATGCCCAGCTACACGGCGGCGGAGAAACGGCACTGGTCTTTCCAACCGATCGCGGTAACGCCCCCGCCAAAGTTTACCAGTCCGGTGGACCAGGCTTGGACCACCAACCCAATCGACGCCTTTATTCTGGAGCGGCTGGCCAAAGACGGCTTGCGGCCAGCACCCCGCGCCGACCGCATCACGCTGCTGCGTCGCGCATCGCTCGACATCACCGGCCTGCTGCCGACGCCCGCGGAGGTGGAAGCTTTCGTCGCCGACAAGTCCCCGCAAGCTTGGAGCAAAGTAGTGGATCGATTGTTGGCTTCCCCGGCTTACGGCGAACGCTGGGCCCAGCACTGGCTTGACGTGGTTCGCTTTGGCGAAACCGAGGGCTTCGAGTACGACAATCACCGGCCCGATGCCTGGCGGTATCGCGACTATGTCGTCCACGCCGTCAACACCGATAAGCCGTATCCGGAGTTCGTCAAGGAGCAGTTGGCGGGGGACGAAATGAACCCGAACCACGAGCAGTTGCGCATCGCCGCAGGTTTTCAACGCTTGGGTGCAATTCGCCGCAATGCCGGCAATCAGGAAGTGGCCTCCTCTCGCAACGAAGTGCTCACTGAAATGACGAACATCGTAGGCTCCGCTTTTCTCGGCATGACGCTCGGCTGCGCTCGCTGCCACGATCATAAGTTTGACGCGATCAAGCAGTCCGACTACTACCGCGTACAAGGCTACTTCGCCTCCACCGTCGACTACGACGTGCCGTTGACCTCAAGCGCCGACCAGGCCGCCTGGAAACAGAAATTCGATGCGGTGGAGAGCCAGCTCAAAAAGATGCGCTCCCAGATGAAGATGCTCAAGGGCGAAGATCTCGTCAAGATGGAGGGCCAGTACAAATCGAAGGAAGCCGAATTGCCCGCGCCGCTGCCCTCGTTGTTCAGCGTGAAGACGGATCTGGACAAGACCGCGCCGATCCATCTGCTGGCTCGCGGTGAATACACCATGAAGGGTGCGACGGTCGGTATGCGTCCCCCAGGAATTCTTGCGGGCCCGGATCTGCCGGAGTTGCCGCTAAAGACCGAAAACCCGCGTACAAAACTTGCCGAGTGGATGTTCAATCCGAACAATCCCCTGCCAGCCCGCGTGATGGCCAATCGCATTTGGGCCAATCATTTCGGCCGCGGCATTGTTGCGACACCGAATGATTTCGGCCGCATGGGCTCGCGTCCCACGCATCGTGAACTGCTGGACTATCTTGCGGATCAATACCGTTCAAACGGATGGCAGATGAAGCCGTTGCACCGGCAGATTCTGTTGTCGAACGCCTACCAGCAGGCCGTTGCGAATCCGATTGCCGGCAAGCTTGGCGCACAGAAGGATCCGGATAAAATCCTGCTGTGGGCCTTTCCCCGCAAGCGCATGGATGCCGAGCAACTGCGCGACAGCATGCTCGCCGTCTCCGGTGAACTGAATCCCAAAGTGGGCGGTCCCTCGGTGTTGCTGCCGGTGCAGCCCGAGTTGGTGAACCTCCTCTATAAGCCCCATCAATGGGTGGCCACCAAAGACGTCGCCGAACACAACCGCCGCAGTGTCTATCTCATCCAGAAGCGTAACCTGCGCTTGCCGTTCATGGAAGTGTTTGACCTGCCGGATCGCAGCGCCAGCTGCGCGCGCCGCGAGTCCAGCACACATGCGCCGCAGGCCTTGGAGATGCTGAACGGCGAGATGACCAACCGTCTGGCTCAGGCTTTCGCCGCCCGGCTGAAAGCCGAGGCCGGCAGCGTAGCCGCCAAACAGGTGGATCTCGCTTACCGCCTCGCCACCAGCCGGCTGCCTTCGCCTGCCGAGAAGCAGACTGCCCTGGCGTTCCTACGCACCCAACCGCTCGAAGAGTTCGCCCTTGCCATCCTCAACCTGAATGCGTTTATCTATGTCAACTGAAGAACACGTCCGCTACACCCGCAATCGCCGCGAGTTCCTCACCGACGCCTTTTGCGGCTTCGGATCCCTCGCGTTCGCCCAGTTGGCAACGTCCCAGTTGGCCAGCGCGGCCGCGCCGAATCCGCTTGCGCCGAAGGCCCCGCACATCCCGGCGAAGGCCAAGAATGTCATCTTCCTGTTCATGGCTGGCGGACCCTCTCACCTCGAAACGTTTGACCCCAAACCGCTGCTGAACAAGCTGCATGGCCAGAAGCGGCCCGCCGAGTTCGGCGAGGCCAAGTATCAGTTCGTGCAGAACGACGCCAAGCTGTTGGGCACGAAGCGCTCGTTTAAGCAGTACGGCGAAAGCGGACTGTGGGTCTCGGACCTTTTCCCCCATCAGGCCAAGGTGGTTGACGACCTTTGCATCGTGAAGTCGGTCACCGGCGATATGGTGGTCCACTCGGCGGCACAGTATCAGTTGATGACCGGTCGCATCCTGCCGGGCTTCCCCAGCATGGGTTCGTGGGTGGTTTACGGTCTGGGCTCCGAAGCTGATTCCCTGCCCTCCTACTGCGTACTGCCTGACCCCGACGGCGCGCTGGAGGCCGGCCAGCCCATGTACATGAACGGCTTCCTGCCGG
>JALHNI010000132.1 GCA_022843605.1 Bryobacter sp.
GGAAGCTTGGTGGGCAGCGAGGAGTTTGACATCGGCGCGAGTTTCGGCGGCGGGTACGGCCAACGGCTTTAGGGCGAGGCCCTCGGCGGCTGATTCGAGGGTAAGTTCAAGGGGTTCTTTGTTGCCGTCGTCCAGGCGCGTGACGATCGCGGTGAAGGCGGCAGCGTTCTTGGAATCGAGCGTGAGGCTCTGTGGCACGGCGAGGACGACGCCGGGAGCGTCGGCGACGACGGTGCGGAGTTCGTCTTCTTCGGCGTCGCCGATGTGTCGGATGCGGGCCTTGAAGTAGCGGGCCTTGCCAGTGCGCTCGACGGTGCGGCCGGCCATGATGCCGCGTCCCCGCAGGCGAATGCCGGCAAGGTTCAGCGGGGCATCGCGGTCGACTTCGAATTGCAGTTCGATGTTGGTGCCGTCGAGGTAGTGAGTCTCTCCGCAGGTGCCGGTATAGGGCGTGTTTTTGGGTTCGGCGATGACGGGTTTGGCCGTGACGCCGGGCGGGAGATTTTCGGCCCAGACTTCGACCGGCGTGTTCCAGCCTTCGAGGCGGCGGACGCGCACCAGGACAGTGTTGGTGCGGCCGCGGTACAGCGTCTCGTCGGTGCCGATGGCGCGGATGGAGAAGTCAGGCTCGGCGTACTTCATGGTGAGGCGGTAGAGGAACGTGGGGTCGCCACGGAACTGGGCATCGCGCACCATGGCGATGTAGCGGCCCGCCTTGGGCAGCGTGAAGACGAGGTGCGGATCCATGTTGGCGGGCTCTTTGCCGGTGTTGGTAGTGGGCTCGTCCTGGTAGGCGAGACGCTTGCCGGATTCGTCGTAGATGGCGACGAACGGATCGGTGAGGAAGCCGAGTTGCATGCCTTGGGCGTCGAGAACAATGGTGCGGGGTTCGTCGACACGGAAGACGAAGTAGTCGGCGGCCTTGGGACGGTCGATGATGCCGTTGGCGACTACGGGCAGGGTAACGGGTTTTGGATCCTGACGGCGGCGGGCGGAGCCATCGGCGACGGTGACTTCGTCAAAGGGGCCGACAACGAAGGGAACAGGCAAAGCGGCGCCGTTGGCATGGAGGTGGTATCCGCCAGCGGCGAGGCCGGCAGGGATGGTGAGGCGGATGCGGGCCTGGTTCGGTTGTGTGGAGAGCACTTCGCCCTCAGCCAGATGATCGCCTAGGGTGACTTGCTTGAGGGTGCCGAGGTTAACGCCCTGGAGAGTGAGTTCGACTGTTTTGCCTTGGCGCCCGCCGGCCGGCATGGCGAGGTCCACCTGCGGCATTTCGCCGGCGCGCAGGCGATAGTCGGAGGTGTCGGAGCCGGCCTCGCTGGAGCCATAGACCCGCAAGTAGTAAGTGCCGTCGGCGGCAAAGCGGTGGACGAGGTGCGGGTCTTTGAAGCCGTAGTAGTCGTCGGAGTAGGCGATCTCTTCGCCTTTCTGGTTGAGGAGGCTGAGCACGGCATCGGTGTTGGCGCCGTTACGCGTGGCCAAGATGTCGAAGGTAAGGACTTGTCCGGCTTTGGCCGGGAAGCGGAAATAGTCGTAATCGGCGGCTTTGAGGATGCCGTTAACCAGGGCGGGGAAGACGAGGGGCTCGGCTTTAGAGCGGTCGTCATTCGGCTCTTTCTCCTGGCGTTCGGCGAGATTCGAAACGTCGAAGTAACTAATGGCGGAGCCGTGGGCGGCGATGAGGCGGAGGTCATGGCGGCCAGGTTCGGCATCGGCGGCGACGGTGATGCGGGCGGTGACCTGATAGGCGTCTGAAGTGAGAACGGTGGCTTTGAGTTTAGGGCTACGAAAGCGGATCTCGCGGGTGTTTTGGAGATTGCGGCCTTTCAGGGTGACCTGCACATCGGTGCCGTTTTGCCCGCCGCGCGGGAAGGCACCTTGAATCTGGGGCCAGATGGGCGGGATCTTCGTCTGGGCGGCGGCCAGCGTGGTGATCGAAAATATCAGATGCGCCCAACGCATGGACGCATCATATCGCAGGCTACTTCAGGGGTTGACGGCGGAGAGTACGGAAGGCGATGCGGAGGTTGAAGAGCAAGGCGGCGCTCCTCTTGATATCAATAGGATATTATCATCTATTATGAGTTCCCATCAACTCCCCGTAACCGTCCTGTCCGGCTTTCTCGGCGCCGGCAAAACGACTTTGCTGAACCACGTGCTGCACAACCGCGATGGCCTGCGCGTGGCGGTGATCGTCAACGACATGAGCGAAGTGAACATCGATGCGCGGCTGGTGCAAAATGGCGGCGCAAAGTTGGATCGTTTGGAAGAGAAGCTGGTGGAGATGTCGAACGGCTGCATCTGTTGCACGCTGCGCGAGGATCTGCTGGTGGAAGTGGCGAAGCTGGCGAGGGAAGGCCGGTTTGACTATTTGCTGATCGAGTCGACGGGAATCTCGGAGCCGTTGCCGGTGGCTTCGACGTTCAGCTTCGTGAATGAGGACGGACGTTCCTTGAGCGAGGTGGCGCGGCTGGACACGATGGTGACGGTGGTGGATGGCGAGCGATTTCTGGAGGACATCGGTTCAATGGATGACCTGCTCGATCGCCGCGCGGGGTTGAACGAGGAGGACACGCGCAATGTCGCCGATTTGTTGGTGGACCAGATTGAGTTTGCGAACGTGCTGGTGGTGAATAAGACAGATCGCTTGCCGCCGGGCGAGTTGGAACTGCTCTCGGCGATCCTGCAGAAGCTGAATCCCGAAGCCCGGATTGAGTCGGCGGTAATGGGCCAGGTGCCGCTGCCGTCGATTCTGAACACGGGACTCTTCGATGAGGAGAAGGCGGCCGCGGCGCCGGGCTGGATGAAGGAGTTGCAGGGCGTGCATACGCCGGAGACCGAGGAGTACGGGATCAACAGATTCGTGTACCGCGCGCGGCGGCCCTTGCATCCCGCGCGACTGCATGAGTTGCTGAGCATCGGTTGGGACAGTGTGTTGCGGGCAAAGGGGTTCATCTGGCTGGCGACGCGGCACGACATCATCGGCGTGTATTCGCAGGCGGGGAACTGCGTGACGCTGGAGCCCACCGCGAACTGGTACGCGACGCTACCGGAGACCGAGTGGCCGGAGGATCAGGAATCTCTGGCGGCATTGCGCGCGAATTGGCAGGAGCCGTTTGGGGATCGCATGCAGGAAGTGGTCTTCATTGGCATCGGGTTGGATCA
Organism: Bryobacter sp.; assembly: GCA_022843605.1. Taxonomy (GTDB): domain Bacteria; phylum Acidobacteriota; class Terriglobia; order Bryobacterales; family Bryobacteraceae; genus JALHNI01. The sequence continues at coordinate 3,169 of JALHNI010000132.1, forward strand.
AGCGGGGATGATGGCGCAACTGGATACCTGCCTGTTGACCGGAGAGGAAATGAACCTGGGACCCGAGGGTTGGCGAGAGTTGGAAGATCCCTTTGACGCCTGGACCGAGGAATAGGATCTAGCGGCGCAATCCGCGAATCTCGGTCAGTAGGCGCTGGGCGGTTTCGAGGTCGGGTTCATAGTCGAGAGCCTTTAGAATTGCAGCCTCGGCGGCCGCGGAGTTGCCGGCGCGGTAGTGGGCGACGGCGAGATTCACGCGGGCACCCGTGAGAGCGGGGTTCCGTTGCAGTGCGGCCTCCCAAAGGGCGATGGCTTCGGCGGGGCGTCCGCGCTTCATCCGGTAGATGCCGAGGTTGACGGCGGCGCCGGTCTGGGCGGCATCGAGCTTGAGGATGCGTTCGCACAGCTCCATGGCGGCCTCTTCGCGGCCGAGCCGATCGTAAAACTGCGCCAGTTGCACCAGGATGGGGACGTCGTTCGGTGCTTGGGCCGCGGCCTTCTCGAGTAACTGCAGGGCGCGGGGGCGCACGGTGGGTTCAGTGGGCGCGACGACAGCGTAGCCGAGGGCGAGGTCGCGTTCGTCGATGGGATTTTTCCAGAAACTGGTGAGCAGACGTTCGGTGGGCGCTGCGTGGATCACGCCCGGGCGGCGGGCGATGGAGTGGTCAGTATAGGCGAGATGGTCGACGGATTTCTGCTTGCCGGCTGGCATGTGGCAACTGACGCAGTCGTTGCCGGCGTTGGCCGTGCAGGGCTTGGTGGTATGGCAAGAGAGGCAGGCTTGGCGGTAAGCCGTGGCGGTCGTGGTGCCATGCGGATCATGACAGGTGGCGCACCAGAGTTTGTCGCCGCTGGCTTGCTTGCACTTGCTTTGATCGAGCTTCTCGTAGTGGCTGGTGGCGTCGGCGGCGCTGTTGGTGGCGCCGGCCCAGACGAAGACGGCGACGGAATTTGAGAGGAGATCGCCGGGCCGGTATCGGGTTTGGCCTGCGCGGGCAACACGGGCGGCACCGGTGAGGTGGCATTGGGCGCAGACGCTATCGCGGCGATGGGCGTCGAGTTTGGCGGGGTTCACGATGCCTTTGGAGGCGGTGCGGACCTTGGCGGTCATTTGAGCGATGTGGGTGCGGCCGGCGCCGTGGCAACGCTCGCAACTGACGCCGCCTTCGAGGAAGGGCGTGGCGGCGAAGCGATTCGTTGAGCCAGGCAGGGCTTGAATGCGGCTGGTGTGGCATTGGAGGCAGGCGGTTTCGACGCCGCGGGTGAGTTCGATGGAACGCTTGCGCTGGTAGCCCGGGGAGACGTCCCATTTGGCCAAGTCAGAGTAGTAAGAGACGGGTGCCTGGAAGAGAAACTCGCCGACGGAGAAAAGGTAGCTACGGCCGACGTGGCCGGACCCGATGTACCAGTTGAGCTGCCGTTGTCCTTCGGTGGCGGCACGCGAGAAAGCGAGCTGGTAGTCAGGGGTGATGCGGTAGTGGGCGCCGGAGTTGGGGTCAGTGAATGCGGCAGCGTCAAAGCTTTCCCGGAAGTCGCTTTGGCCGACGCGGCCGGCGCTGCGGGCCATGCTGGTGGATTGGTACTTCTTGAAGATCTCCACGTGACAACCGGCGCAGGCGCGGCTACCCACCTCGGCGTTTTGGGCCAAGGCGGCGGAGGAAAGAATGAGGGCGACGCAAAGTTTCACCTGGACTGATGATATACTTCCCGCACTATGAGGAAAGTTCCTTTCGCCTCCGTCGGCGTAGCGCTACTGCTCGCCGCAATTCCATCTCTCGCTCAAACATTTACCGGTACCGTGACCGGCACGGTAAGTGACCCTGGATCCGCGCCCGTCGCCGGTGCGATGGTGCGCCTGAAGAATGAAGCCACCAGCGATCTGCGACAGGTGGCGACGGCCACGGACGGCCGCTACAATTTTTCCCAGATTCAGCCGGGCACCTATGAGATCAGCGTCGAATTGACGGGTTTCCGCAAGGCGGTTACGTCCGGCGCGGTGCTTCGGGTGAACCAGACTCTGGAAGCCAATTTTTCCATGCAACTCGGTGAAGTGTCCCAGACGGTTGAGGTGACGGCGGGCGTTTCTCTGCTGGACACGCAAACGGCCAACCGGGCGGTGACGCTCGATCAGCAAACCGTGCTGGATTTGCCGGTGAATGCGCGAAACCCGTTCGCGCTGGTACACGTGAACGCCGGGGTGATCGCGGTGCGCACCGGAATTTCGCAGGCCACCCAGGACCAGAACCACAATCGTTTTTCAATGAACGGCGGACGCGGCCAAGCGGGCCTGACCCTGATTGACGGCGTGCCGGCGTCAGCGGTGGACTGGGGCGGTTTGATCGCCTCGCCGGGCGTCGACTCGGTGGCCGAAGTGAACATTCAGCGCAATCAGTTCGATGCGCAGTTCGGTAAGTCGGACGGTGGCGCGGTGAACATGATCACGCGCGGCGGCGGCAATCAGTTCCATGGGACGTTTTTCGAGTTTCTGCGCAACGACAAGCTGGACGCCAATAGCTGGGGCAACAATCGAGCCGGATTGATCCGCACGCAGTTCCAACGGAATCAGTTTGGCGCGAATTTCTCGGGGCCGATCTCGAAGTCAAAGCGTCTGTTCTTCTTCGGCGGTTATGAAGGATTGCGGCAGGGGACGCCGGGCACGAGCGTGACCACGGTTCCGACGGCGCTGCAGCGGTCGGGCGACTTTTCGCAGACGTTCAATGCGAACGGAACGGCCTCGCCGATCTTCAATCCGTTCACGACGCGGGCGAATCCGGCCGGCGGTGGTTCCATACGGGATCCGTTCCCGGGCAATCGCATTCCGGTGAGCATGTTGGATCCGGTGGCGCAGAAGATCCTGGCGATCTACCCGCAGCCAAACACTCCGGGGCAGGCGGTGACCAACGTCTTAAATTTTGCCTTGCAAAGTAAAACGGTAACCAGGAACGAACGCTTCGATTCGCGCATCGATTGGGCGAAGAGCGAAAAGTGGACCATGTTCGGACGCTTCACAAAGGCGACCCAGGAAAACGTGGCGCCAGTGTTTTTCGGCAACGGCGCCGATACGAATTTCTCCGACGTGAATCCTCGTCACCATTTCGTCTATGGCAATACTTTTACGCCATCCCCGACCTTGGTGATCAACGTTCTGCTCGGTTCCGGGCGTTGGCGCGAGAATCAGAATTCTCCTTCGAAGGGGTTATCGCCGTCGACACTCGGTTTTCCCGCGGCCTTGGTCTCGCAGTTTCAGACCGATACTTATCCGTCGATCAACCTGAGTGGCCAGTACACGACTATAGGCAATCCGCGATTTTTGAATGTCCCGCGTGAAACGCACAACTTACAGGTGAACATCTCCAAGGAGTTGGGCTCGCACAGCTTGAAGTTCGGATGGCTGGGAGAGTTAGCCCGGCTGAATAACACCGACTTCAACACGCCGAGTTTCACCTTCAACCGCGGTATGACCGCTGGCCCGACGGCGGCCGCAACCAGCGCCACCACTGGCGACTCCTTTGCATCGTTCCTTCTTGGCACGGGTTCGGGCGGCAGTGCGCCTATTGGCGCGGCGACGGCGACGACGGCCGGCTACCATGGCCTGTACGTCCAGGATTCCTGGCGCTTCAATCGACGCCTCACTTTGCACCTAGGCCTGCGCTGGGAAGTGCAGCAGGCGCGGACCGAACGCTACAACCGGCTGAATAACTTCGATTTCAACATCGCGAGTCCGCTAGCGCAGGCGACTGGCTTGCCGTTGACCGGTGGCCTGGTGTTTGTCACCGACCAGAACCGGGGCGCGTGGGATACCGACAAAGTGAATCTTGCGCCGCGCTTCGGCATGGCGTACAAATTGACTGACAAGTTAGTGATGCGCGGTGGCTACGGGATCTTCTACCCGCAGACAGGCGGCGGAACGAACCAGGGCTTCTCGACGAGCACCACCTGGGTGTCGACGATCGGCGGCGACGGAATTACACCCAACCCTGGGGCGCTGCTCAACAATCCGTTTCCGACCGGGCTTACACAGCCCGCGGGTAGCAGCCTCGGTCTGTTGACCCAGGTCGGCGATAGCGTCAATGCGTTTTCCCGGCACCATCCTCTGAGCTACGTGCAGAACTACTCCTTCGATTTCCAGTACGAGATTTCCAAGGGAATGGTGCTGGAGGTGGGTTACACGGGTTCGCAGGGCCGGAAGTTACTCTTTGGCACCGGACAGCAGGCGAACCAATTGCATCCGAGCAACTTGAGCCTGGGTTCGGCGCTGGATCAGCAGGTGGCGAATCCCTTCTTCGGCGTCATCCGGACCGGAGTGCTTGCTGGCGCCACTGTGCCCCGGCAGCGCCTCTTGCGTCCGCACCCCCAATTCACCGCAGTGAATTTATCCGGCGACACGCCGGGCGCAAGCTCGTCGTTCAATGCGTTGGTGATTCGCTATAACTGGCAGATCGGTAGCGGACTGAACTTGCTGACCACCTACCAGTGGTCGAAGGTGATCGACAATGCCAGCGAATGGCAGGGTTGGGAAGTTGGCGATACGGTCCGTGACTTCTACAATCTGAAAGCCGATCGCTCCATCAGTGCGCATGATCTTCCGCAGAGTTTCGTGAATGCGCTGGTTTACGAACTTCCGGTGGGCAAAGGAAAGAAGTTTATGAGCGATGCCCATCCGGTAGTGAACGGAATCTTGGGGGGATGGCAGGTGTCGTCGATCGTCCGGTTTTCCAGTGGTTTGCCCCTTGGCTTTACCGCGCCGAACACGCTGACCAACTACGGCTTCCAGGTGCAGCGGCCGAACGTCGCCGACCTGAACGCGATCGCCGTGGAAAACCCCACCCCTGATCGCTGGTTCAACCAGGCGGGATTTACCGCTCCGGGAACCTTTGAGATCGGCAACATGACCCGCTGGGCCCCGAACGTCCGCTTCGGACCGACGAATCATGCGGATCTTGCGATCCTCAAGAACTTCCGTTTCCGGGAGCGGATCAAGGCCCAATTCCGTGGCGAAATGTTCAACATGACGAATACGCCGCAGTTCGGCCGAGCGAACACGACGTTCGGCAATAACAACTTCGGTCTCGTTACCGGCACCACGAACGTGGGACCAAGAAACATCCAATTGGGGCTTCGGATTCAGTTCTAGTCCAACACCAGCAACTGACGGAAAGGGCGCCCGCGGGCGCCTTTTCTTTTTGGCGTACCCGTACCGCTGATACCATGACGAGAGATGAAACCCGTGAAGATTGGCGTGATTGGCTTGGGGAATGTGGGCACCGGGACGCTCACGATCCTCACCGAAAACGCTCGTAATTTGGCCGAAAAACTTGGCTTTCCCCTGGAAGTTGCCGCGATTTGTTCGCCGCGCGTGCATACGCGTGAACTGCCCGCGCTGCCGGGCGTCCTGAAAACGACGGAGTGGCGCGAGGTGGTGAATCACCCTGACGTCGAAGTTGTTGCGGAACTGGTGGGCGGCACAGGAACGGCGCGCGAGATTGTCGACGCGGCGATCGCCGCCGGCAAGAGCGTGGTGACGGCCAACAAGGAAATGCTGGCTTTGTCCGGCGTCGAACTCTGGCAGGCCGCGGCAAGTGCCGGGGTCAGCCTGGCGATGGAGGCCAGCGTCGCCGGCGGCATCCCGATTCATACGGTGTTGCGCGACGGCATCAGCGGCGACCGCATCGACACGCTTTTCGGCATTCTGAACGGCACCTGCAATTACATCCTGACCGAGATCGAGCAGAAGGGCGCGGCCTTTGGTGATGTGCTGGCGGAAGCGCAGCGGTTGGGCTACGCCGAGGCGGACCCCACCGCCGATGTCGACGGCTTCGATGCCCGTTCCAAGTTGGCCATTCTAGCGGGCCTGGCGTTTGGACAGCGTGTACTTCCGGCCCAGATTTTCACCGAGGGCATCCGGCGGGTGACGCCGCTGGACTTTGCCTATGCGCACACCCTCAAGCACACCATCCGGCTGATCTGCGCCGCTCGCCGAACGCCAACGGGCCTGTTACTTTCGGTGCGCCCCAGTTTGATTCCGCAGTCCACCATCATGGCCGGAGTTACTGGCGCCTACAATGCTGTCTGGGTGAAAGGGCATTACGGGCAAGATACTTTCTACTACGGGCGCGGCGCCGGTGCGCAGCCCACCGGTGTGGCGGTGGTGAGTGACTTAGTCCGCGTGGCGCGAGAATTGCGCTACGGCCATCCGGGCCGCTTATCGCCATTTGCGCATGGAACGCTTACGGGGGCCGAGCCGCTGCCGATTGAGCAATTAAAGTCGAGCTACTATCTGCGTTTCCGCGTGAAGGACGCGCCGGGCATCATTGCCAAGTTGGCCGGCATCCTGGCCGGGAAGGGAATCAGCATCGATGCGGTGCTGCAGTTGCCGAACGAGCCCAAGGACGACTTGCCCTTCGTCATTACGGTGGAACCGGCCGAGGAAGGCGCGATTCGCGCCGCGGTGGCCGAGATGGCGGCGCTCGACTTTGTCATTGAGCCGCCGCTGGCCCTACCGATGGAGAAAGGACTGTAACCATGTTACTCGTCATGATTGCGTTAGTGGCCCAGGTTGCTGACCAGGCCAACCAGGCCTACAAGACGCCTGAACAGCGAAAGGGCATCGCCCAGCGCCTGACCGCTCCCGACCGCGATGCGCGCCAGCGTCCGCTGGAACTGGTGAAGGCCTTGGGCCTGCAGCGCGGGCAGACGGTGGCCGACTTGGGCACTGGTGTCGGCTACTTACTGCCTTACTTAAGCGAAGCTGTGGGTGGCAACGGACAAGTGCTGGCGCAGGACATTTTCCCGGACTTCCTGGCCAAAGCGCGCGCCACCGCGGAAGCCGAACGCCTCAACAACGTTCGCTTTATCCTGGGCAACACCACTGACCCGAAGTTGCCGGCGCATTCCTGCGACGTAATTCTGGTGCTGGATGCCTATCATCATTTTGACTTTCCGCAGAAGATGCTGGCCCGCATCAAGTCCGCGATGAAGCCGGGCGGCAAGTTAGCCATTGTCGACTATTACAAGCGCGCGGGCGCCATGCCTGGCGGCGATGCCGTCAACCACATTCGTCTCGATATCGACGACATGGTGCGCGAGGTGGAAGCCGAAGGCTTCAAGGCCTTGAGCCGGAAAGAACATATTCCCCAGAGCCAGTACCTGGTGCTGTTCGAGGCTCGTTAAACGGACATGGCGGGAGGCGGCTTAAGCAAGGCGTTTCAGTCGTCGCTGGCTCGCCCGGTGCTGAATCGTCTGGCGACGATTCCGGTTTTCCAGCAGGGGCAGGAACTGTTCCTGCATCAGCAGACGAAGGGGCTGGTGGCGGCGGAAGACGGGGCCTCGGCGACCGTTCACGACGGTGAACCTTTCCTCGCGCGCCTTTGGATGGAAGATGGCTTCCTGCAATACGAATGCGGCTGTGAGCGCGGCCAGCAAGGCTTGCTGTGTGCGCACGCCGTGGCCGTGGCGCTGGCCGCCCTCGAGCGCAAGACTGCCGCAGGGAAGACGAAGAAGAAGGCTGAGACGATCAACCTGGCCGAGACCGACCGGATTCTGCGTGAGCAATCGAGCGATACTCTGACCGGTCTGCTGCTTACCTGGGCGCAGCAGGATGACCGTCTGCTTCAGCACCTGATGAACTTCGCGGCGCAACAGGGCGGCTTTGCGCTGGACCTCAAAACCTACCGGTCGGCCTTGAAGCGCCGGCTGAAGAAGCCGAGTATGCACGCTACCCCCGCGGAAAGCAAGCGCCATGCCAAGGCGGTTTCCCTGGAGTTGGATCAGCTTGAAGCGTTGCTGACTCAGGGGCAGGCATTCGCGGCCCTGGAACTTTCCGCCGAAATCGTGATGCTGTTGCTGAAGTTCGAAGAGTATAGCGCCGCGTTCGCTCTGGTCCGGGACCAGGTTCCGCGCGCCTATTCCATCTTCGTGCTTGCTGCAAAGCAAACCAAGGCGGAGGCGAAGACCCTGATTCCCCATCAGATCGGCTTTCACCGGCTCGGGCTGGAACCGGAACTCAAGCAGTCGAACCCCAAACTGCTCGCCGAATTCGCCGAGCTGCTGGGCAAGCAAGGACAACTCGACTTGGCGCGGGCCGCCGAGGCTCTGGTGGATCCGAAAGCCGTCACCTGGGAAGGGCGCGTGGCCAGCCGCCGGATGCTGGAGTTGGCTCAGACGCTCTACCTGTCAGCGCAGGACTTCGAGGCCTTGGAGCGATTGCTGTTCGGGTCCGGGGCAGAGGATTCGCGCGAGATCCTGGCCTTCGCCCGGCAGTTGTTGCGCCAGGGGGAGCCGGAGCGTGCGCGCGGCTTTCTGGAACGCGCCAAGGGTCATTTCAAGCGGAGTCCGCCACGTGAGTCGTATTGGCTGCTCTCGGAAGCGCAAGTACAACTCGGCGACGTATCCGCGGCGTTTGTCACTTTGTTGCCGGTGCTGGAGCAGCATGATGCTCAGGACTTCGAAGCGGTCCACCGGTTTGCCGTCGATCATGGCTGTTGGCCGCAGTGGCGCGAGTATCTTCTGGCCGAAAAGCCGCCGGGGCGTCCCGCGGTGGCCCATCGTCCCCATTGGCGTTTCCAACTGCATATGTTGGAGAAGAACTATACCGATGCTTGGGCGCTCGCAGTTTGGCATCAGCTCGACCCGGTGCTGTCCGGCCAATGTGCGCTCGAAATGCGTGAGTCGGATCCCGTGCATGCCGCTCGCGTGCTGGCCGCCTCGGCCGAGGCGATGATGAAGGACGATCGCACCATCGTCCGGGCCCTCGGCTATTTGGATGCGGCTGCGCAACTGGTGGTTGACCATCAGGTTAGGCCCGACCATCTCGGCGACTTACTGCGCGCCACGCATCGCAGATTCAACATTTACGGAATGGCGCATCTGGTGAAGACGCGTGAGCCGCTCTGGCAAAAGGCGATCGGGCTGCTCAGCGCGCAGAAGCTTTCACTAGTCCCAAGCCGGCGCGCTTAGGCAGCGTCAGTTTACCTTGCACCACCTGGACGCCGGATACCGGGTCATTCGAGATCAGCAGGTTGCCGTCGAGGTCAGCGTAGTCCACCAGGGGCGAGAGCTGGGCCGCGGCGGTGATCGCGACGGACGAAGAGACCATGCAGCCGAGCATCGTTTTCAAGCCCAGGCTCTTGGCGATCTGGATCATGCGATGGGCTTCCAGCAATCCGCCGCATTTGTCCACCTTGACGTTCACGCCGTCGAAGTAGGGCGCCAGTTTGGGGATGTCTTCGGGATGGAGGCAGGCCTCATCCGCGATAACCGGGATGTGGATGCGTTTCCGGATCCAGTTCATCTCTTCGAGTATGGCGGCCGGCAGCGGCTGCTCGATCAGTTCGACGCCTTGCGACTCAAGCCAGTTGATCTTGCGCACCGCCTCTTCCTTGGTTTTCCAGCCTTCGTTCGCATCGACGCGTAACGGCTTCTTCGTTTCGGCGCGGACCGCTTCGATCGTCGCTTCGTCGGTGGCGAGACCGACTTTGATCTTGAGCACTGGATAGGGCGCGGCTTCTTTCACCTTGGCGCGCGTAACCGCGGGCGTGTCAATGCCGATGGAGAAGGTGGTGAGCGGAGCGTCGGCGGCATCGAGACCGAAGATTTGATGCACGGGGATGTTCAGGCGTTGGCCGAGCCAATCGAACAGGGCGATGTCGACGGCCGCCTTCATCGCGTACTGCCCAGGCACTTTCTTGAAGAACTCGCCGAGCACTTTCGCGTATTGCCGGGGGTTGGCCTCAGCGAAGAACGCTCGCATGGTCTGCAAGGTGGCAACACCCTGGGCAGCCGTTTCGTTGTAGCGGACGATGGGCGCGCCTTCGCCCCAGCCGGTGAGGCCCTCGCGCGTGAACTTGGCGTAGAGCACGTCGCGATAGGCGGAGGAGGACATGGTGGTGGTCCAGGTGTGTTTCAACTGGACGCGGAAGACTTCCGCCTGCAGCGTCTCTTTGGCACCAGGCGCGGCCATCAGCGCGGGAAGGGCGGAAAAGTGTCGGCGCAGCATCATCCGTTAGTGTAACCGCCTCCCGGCAAAATGCATGGGAGAAGGCTATTTGCCATTGTCGCCGGGGCCGGACTCACAACGCGCCTGGTACGTACCTTGATTCATCCTGTCGCGTGCATACATCAGATAGAGGTGATTCTTCAGCGGGCCATGTTGGAACTGATCTTTGAGATACGAGAGGTCCGACTCGGCTGGTACGGCCTTACCTGTTGCGGGACTCAGCTTCCGCGTAGCCCAGATCGCTTCAATCGTGAGGATCGTGGCGGTACGGCTCATCCACCATTTCACAAACGACTTCTCATCGTTGGTGCTGAGCCGCAAGTCCGGACGACTTTGCACGTGGCGTCGTAGGTCCCGGAAGCGCTGGATCAACCGGGCACGCAGCGCGCCGCGCGTACAGAGGCGGGCTTTATCGTCGTGGTTCGGGGCGAACATCTCCGGTCGGTTTTCCAGAATGTGCTTTGCCGCTTCCAGCGGGCAGTCGAAGGGACAAGCAGCGGGTGGAGGCGACTGGCCCAGAGAGAAGCGCGGGCAGGGTGAGGTTGGCTCCGGTTTGCCGGAACTGCGGGCGGCGCAGAGCAAGCAGCCTCCCTGGTCGGCGACATACGAGGAACAACTGAGTCCGAGCCATGCCGCCTGGCCGATCGAAAGTTCGTCTTTCAAGATTTCGCTGGCGGTCCACATCACGTTGGCGCATGTAAAGTTCGCGGCGTTGGTGGTGTGCCCGGCGGCATAGACACGTTCCGAGTCGGGTTGATTGAGGCCAAGTTTGTGACCCACCTCGTGCGCCACATCTCCCAAGACCGGAATATCGTGGACGAAGACGGCGGAGTTGTCGCGGCAACTCAAATTGCGCCGCCCACCGCCATAGTAGAGATTGATCACGCCCTTCGTGTAAGTGGCGGAGTTGGCTGCATTTTCGCACGTGAGGTTACTCACCAACTCTTTCGGGTCGTGAAAGCGAGGCCTCAATCGAACGCCAGCGAGCCGCTTTTCCAGAATCCAGTCGAAATTAGCGATGTCGTCGCGAGCCGCTCGTTCGAATTCCTTTCCCGCCGGCCACACATCGATCACCACTTCCCGGGGGGGCCGCATTTCGATCTGATGTTGGTTAACTCCCAGATTGAGAAATGCTCCATGCAAGTACGCGACGGCCCGCCCGGGCGCCATCACCACCAGTCCTGCCGACGCTTTGTCCTGCCAGCACGAAGGTTGTACATGCGGCGAAACCTGCACTTCGGCTGCGCCCTCGATGGGTGTGGCGCCCTCCAGCGGAACGGACTGCCGGCAATCCGGACCGCTCGCGTTGATCAGCACGACGGTCACCTTCGCTGGATCATCGACATTGGTCAGTCGTAGTTTGCCCAGAATTCCCGAAGGTTCCTGGGCAAATCCGACGGCTATTAGGCTCAGGACGAATAACTTGCCAGTCACCCTAACAATCCCAGTGATAGTCCACGTGATCGGGGTTGTCGCCGCGCGGCGGATCGGTATTGAGGTTGAATCCGGCGTGGCTGCCGGCCGGGATTTCCCGGATGCGAAACTCCAATGACTGGCCAGGCTCCAGGGTGATGCGGCCGGCAGGCAGGTTGGCGGCAGGAAGCGCGGCCTCGGCCGGCAGGATGCGGAGGGCGGCGGGAAGGTTAGAGTTTACAATCGTCCGTTGAGTCTGGCGGCGGTCGAAGAGAAGCTGGATTCGTCCAGCCTCCGGCGCGGCCGGCGAGGGCGGGTTGGCGTTGACGATCTTGACGGCATTGAATTGCGCCCGGGAGGTGGTCAGTTCCGCCGGGTTGCGGCGGACTTGGCGTCCGGCGACGGTATTCTCGGTGGTGAGTTTGATCTCCACCACGCGGCGGTTTGGGTTCGGTATCGGTGCGGCCATGTCATTCTCCTTTGACGGTTATTGAGATTTGGGCTTGCCGCCCACAAGGGGTAACAAGTCCTTTAGGTAGTAACTGCGATGGGTGGCGCTGTCGCAGCCATTGGTGGCTTTACGGATCAACGCGAGAGCACGCGCCTGATCTTTAGCAATCACGTAAGTTTCGGCGTTGCGGCAAAGCACTTCCTGAGAGTCTGGATCCAGTTCCATCGATCGCCGGAGCGGCTCGGCGAAGTCCGGCCGGCCGGCCAGCGCCCGATAGAATCCCAGACTGCTCACCAGACGGGAGTCCTTGGGGTTGACCAGCAACTCTTGCTCCAGAATCTCTACGGCGCGGACAAAGGCTTCCTTCGCCTCGGGGAGTCGCCCGGCACGAAGCAAAGAGCTGCCCAGCTGACCCCAGGCGCCATAACTTCGACTACCGGCTTTGATGGCTCGCTGATACATTTCGATCGCCCGGTCAAAGTTTCCCTTGTCGAAATAGGCTTTGGCCAGGTTCGAGAGCGAAGCGACTCGGACGGGATCGAGTTCCAGTGCCTTCTCCCAAAGCTTCTGCGCCTGGTCGAGGTCGCCCTTACGCGCGTAGACCACGCCCATGTTTTGATAGCTCTGGGCGTTGTCCGGGCTCAACTCGATCACGCGCTTCAAGTTCTCCAATGACTTGTCCCACTCCTCGCGGCCCGCGTGATATTGCGCAAGTGCGCGATATCCGGTCCAGTCGCCGGGGCGCAAGGAGACGGCTTTGCGGAAGGTGGCCTCGGCGCGTGCGTGGTCGTTCTGTTTGGCGTAGGCTTCGGCGAGGCCCTGGTAGGCGGCGTTGCTGCGGCTATCGACGGCGATGGCGTGCTCGAAGTCCTGGCGGGCTTCGTCGTAGCGGCCGGTGGCCAGGTGGATGCGGCCCATGCTGATGTGCGTTTCGACGATATTGGGGTTGAGCGAGAGTCCGGTGCCGCCGCTATCGAGGGCTTGCGCCATCAGGGCGGGCTCGCGCGTTTGTTGAAACTGGGCGACGTAGGTTTCGCCGAGGCCGGAGTGGGCCAGTGCGAACTTGGGGTCTAACTCCAAAGCGCGTTTCAGCAAAGTCTCGGCCGACTTCAGGCTGATCATCTGATCGCTGCGCTGTAAGTAGCCGCGGGCTTGTAAGTAGAATTCGTAGGCGCCTGGCGTCACCGGCAAGGCGTCCTGATCTTTGGCGAACTTAGACTGAAGCTGGACGTTCAGTACGTTGGCGAGTTTGGCTACGGCGGCGTCCTGCAGGCGCCAGGAGTTGGCGCGCGTATCTTCGAGGGTGATCGTCTCGAGCTGAACCATGCGGGCGGTGTCGACCAGCGTGAGCAACAATCGGACGCGGTCGCCCTGGGACTGAATCGTGCCTTCGACGGCGGTCGTCGCCTGGAACTTCTGCAGCGCGTCGCGGGCCGTGCGTGCCTGCTGCGCGCGGACTTCGCTGGCCGCCACCACCAGCAGCGGCGACTTTCCGTCCTCGAATTGTGACAACCGGCTCGTAATCGTTTCCATCAGACCCAGCGCAAAGACGCGCAACTCGGCTTGCTCGCCCGGAACACTTAACGGCAGCAGGACCACGGCCTGCGTGTTTACCTTACTGCCGTTTCCTCCGAGCCACCCTCCTAAGCGGAGCCCCAACAGAAGAACGGCCACCAGTAGAAAAATAATTGACGCCGCCGGGATCCAGGCGCGTCGCGAAGGCTTCAATGGTGCCAGCGGTTGCCCGCCCAAGGCTGCGGCCACGTCGGCGACGGTGGCCGGCCGTTCGGCGGGATCGCGCGCCAGGCAGCGGAGCGTGACCGCATTCCACTCGGCGCTGATCTCGGCCGAATGGGAGCGGGGCGGCGTGGGCTTCTCCACGACGCGCTGGACGGCATTCTCCAGCGGACGTCCACCCGGGAAGGCTTTCTTGCCGGTGACCATTTCGTACATCACCAGGCCCAGAGCGTAGATGTCGGTGGCCGTGGTGACGGGTTGCCCCAGCAACTGCTCCGGCGCCATGTAGTCCGGCGTACCGAGGACGTGCCCGGAGCGGCTGAGGCTGGTGGCGTCGTGTTCGAGGGCCCGGGCCAGGCCAAAGTCGCTAATCACGGCGCGAGTGCCACCGCTGGAGCCTTGGGTCACCAGGACGTTGCCGGGCTTGAAGTCGCGATGGATGATGCCCTTTTCGTGCAGCGCGCCCAGTCCGGCGGCCATTTGCTGGACGAGGGGCAAGGCTTCGCTGACGGGCAGACGCCCGCGCCGGCGCAGCAAGGCTGCGAGCGTTTCGCCATCCAGAAACTCCATCGTGAGAAATGCCAGGCCGCGGCCCTGCCGCTCTTCGTTGCCGACGTCGAAGACGCGGCAGACGTTGGGGTGGGTCACCTGTCGGGCGAGCTGCACTTCGCGGCGAAAGCGGCCGAGAAACTCGGGGTCGTCATTCAGCTCTGGCCGCAGAGTCTTGAGCGCGACGGTGCCGCCCAGTTCCTGGTCGGCCGCCTCGTACACCTCGCCCATGCCTCCCTTGCCGACAAAGCGGAGAATCCGGAAGCGCTTCTTCAGGAGTTCATTGATTTGGAGTACGCACTGCGGACGGCTGCCGAAGATCTCCTGGGTTTCATCGGTTTCAGCCTGCGCGAGAAGCTTCAACACTTCGCGGCGCAGACTCTCGTCGCCTTCGCAGGCTTGGGTCAGGAAGGCGGCACGATCGCCGACGGGCTGCTCGACGGCGTCCTGGAAGATGGATTTAACTCTGGCCCATTGAGGGGGTGTCATCGTCGGGGCTCAGTCCCAGCTGGTCTCGTAGCCATGCGCGGGCAAACGTCCACTCGCGCCGGACCGTGCGCGGTGAAATCTTGAGCACTTCGGCGCTTTCTTCCGCCGAAAGACCCCCAAAGAATTTCAGTTCGATCACGCGGCAGGCGCGCTCGTCGTGCTTCTCCAGCAAACTCAGGGCGTCATCCAATTGCACGAGTTGGCTCGATTTTTCCACCGAGAAGACGAGGGCTTCGTTGAGTGGCAGCGCCTGGAGTCCGCCGCCGCGCTTGCCGGCGATGTGCTGCCGGGCATGGTCCACCAGAATGCGGCGCATCACCTGCGAGGCCACCGCAAAGAAATGTGCGCGGTCCTGCCAGGAGGCGGCCCGGATGTTGATTAGCTTGAGGTAGGCTTCATTCACCAGGGCCGTCGTTTGGAGGGTGTGGCCCGCCTTTTCGCGGCGCATGTAGCGCGAGGCGATCACGCGCAGTTCTCCCTGTACCGCGTTCACCAATTGGTTCTGCGCGGCAGCGTCACCCTGCTGAAAACGATGGAGCAGGACCGTGATGTCTTCAGAAGCAGTCATGCCGTCCCGGCTAATTCGTATCCAGAATCATATGAGTATACAACCGTCGGTTGGGCGGAAATCGCCAATCGCGTCTGCTATTCTAGAGAAGACCAAGCGGTGAGGTGCGAGAGCTGGTTGAATCGAGCAGTCTCGAAAACTGCCGTACCTTAACGGGTACCGTGGGTTCGAATCCCACCCTCACCGCCATTCCCTAGACCAGGGAATCCCGCCTAGACAGTCACACTCTCCCGTAAATATGGCTTCACTCGCGCGTCGAGAATGGCGTGTACCGCTTGACGGTCCGCATCGGTCACGGCGCTGACATAGGGATACCCGGTGGCGCGTTCGCAGATGCCCAGGTAGCGCAGCGCTTCGTCGAAGCCGCCCCAGATGGCCCCGTATTTGAAGATCTGCCAAGTGGCAATCAGGTCCTGCTGTAACTGAGTCGCCAACGCCACGTTGCCCACCCGGTAGGCCTCGTACAACGCGACCGCCATGTGCGGACAGACATTGTGCAGCCCGCCGACATAGCCATCGCAGCCGAGTTGAAGGCCAACCACCAGCAGGAACTCATGCCCCGTCAGCACGCTGAACTCCGGAGCGCCCTTGGTTAGTTGCAGCACTGTCTGCAAATAGGCTTGGTCGGCGTTGCTTACCTTGACGCCCGCCATCCGCGGAATCAGTGTTTGCAGCTTGGCGATGGTCTCCGGCTGAATCGAGTTCTTCGTGAGCACCGGATTCTCGTAGATCACGATCGGCAGGTCGACCGCTGAGGCGATCTCGCTGAAGTAGGCGATCAGGTTTTCCTGCGTCGCCAGGTAGTAGAACGGCGGCAGCAGCGACAGATAGTCGACGCCTTCCGCGGCAATCCGTTTTGCCATCCGCACGGCTCGGCTGGTGCTGGTTTCGCCCACGCCGCCCATCACGGGAACTTGACGATTCACTTCCGAAACCGTGATGCTGACCGAACGCACTTGCTCGTCGTCCGTCAAAAAGGCGAATCCGCCCATGGAGCCATTGGCGAAAATGGCATTCACGCCGGCCCCTAGCAGGTAGCGATTCATCGCCCGCAGTCCGGTCTCATCCACACGGTCACCGGCGGTTAACGGGGTGGCAATTGGCGGAACGACGCCATGAAGTTTCATGGTTCGATCTTACAACTGTCGACAGTTGGCAGCAACCGAAATGTGCTCGCCGCCGCTCGCGAGCAAGGCGAACATTTATGCCAAGCGCAGATTCTTCTTCGGCGAAGCCGGCCGGCCGATCTCCTCCGCCAACGCGATGCTGATCTGCCGCGCCGCTTCCATTAGCGCCGTGGGTACGTTCTTATCCTTCGATGGATTGAAACGCGACACCGGCCCGGAAATACT
>JALHNI010000133.1 GCA_022843605.1 Bryobacter sp.
TCGGAAAAAGTATCCCGGCGCGGATTGCGATTACCGAGCCGGAGCAGTTTCGGGATGAGCCGCCCATTGAACGGCAGGCGGCCCCGGGTTTGCAGGTGAAGGTGCTGGTGAACTTCGCGCCGCAGAATTCGAAGTCGGCCACGCTGCAGCCTTTTGATACGTCGGCGCTGGTGTCGATCCTGCGTTCGATTTCGCGGGATCCGCGCATTACGCGATTTTCGGTGGTCGCCTTCAATATGCACGACCAGAAGGTGCTGTATAAGCAGGAGAACACCGAGAAGATTGATTTTCCGGCGATCGGGAAGGCGCTGGAAAATCTTAAGCTGGGCACGGTGGATCTGGCCCGGCTGGCAAACAAGCGCAGCGAAACGGAGTTTCTCGAGAATCTGCTGACCACGGAGTTGGCCAGCTTGCAGACCGATGCGGTGATTTTTGCGGGACCGAAGGCGCTGCTCGAGCAGAACGTTTCGCAGGAGACGCTGCGCGGTGTGGGCCCGGTGAGCATGCCAGTGTTCTACATGAACTACAACCTGACGCCGCAGAGTTCGCCATGGCGGGATGCAATTGGGCACGCGGTGAAGTTCCTGAGAGGAGTGGAATATACCATCAGTCGCCCCCGGGACTTATGGTATTCTGTCTCGGAAATGGTGACGCAGATCGTAAAGCAGCGCACCGCCCGGGCATCGAACCCGGTCCTCGGCCAATAGTTCCTAACGTTAAACCTTTAGGAACGCTCGCCCTTCCGGTAACCGGACTTCAAAGTGGCACGTATGTAGGATATGTACGCGTCCTGGGGTCAAACTATGCTTCTACGGTCACTTGCCGGATTTGTTGCGATGGGTGCTTTGGCATTCGGCCAAGTAGGAGCCGTCAAAGGACAAAGCCTCGCACCGTATGTTGGTTCTCCTGTGCCCGTGGTGGAGCGCATGTTGGAGATGGCCAATCTGAAGACCGGCGAAACGGTTTATGACCTGGGGTGCGGTGATGGACGAATCCTGATAGTGGCGGCGCAGAAACACCGGGTGAAGGCCGTAGGCGTGGAACTCTCCGAGCGGCTGGCGAAGTCAACGACGGAAAGCCTCAAGAAATTGGGGCTGTCAGATTTGGCCAGCGTGATTCATGGCGATCTGATGGACGTTAATCTCTCGGACGCCGATGTGGTGACGATCTATCTGCTGCGCGACTCGAATGACTTGTTGCGACCGAAGCTTGAGAAGAGTCTGCGTCCGGGAGCCCGCATCGTGTCGCACGACTACGAGATTCGAGGCTGGCGTCCGACGGCGGTAGAACGACTGGAAGCATCGAAACGCGAGCACAAGATCTACGTTTACACGGTACCGGAGAGCTTCGCGAAGAAGTAAGGCTGCTGTTGAGGCTCCGGGCGGACTGAAAGTCCGCCGCACAATGAAGAGCGCTAGTCGTCGACCTGAGTAGACAGGTACTTTTCGTAGCCCATTTCCTTGATCTGGTGCAGTTGCGCTTCCAGGAAGTCGGCGAAGTCTTCTTCTTTCCCCAGCAAATCTTCAAAAAGATCGCGCGAGCCATTGTCGCCGTGCTTGACGGCGTGAGCGATGGCCTTGTTGAGGCGGTGCACCGTCTCAACTTCAAGCTTCAGGTCGCTTTCGAGCTGTTCCTTGACGTTGCGGCCGATTTTGAGCTTGAAGAGCATGCTCATGTCCGGCGCGGCATCCAAGAACAGGATGCGCTCCATCAGCGTTTCGGCGTGGCGCATGTCTTCGATGGACTTCTTGCGGGCGATCTTCGCCAAACGCTCATAGCCCCAGTTGTCCGTCATTTTGGCGTGGAGGAAGTACTGGTTGATCGCAGTGAGTTCTGCGGTGAGAACTTCCTGCAAGTATTTGATGACGTCGGCGTGGCCTTGCATACCTTCTCAGTCTAACAACGGGCCATGCGTCCCGAAATGCGAGGATAGTGGGCAATGCAGGAATCGGTGAGAGTGGCGGCGATCAGTGTGGAGAGCAAGCCGGGTGAGACGGCGGGGAATCTCGACAAGATCGGAACCTGGTGCCGGCGAGCGGCGGGCGAAGGCGTGCAACTGGCTTTGTTCCCGGAGTTGTCGCTGACCGGGTTTATTCCGAATCATCCGTTGAGGGATCATGCGGCTTGGCTGCGGGAAGCGCTGTCGGCGGGGCGGAAGATGGCGGAGTCGATGACGGGTACGGCTATTCAAGAGTTGAAACGGATCGCGGCGGGGAGTGGCTTGGCCGTATCGGCGGGGATGTTGGAGGACGCGGGGAACCTGCTGTTCAACACGCAGGTGCTGGTGACGCCGGAAGGCGAAGTCTTCCACTGGCGGAAGATGCATATTCCGATGTTCGAGATGCCGTTCTACAACGGCGGTCCGGCGCCGAAGGTGGCGGAGTTGGCGTTGGGCAGGGTCGGGGCGAATATCTGCTTCGATGCATTGCTGCCGGAGTCGACACGGCTTTTGGCGGTGCAGCAGGTGGAACTGGTGTTGTTTCCGTTTGCGGCCGATCCGCCACCGGGGACGGCCGCGGCGTGGAGCTCGTGGGCGTCGACGGCGCTTCGTGCGCGCTGCGCGGAGAACGGGGTGTTTGGCGTGGCTTGCAACTATGTGGGCGAGGTGAGTTGCGCGGGGGTGACGCAGCGCTTTCCCGGAGGCGCGATGGTGGTGGGTCCTCGGGGCGAGGTGCTGGCGGAAGGGGAGGGGCCGATGCTGGTGGCGGAATTGAAGGCGGAGACGCTGCAGGCGGCGCGGGCGGAACCGGAGTATCTTTTCCGATTCCGCCGGCCGGAACTATACGGCGCGTTGGCGGAGTAAGTTATTCGCCGGGTGCGCGGTACTTGCTGGGGAGGGCGAGGGCCTGGTCGACTTCCTCGATGGTGAGGAGCGGGGTGGCGCGGAGATTGACCAGTCCGGTGGAGCCGACCTGGAGGGCGACGGCGGTGGCGGCGACGTTGTCGGGGCAGTCGACGATGAGAACGGCTTCGGAGCCACCGAAGGCGAAGTAGAAGCTATCGACCTTGCCTTTGACGGCTTTCATGGCGGCGGCGACTGCGGCTTTACGGCCGGAGGCTTTGTCTTTGGCGAGGCCTTTGAGGCCCTCGGCAGTGTAGGTGGCTTGAATCAGGTACTTGGGCATGGTTGACGAGTGTAGTGTTTAGCGAACGGCAACGCAAGGGGTATTCTGGTTCTGCCTGAGACCTTCCTAGGCTAAGAGACCTAGGCCATTCGGTACTTCTACTGAGTCCGGTGCCGTTGCTATAGTGGGAAATCTGCCATGTCTCTAGAAGCCGCGCCTGAACCCCTAAAACGAACGGCCTTGAATGCAATTCATCGCGCGCACGGCGCGAAGATGGTCGATTTTGGGGGCTGGGACATGCCGGTGCAGTATTCCGGCCTGGTGGACGAGCATCACACAGTACGGCGGGCGGTGGGGCTATTCGATGTCAGCCACATGGGCGAGATCGACGTAAAGGGTCCGCAAGCGCTGGATCTGGTGGAGCATATTTCGTCGAACTGGGCGGCAAAGCTGCAGACGGGGCAGATTCACTACTCCGGATTGCTCTACGAAACGGGCGGTTTTGTCGATGACATTCTGGTGCACAAGGTCGCCGATGACCATTTCTTCATTTGCGTGAATGCGGGTAATCAGGAAAAAGACTTTGCTCATATTCAAGAGCAGAATCGTTTCGATGCGACGGTGGAGCTGACTTCGGACCGTTATACGCAGGTGGCGATTCAGGGTCCGCGGGCGCTGGAGACGTTGCAAAAGCTGACGAAAACGGCGTTGGCCGAGATTAAATACTATTGGTTTACGGATGGCGAAGTAGCGGGTACACCGGCGCGAATCGCGCGGACGGGCTACACGGGCGAGGACGGATTCGAGATCTATTTTGCGCCTTCGGAGTCGTCACGCATTTGGCGGGCGCTGCTGGTGGCGGGAGAAGAGTTCGGGATCAAGCCGGCGGGGCTCGGGGCGCGCAATACTCTGCGTTTGGAAGCGAAAATGGCGCTTTATGGCCACGAGATCGATGCGACGATTACGCCGCTGGAAGCGGATTTGGCTTGGATCGTGAAGTTCGATAAGCCGGAGTTTGTGGGTCGGGCGGCGTTGGTGAGCCAGAAGGAACGCGGGTTGACGCGGAAGTTGGTGGGGTTCGAGATGGTAGGGCGGGGCATCGGGCGAGACGGCTACGAGGCGCAGATCAAGGGCGTGAAAGCGGGCTGGGTGACTTCCGGGAGCCCATCGCCGACGCTTTCCGCCGCTGGAACGCCAAGAAATATTGGATTATGTTACTTGCCGGCCGATTTCGGCACGGTGGGCACGCAATTTGAGATATTGGTGCGGAATCAGGCGGTGGAAGCGGTGGTGGCCGCCACGCCCTTCTACAAGAGAGGCAAAGCTTAAGTTTTCATGTATCCGGAAAATTACGCATATACCAAAGAGCACGAGTGGGTGAGTGTTGAGGATGGGGTGGGCACGATCGGGATCACTGATCACGCGCAGAAGGAACTCGGCGACATTGTTTATGTCGATTTGCCGAAGCTGGGTATGGCGTTGACCTCCCACGCGACGTTCGGTTCGGTGGAGAGTGTGAAGGCGGTTTCCGACATTTACTCTCCGATTTCCGGTGAGGTGTTAGAGGTGAATACGCTTCTCGCCACAGCGCCGGAAAAGCTGAACGAAGATCCGCATGGGGAGGCGTGGCTGGTGAAGGTGAAGTTATCGGCTCCAGACGAAGTAAAAAGTCTGATGAGCGCCGCGGATTATCTGAAGTATATCGGCGAGTAGAAGAAGTTCCACATTGCGGCCGGGGTTCGTTTGGGGGACCGGCCGGTAATGCGCCGCCGGTAAACAGGCTGGCCCAAGTTGTGCCGCCGCTTGTCGTGCGTCCAAAATTCCAGTTGTTTCAAAGATGAGGGAAAGCCTTGCGATATCTGCCTAAGTCCGATTCGGAGCGCCAGGAGATGCTGGCCGTGATCGGGATGAAGTCTCTGGATGAGCTTCATGCCCACCTGCCCGCCGATGCAGTGATGAAACGTCCTCTGGACCTGGCTCCGGGCGTCTCGGAATACGAGATTGTCGATTTCTTCAAGGCTCGGGGCGCGGAATGCGCGAGCGGGTATGCATCGTTTCTGGGGGCGGGAGTTTATGCGCATTACCGGCCGGTGATGTGCGATGTGATTGCTTCACGCGGCGAGTTTCTTACGTCGTATACGCCGTACCAGGCGGAGATGGCGCAAGGCACGTTGATGACGATCTTCGAGTTTCAAACGATGATTTGCCAGTTGACGGGCATGGATGTGGCCAATGCGTCGATGTACGACGGCTCAACGGCGGTGCCGGAAGCGGCGATGATGGCGTGCCGCATTACGGGGCGGGACAAGGTGGTGGTGGCGCGCAACGTCCACCCGGAGTACCGGCAGGTGCTGGACACTTACCTGAAGCGGCAGGGCTTGCCGGTGGAGACTGCGGCCTACGATGCGAAGCGCGGCACGGTGGATCTGGACGATCTGGCGAGGCATGTGGACGGGCATACGGCGGCGGTGATCGTGCAGTCGCCCAATTTCTTCGGCGGGATTGAGCATGCGGCGGCGATCGCGGAGATCGCGCACAAGGCGGGGGCGCTGCTGATCTGGGTGTTTACCGAGGCGGTTTCGCTGGGGTTGCTGGAACCGGCGACGGAAGCCGATATCGTTTGCGGGGAACTGCAGAGCTTTGCCATTTCGCCCAGCTACGGAGGGCCTTACGCGGGGGTGATCGCAACGAAAGAGAAGTTCATTCGCCAGATTCCGGGACGCCTGGTGGGCGAGACGCGCGACGCCGACGGACGGCGGGCGTTCTGCCTGACGCTTTCGACGCGTGAGCAACACATTCGCCGGGAGAAGGCGACCTCGAACATTTGCACCAATCAGGCTCTAATCGCGCTGATGGCGACGGTGTTCATGAGCGTGTACGGGAAGCAGGGGCTGCGCGAACTGGCGACGCAGAATCTATCGAAGGCGCACTATCTGGGCAGCAGGCTGCCGTTGCGTTTCGAAGGGCCGTTCTTCAACGAGTTTGTGGCGAAGGCCAAGGGCGGATCGCCGGCGGCGCAGAATGCGTTGCTGAGGGAGCGCAAGATTCTCGGGGGCATTCCGCTGGGAGATTTTTATCCTGAACTGGCGGACTGCGCGTTGTGGTGCGCGACCGAGATGAACAAGAAGACGGAGATGGACGTGGTGGCGGAGGTGTGCGCGTGAGCGGTACGGGAAAGACGGTCCAGGTATTGAACCAGAACGAGGGGCTGCTGTTTGAGCAGAGCTCGCCGGGCAAGATCGGGTATCAGTTGCCGCCGCTCGATGTGCCCGAGGTGGATCCGAAGGTGCTGGGCGCGGGCAATGCGCGCGCGGGGATCGAGGACTTCCCGGAGGTGAGCGAGGTGGAGGTGATCCGCCACTTTACGCGCCTGTCGACGTGGAATTACGGCATCGATCTGGGTCTGTTTCCGCTGGGTTCCTGCACGATGAAGTACAACCCGCGGGTGAACGAACTGGTGGCGCGGACGGAAGGGTTGGCTTGGGCGCATCCGTATCAGCCGGAGGACCTGTCGCAGGGCGCGATGGAGATCACGGCGCAGTTGGAACGGGCGATCGGCGAGATTACGGGCATGGAGTCCGTGACGTTGCAGCCGGCGGCGGGCGCGCACGGCGAGATGACCGGCATCCTGCTGATTCGTTCTTACCTGGAGAAGCAGGGCAACCCACGCAAGATTGTACTGGTACCAGATTCGGCGCACGGCACCAATCCGGCGACGGCGGCGATGGTGGGTTACGAAGTGCGGACGCTGAAGTCGAACGACAAAGGCATGGTGGATCCGTCGACGCTGGAAGCGGCGATGAGCGAAGATGTCGCGGCATTCATGGTGACCAACCCGAATACGGTGGGCGTCTTCGAGGAGAATATTGCGCAAATTGCGGCCATTGTGCACGCCAAGGGCGGGCAAGTGTACATGGACGGGGCGAATATGAACGCCCTGGTGGGTTTGGCGAGGCCTGGTGATTTCGGCATGGACGTGATGCACTTGAACCTGCACAAGACGATGTCGACGCCGCACGGCGGCGGTGGACCGGGTGCGGGAGCAGTGGCGGCGCGGGCCCATTTGGAGCCGTTTATGCCGACACCGAGGCTGAAACAGGTGAACGGGTCCTGGACCTGGGATTACTCGCGGCCCGACACGATCGGAAAAGTTCGCGCATTTTATGGTAATTTCGGTGTGCTTGTGCGTGCCTTGTCATACATCATGGCTCACGGTGGACCGGGGTTACGAACCGCGACGATGGATGCTTTGCTGAATGCAAACTATCTACGGAAGCGGTTGGAGCCATACTTCGATCTGCCGTACCAATCGCCTTCCATGCACGAAGTGGTGTTCAGCCACTCGCGCCAGGAGAAAAAGGGCGCAAAGACGATGGACATCGCCAAGCGACTGATCGACTACGGGTTCCACCCCTATACGACGGCTTTTCCGATGATCGTGCCCGGCGCAATGATGATTGAGCCGACCGAAACGGAGCCAAAGCAGGAACTGGATTTGTTTGTCGACGCGATGGTGGCCATTGCCAAGGAGATTGAAACGGATCCGGCTTTCGTGCTGAAAGCTCCCTACAACACGCGGGTGAGTCGTGTGGATGAGACGATGGCTGCGCGCAAGCCAATCTTGCGTTGGCGGGCACCGAGTCCACAAAGCCGTGCCGCGGACTAAGCTGACCCAATTTTTGATCATCCTGGTGGTGGCGATTGCCACCAGGGTGATCTTCCTGGAACACCCGATACAGGGTGACGACTACTACTACTTAGCCAGCGCGATGTACGGACAAACCGATCCGCTACATCCGGGGCATGCGCACTACGTTTTTCAAGGTAAAGACGTGGACATGCGCGGCCACCCGCACCCGCCGTTGAACGCCTGGTTTCTGACGGCCATTCTGGCCTTGCACGGCCAATTCACGGAAACGACGCTGCACGCCTATTACCTGCTGTTTTCTTTGCTGGCGGCAATCAGTATGCGGGCCCTGGCGATGCGGTATTCGCCGCATCCGATCTGGTCCACGCTGCTGATGCTGGTTTGTCCGGCGTTCATTGTGAGCGGGAATTCTCTCGAGTCCGACTTGCCGTTCTTTGCCTTTCTGCTGACGGGGGTGACGGCGTTTTTCTACCGTAAGCTGTGGCTGGCGGTGCCGATGCTAGCGTTGGCGGGACTGGCGGCGTACCAGTCCGTGGCGATCGTGCCGATCCTTTGGCTGTATCTGTGGATGAAGCACCGGGACTGGAAGGCCGGGTGGATAATTGCGTGCACGCCGGTTGTGACGCTGGTGCTTTGGCAGATCTTTGAGCGGATTTCGGGTGGCGCGTTTCCGGTGGCGGTGGCGGCCGGTTATTTCAGCGAATACGGTTTGCAGCGGTTTACGGCCAAGATCCGCAATGCGGTAGCGCTGAGCGGGCATCTTTTCTTCGTGATCGGCCCGTTTCTGACGGGGGCGGTGGCTGGAACGCTTCTGCTGCAGCGCCGTTACTATGACAAGACCAACGTGTACCTGTTCGGCTGGATGGTCATCTTCTTCGGTTGTGCGCTAGCCCTATTCTTCGCGGGTTCGGCGAGGTATCTGCTGCCGATGCTGCCGCCGGCGGTGATCTTGGCGGCGCGGATTTTGCAGGGGCGGAAGCGTCTGTTGGCGATCGGTGTGGTGTGTCAGGGCTTGATCGGCATGGGGTTGGCATTTGCCAACTATGAGCATTGGAAGGGCTATCAGGACTTCGTCACGCGACACCGGCAGGAACTCGGCACGCGCCGCGTTTGGGTGAACGGCGAGTGGGGCTTGCGCTATTACGCGGAAGCGCTGGGCGGGTTGCCGATGCGTCTGGGGCAGGCCGTGCAACCGGGCGATCTGGTGCTTTCGAGCAAGTTGGCTTTCCCGATTCCGTATACGACCGGTGGCGGTACGCTGGCGCCCTTTGCTAAGGAGACGATTACGCCGCAAATGCCGTTCCGGCTGGTGGGGCTGGATGTGAATTCGGCCTGGTCAACGGCGTCGATGGGGCTGCTGCCGTTCAGCATCTCTACGGGGCCGGTGGATATTGTGCAGGCGGATCTGGTGGTGGAGAAGCAGCCGACGCTGTCTTTCGTGCGGATGGGGGCACCGCAGGCGGAGAGCCACATTGTGAGCGGCATCTATCAACTGGAGAGCGGGTTGTTCCGGTGGATGGGCGAGCAGGGATCGGTCTTTTTGAAGACGAACGGGGAGTCCGCGCCGCTGGAAGTGAAGCTATTCATCCCGGATACGGCACCGGCGCGCGAGGTGATTGTCGAGGTGGACGGCAAAGAGATTGACCGCGAGAAGTACAACTCGACGGGCCTGAAGGAACTGAAGACGTTGCCGGTGAAATGGCCACGCGGGCGCGCGCTGGTGACGATTCGGGTGGACCAGACGTTTGTCTCGCCCGGCGATACGAGAAAGCTCGGGATTATTTTGCAGGAAGTGGGCTTCCAGAAATCTTCACGCCGGTAACGAGGCGGATGGCGTGGGCTTCGCTATCGCCGACGTAGATTTTACCCTGACGATCGACAAAGACGCCGTGAGGCCGGGCGGTGGCGCAGGCGAGGGCGTCGCCATCGGCACCATCACCCCGTTGGCCGGTGCCGAGCACGGTTTGTAGGGTGCCCGTTTTGAGGTCGACGCGGCGGACGGTGTGGGATTCGGTGTCGGTGAAGTAGAGGCCTCCGTCGGGTGACCAGGCGACGCCTTTGGGTCCGTTCAGGGCGGCGGTGAGGCCGGGCTGGGGAGCGGCGTTATAGCCTTTGGCGCCGCTGCCGGCGAGGTGGGCGAGTTGGCGGGTGGCGGCATCGACTTTGTACAACTGGTTGCCTTCGCGCAAGGCCAGATAGAGGTTTCCGGCGGGGTCGAAGTCGATGGCGCGGGGTCCGTTGAGCGGCGTCTGCGGCGAGAAGGGCGCGCCGTTGGGTGTCGCTAGTTTTTCACCGGTGCCGGCGACCGTCTCAATGAGGCCGGACTTCAGGTCGATGCGGCGAACGCGATTGTTGCCGATGTCGCACAGAACGAGGCGGCCTTGGGGATCGAAGGCGATGGAGTGCGGCTGGCGGAACTGGGCTTTCACGGCGGGGCCGCCATCGCCGGAGAAGCCCGGTTGGCCGGTGCCGGCGACGGTGGTGATGATGCCGGACTTTTTGTCGACGCGGCGCACGAGATGATTCTTCATTTCGACGAAGAAGAGATTGCCGGCTTTATCGAAGCGGACCTCGTAGGGCTCAAAGAGCAGGGCCTGGGTGGCGGGTCCGTTGTCCCCGGAGTAGCCGCTTTTCCCGGGGGTACCGGCGACGATGGTGAGCTTTTTCGTCTTGAGGTCGAGCCGGCTGATGACGTGACGGTCGATTTCGCAGATGTAGAGGGCTTTGTCGGGTCCGGTGACGAGGCCGTAGGGGTTGCGCACTTCGCGCGTCAAGGTGGTGACGGTTTGGCTGGAGGCCGCGCTAGCCGCCAGACAACAAATCGCGAACAGCTTGTTCGACTGCTTCAACATCAATAGCCTCCAAGTCCTGAGCCTGCAAAATGCGGACGCATCGGCCACGCGGCGCCCAGACTTCGGGCCGCGTGGGACCGAAGATGGCGAGGGTGGGGGTACCCACGGCCGCGGCCAAGTGCGAAATGCCCGAGTCATTGCCAATATACACGCGCGCGGAGGCCAGCCATGCGGCGAGTTGGCTCAAATCGTTGAATCGGACGGCATCGGGCAGTTTTTCTTCGG
The DNA here is from genome assembly GCA_022843605.1 of Bryobacter sp. Taxonomy (GTDB): domain Bacteria; phylum Acidobacteriota; class Terriglobia; order Bryobacterales; family Bryobacteraceae; genus JALHNI01. Next base: position 10,791 of record JALHNI010000133.1, read on the forward strand.
GTCCGGCGGTGAATTCGACAGGGAGACTGAGCTGTAGGGAACGGTAGCGGTCGAGCGGCCAGTTCTTGCGAGCGCCGCCGGAAAAAGGATGGACGGCGATGAAGTCGCGGCGGAGGACATCGACCGTGAGGTTGGGGATGGCGGGTTCAGGGCCTTGGAATTGGCGGATGAGAAAGTCCGCGGCGTGGAGGTCGCCATCGTAGGGCGGTAGGGAGGGATAGAAGCGGAAGGGAAGGCCGAGTCGATAGACGGCGGCCTGAAAGGACTCGCGATTCGCGCCGTACCAGCTGACGATGTCGTCGAACTGGCGGAGGCGGTGGACGAGGCTGGCGGGTGGGGAGACGCAGGGAATGCCTAGTTGGTCGAGGCCGGTGCGGGCGATGGAGTCGACGGCATCGGCGAATTGAATCAGGGGCTGCACGGCGGTGGGGACCCAGACTTCGGTGAAGTCTGAGCGCAGGTATTGCATGGCGGGCAGCGCGACCAGGCAGTCGCCGATGGCGCCGGGCCGGATGAGGAGCCGTTTAACCGCCAAAGCCCACCGGAAGATTGCCGAATTCGCGTAGGGCGATGAAGGTGAGGGCGACGCCGATCAGGGTGATGACGGCGGCGGAGGCGATGGCCATGAAGTGGAAGCCGTGGGAGTGTCCGGTGCCTTCGGGTAGCCAGCGTTTGGCATAGACGACGAGTACGCCGATGGCGGTGAGGATGGCGGCCATGCCGAGGCTGAAGGAGACGAGGAGGGCGAGCCCGAGGGGGAGACGCCCGAGGGCCATCGCGCCAAGGAGGAGGACGAGGGAAGCGGGGCAGGGGACGAGTCCGCCGCTGATGCCGAGGGCGAGGAGGTTGCCGGCGGTGACTTTGCCGGACGGGGTGTGGGAATGGCCGTGGTCGTGGGAATGATCATGGTGATGATGGTGGTGGCCGTGGTCGCGGTAGGCCTGGACGCGCTTCCAAAGAAGCCAGACGCCGAAGACCACGATGGTGACGGCCGAGGCGACGCTGAGATAGGGAAAGAGCTGTTCAACCGGCACAGAGCGGGAGGCGGCCAGGACGACGAGGCCGAGGACAAAGACGGTGAAGGTGTGCGTGAAGGTGGTGATGGCGCCGAGGTAAACGGCATGTTCCCAGGTGCCGCGGGAGCCGACCAGATAGGCGGCGACCAGGGTTTTGCCGTGGCCAGGTTCGAGGGCGTGGAAGGCACCCATGGCAAAGGCGATCCCAAGGGCGGTGAGGAGGAGTTGGAAGGGTAACTCTTCCTGGCGCATGATCTGGGAGAGCAGGTTGGCGCGGCCGAGTTCGCTGAAGTCTTCGGCGCGGCGGGCGTCGAGGGGTGGGGCTGGCGGCTGGGTGAGCGGGACGACTTTGGTCTCGATGGGGTCACCGGGCGTGAAGACAAAGCGAGCGCGGAGGTCATGGGGGATGAGGGCGAGATCGAGCGGGTAGTTCGTGAGGGCGCGGCTGAGGTCCTTGTTGGGCGCGTGGCTCGATTCGCGGAGTTGGAGGCCTTCGGCCCGGACGGTGATCTGCTTCCAGCCGGGCCGGTTCGGGAAATTGGGATCCTCGTACTCAAGTTCGGTGAGGTCGCCGGGTAGTTTGAGGGTGGCGACGATGAGCATGGTGCTCATGCCGCCGGCGCCGACGCCGGGGTAGGGAGATGTGGACTCGTGAAACGGCTCAATCGATTTGCCGTGCGAGCGGAAGCGCAGCTTTTTTACCCACTCGCGCATGACTTGGTCAGTGCTTTCGCCGGCTTTCCAGCGCTCTTCGAGCTTCATGCTGGGAATTTCAGCAAAATCGACGGCGTAAGTGACGGTTATGCCATCGGGACGGAGGAGGAAGCCCGCATACTGACCGATGGAGAAGTTTCCTAAGGGATGGGCGAAGGCCAGGAGGCTAGAAAAGATCAGGAAGGCCAGTCGCCGCTTCATTACAATGAATTGTACGTCTGAACCCATGAAGACTGTCATCACAGCTAGCGATGTTCCGCTCGCAGGCCCCTTGGTGGTGGCCGTGGGGAGCATCATCACGATGGAGGCCCGGGACTTGGCTGGCCGCCGCGGCGTCGTGATCCGGGAAGTTCCGGCCAACGAAGTTCCGGTGGTGCGCGATCCCCAGAATCTGGTGGTGATCGGTTCTGATCATGGCGGCTACGAGTTGAAAGAGACGCTGAAACCGTTGCTCGAATCGTTGGGTTTGTCCATCGACGATCGGGGTGTGCGGCATGGGGAACCGGCTGACTACCCGGATATCGCGTTGGCGGTAGCCGAAGTGGTGGCGAGCGGGGCGGCGATGCGCGGCATTCTGGTGGACGGGGCGGGGATCGGCTCGGCGATGGCGGCCAACAAAGTGCCGGGGATCCGGGCGGCGCTTTGCTATGACCGGGCGAGCGCCCGCAACAGCCGGGAACACAATCACGCGAATATTCTGACGTTGGGCGGACGGCTGTTGACCGCATCGCAGGCGGAAGACGTCGTTCGGACGTGGATTGCGACGCCCTATGGCGGAGGCCGTCATCAGGCTCGGATTGACAAGATTTCGCAGATCGAACGGCGCTACAGTAAGTGAACACCGCGATGACCGCCACTGAACTTGACCAACTCGTCGCCGAGATCGGCGAGGCGATCCTGGCGCGGGTGCAAGGCCGCGGCGGGAAGACCGAAGGCCTGAATATTCCGGAGCTGGTTTGCCCGGGCTGCACGCAGCGTTGTGCGCAATCCTGCCAGTCGAAGACCCGGGCGATCGTTTCGTGCGGGGCGGACCGGGTGTCGGCGAGCGCGAAGGTGACGCAGGTGGATGCGGCGTTGGCCGGCATGATCGACCACACGTTGCTGCGGCCGGACGCGACGAAGGCCGAGATCCAGAAGGTGTGTTCGGAAGCGCGCAAGTACGGCTTCGCCAGTGTTTGTGTGAACCCCTACTGGGTGCCGGTGGTGGCGGCGGAGTTGAGCGGGTCGCCGGTGAAGGTGTGTACGGTGATCGGCTTTCCGTTGGGAGCGAACACGACCGAAGTGAAGGTGCGGGAGACGGAAGTCGCGTTGACGGCCGGGGCGCAAGAGATCGACATGGTGATGAATGTGGGCGCGCTGCGTTCGGGAGATGCCGAGACGGTGAAGTTGGATATCGCGGCGGTGGTGGCGGTGGCGCATCGAGCCGGAGCGATCGTCAAAGTGATTCTCGAAACGGCGTTTCTGGACGACAACCAGAAGGCCACGGCGTGTGCGCTGGCCAAGCTGGCGAAGGCGGATTTCGTGAAGACGTCGACGGGCTTTGGGCCTTCCGGCGCGACGGCGCACGACATTGCCTTAATGCGGTCCATCGTGGGGCCGGAGATGGGTGTGAAGGCTTCGGGCGGCGTGCGGACGTTGGCGGATGTGCGGCAAATGGAGGCCGCCGGCGCGACGCGGATTGGCGCGAGCGCGAGTGTAAAGATTGTCAGTTCCAGCGAAGGAGCGCCGGCCAGTGGCGGTTACTAAAGAGCCCCTTCTGCCCCCTTCACGGCCCGGGGAACGCGTGCGTTTCGAAGAGCGCGCCGATCTACTGGACTTTCTGCTGGAGATCTCCTCGCTCACGTCGCAGACGCTGGATCTGGATCGGCTGTTGGCCGAAGTCGCGACGATCATCAAGCAGGCTTTGCCGCACGACCTGTTCGCCATCTTCCTGTACAACGACCGGCAGAAGAGCCTGAGCTTGCGGCACGGGATCGGCCATCGCGAAGAGCTGGTGAAGAATCTGCGCCTGGGTTTGGGCGAAGGAATCGTGGGGACGGTGGCGGCGACGCGGCAGGCGCTGCTGGTTCCCGATGTGCGCCAGGATGCGCGCTATCTGGCGAGTCTGGATGCGGTGCGCAGCGAAATGGCGGCCCCGATGATCGCGCGCGGCAAGCTGGTGGGCGTGATCGATCTGCAAGCTACGCGCGACAGTTTCCATTCCGAGAAGGACTTGGCGTTGCTGAGCGTGATTGCGTCGCGCGTGGCCTTTGCCATCGAGAATGCGCGGCTGCACCGGCGCGTTCAGCGCAATAATCAGACGCTGCGCACGCTGGCGGATCTGGCGCGCGAACTTTCGTCGATTCTGGATCTGGATCAACTGCTGGAACGCCTGGCGGAGAGCATTAAGCACCTGATCAACTACGATGCTTTCAGTATCATGCTGGTGGATGATCAGCAGACCTTTCTGCGGCACCGTTTCAGCAAGCGGTTTGATGAGCGCTTCCGGCTGGACAACATTCCGCTGGGGAAAGGCGTTACGGGTGCGGCCGCGGTGGAGCGTACGGCGATGCGCGTCGCCGATACCCGCAGCGATCCGCGCTACATTCCCACGCATCCCGATATTCGCTCTGAGCTGGCGGTGCCGCTGATTACGCAGGACCGTCTGATTGGCGTGATGGATCTCGAGAGCGAAGCGTTGAACTTCTTTACTGAGGATCATGCGCGGCTGCTGTCGTTGCTAGCGCCGCAGATCGCCGTTTCGGTGCTGAATGCGCGGCTCTACGAGGAGTTGGCGACTCGCGAGCACAGCATGGAGCAGGATCTGCGCGCGGCGCGCCGTTTGCAGAAGGTGCTGCTGCCGCGCGAGGCGCCCAGTATTCCGCATTTGGATGTGGCATTTCACTCGCGGGCGGCGCGCGAGATCTCGGGCGACATTTACGATTTCTTTGAACATGCGGGCGAGTACAGCATGTTTGCGTTCGGCGATTCTAGCGGCAAGGGTGCGGCGGCGGCGCTGTATGGCGCGCTGGTGACAGGCTTGTTGCGGTCCTTGGCGCCACGGCGACGCGGGCCGGCGATGCTGATGCGCTCCATCAACGAGACGCTGATGGAACGCAAGGTGGATGCGCAGTTCGTGACGCTGCTGGTGGCGTTATGGGATGGCCAGTCGCGCGAGCTGATTATGGCGAATGCCGGATCCATTCCGCCGTTCGTTTGCCGCCAGGGCAAGGTGCAGCGGCTGGATGTGGGCGGCGTGCCGCTGGGTTTGCTGGAACAGCAGGAGTACGAAGAGACGGTGTACGCCACGCTGCCTGGCGACGTGATCCTCCTGGTTTCGGACGGCATTGAGGATCAGGTGAACCCGGCGGGCAAACAGTACGGGCAATCGCGCCTGATGCGCTTTCTGCCGGGATTGGCCGGAATGACGGCGGCGGAGATCGTGAAAGCCATCGATACCGACGTGGAGGAGTTTCGCGCCGGCGCGACCGTCCAGGACGATCAGACGATCATTGTGATCAAGGTGAGTTAGCTTCTTGTTGAATCCTTTCGTTTATCAAAACAGCGAGCTCCATTGCGATGGGGTGGCGCTTTCGGCGATCGCCGCGCAGACCGGCACGCCTTTTTACGTCTATTCCAGAGACGCGATTCTGGAACGCTATCGGGAATATCACGAGGCGTTCGGCGAGCACCCGCATCAGGTTTGTTTCGCGGTGAAGGCGAACTCCAACCTGGCGGTGCTGGCGTTGTTGGCGCGGGCGGGAGCGGGTTTCGATCTGGTTTCGGGCGGCGAACTTTACCGGGTGTTGGCGGCAGGCGGCGACCCGGCGCGAGTGGTATTCTCCGGCGTCGGCAAGACCGATGAGGAGTTCGAATACGGCCTGCGCACCGGCATCCATAGTTTTAACTGCGAAAGTCCGGCGGAACTGGCGCGCTTAAGCGCGGTGGCGACGCGGCTGAAACTGACGGCGCGGGTGGCGCTGCGGGTGAACCCGGATGTGGACGCCAGCACGCATCCCTACATCTCTACGGGGTTGCGCGAGAACAAGTTCGGGATCGATATCGCCGAAGTGGAGGCGGTTTACGCGGCGGGGGCCAAACTCCCGGGATTGACGCTTTCGGGAGTGAGCAGCCATATCGGCTCGCAACTGCTGGATGCGGGTCCTTTGGAAGAGGCCTTGGGCAAGATGTTGGCGCTGATCGGGCGTCTGCGCGGAGCGGGATTGACGATCGACCATTTGGACATCGGCGGCGGTCTGGGTGTGCCGTACCAGCCGCACCAGACGCGGCCCGCGGTGGGCGAGTTCATTCGTCGGGTTTGTGAGCGGACGGCCGGCTTGGGCTTGACGCTGATGACCGAACCGGGCCGTTCGATTGTGGCCGAGGCGGGAGCGCTGGTGACGCGGGTGCTGTATCGCAAGCGCAATGGACAGAAGCATTTTGTGATTGTCGATGCGGCGATGAATGACCTGATCCGGCCATCGCTGTATCAGGCGCATCATGAGATCCGGCCGTTGCGCGAGAGCAGCGAAGGCATGACGGCAGGGGATGTGGTGGGCCCGGTGTGCGAGTCCGGCGACTTCTTTGCGAAGGACCGGTTGCTGCCTCCGCTCGATTCAGGGGACTTGGCGGCGTTACTGACGGCTGGCGCTTACGGCTTTGTTCTGGCGTCCAACTACAATTCACGGCCGCGAGTTCCGGAGATTCTGGTGGAGGGTTCCACTTGGCGCATGGTGCGCGATCGCGAGAGCTACGCCGATTTGGTGCGGGGCGAAACGATTTAACGCGCTTCAGCCGAGGTGGCAAGCGACTGAATCAGACCGCGCCCGAAACTTTGCCAGTCGTCGATGGTGCGTGGGCGCTTGAGTGTCGGGACGGGTTCCACCATGGTTTCGAGCAGCATGGCCGGAACGCGGCGATCGGCGAAGAGGCCTTGCACAACGCTCATGCGGCCTTTCATGCCTTGGGTGGTAGAGGGTGCGGTTTGGCGAGGGCCGGGGGACTTTGACCAGAAACTGGTGTTGCGGCTCAGGGCATCGTACATGCGTTGGGCGAGGGGCGTGAAGGCGGGCGGGGCATCGACGTAGTCCTGAGTTTCCGTGTTGTGCAGCGTGATGAAGAGGTGGATGGGTTTGCCGCTATCGAGCCAGGCGAGGACGGCGGCGCGCTGGGCGCTGATCTCGGGCATTTTCACAGGGTCCAGCGTGTCCCAATTGCGATTGAGGTCGTAGCCATTCGAGTTGTAGCGGACGCCGCCGCGCGCGACGCCGTCGGGGTCGCTGACGGGGAGAACTTTCCAGGTGAAGTTCTGGCGGAGTTGGACGGCGGCGGGATCTGTGGAGAGCAGCCAACGCAGGCCGCCTTCGAGCATCCAGGAGGTGCCAGTCTCCCAGGAGTGCTGGCGGGCCATGATCCAGATGACGCGTGGGCCATTGCCGATGGTGAAGAGTTCCAGGGGACGGCCGCCCACGGTGCGGCCGATGGTGACGCCACCGGGAAGCTGCGGCCGGAAGCGGGCCCAATGCTCGTTCGTGTAAGGCGGAACGTGGGCGATCCAGACGCGGTTGGAGCGTGGCGTGAGCTTGAGGGTGAGTTCCTTGCGCGTGTCGTTCCAGGAGACTTCGCTGTCGGTGAGGTGCCGCCAGGTGCGGTTGTCTTCGCTGTAGACGGGCCGGGTATTGGCGGTAACGGCGTGGGTGCCGGCCTGATAGTTGTATTCGCCGAGGAGGTTGGTGAGGTCCAGGGTGAGGGGCTGATTCCGGGCGCCGTCGATGCGGAAGTAATACCAGCTGGCTTGACGATTGCGGTTCTGGTGGTCGGCCTCGCCGGTGACGGGACAGCGATAGTGAAGGGGACCGACGGTCTCGACGGGGCCCAGGTTCCCGCCCTCGAATTTCGTACTGAAGGAGATGGCGACGGCGAGCGAGAGGAGGAGCGTCATGGCTTCTTGATTTTAGCTTCGGCCGAACTGGGCGCCTAAACTTTTGTAAATGCCCTCCAATTTAGGGAGATTGCCCTTACGCTAAGAGCTAGAGTGCCTGAACGACTGCTGTTAATCGATGACGACGCGGATCTGGGTCCGCTGATGACCGAGTTCTTTACGGAGCGGGGCCTGTCGCTGGATTGTGCCTTGAACGGCAAAGCCGGACTCGACTGCGCCTTTGCCAATCCCTATGACCTGATCATTCTGGACGTGATGATGCCGGGCATCGACGGATTTGAGGTACTGCGGCAGTTGCGCGAGAAGAGCAAAGTGCCGGTGCTGATGCTGACGGCGCGGACCGAGCAGGCCAGCCGGATTCGGGGACTGGAGGGCGGTGCGGATGATTATCTGCCGAAGCCGTTCGATCCGTTGGAGCTGTTAGCGAGGGTGAGGGCGATTCTGCGCCGGTCCGGTCCGGCGGCACCGAGTAAGGTGCTGGAGGCCAACGGGGTCCGGCTGGACCCTGGGGCGAGATCGGTGACGCAGAACGGCCAGCCAGTAACGGTGACGTCGATCGAGTACGACATTCTGGAAGTGCTGATCCGCGCGGCGGGGAGCGTCGTGTCACGCGACGACCTGATGAATCGGCTGTATCAGCGGGAGGCGACGCCCTTTGATCGCTCGATCGACGTGCACGTCAGCCATTTGCGGAAAAAATTGAATGACAGCGATGCGCTGATCCGTACGGTGCGCGGGATCGGCTACCAGTTCTGTTCGCCTGAGCCAGGTCAATGAAGGGGATCTTTCGCAGCATCCTGCTGTGGTTTTTTGCGCTGCTGCTGTTCAGCTTTGTGGCGTTTATCGCGACGACGT
>JALHNI010000134.1 GCA_022843605.1 Bryobacter sp.
GCCCGATGCTGTTCAACAAGGCCCAAAACGAATGCGGGATCAAATCGACGTACCATCACCTGCTTCAATCCTAAGAGCGTGCTGCTTTGCGGACGCCCCCAACCGTTCGCGTGAAACAGGGGAATCGTGTGTAAGTCCACAACATTGTGGTGTTCTTCAAAGAGCGGCAGGATGTCGAGCGCATGTAAGTAGAGTCCACGATGAGTCAACATGACGCCCTTCGGCGTACCAGTACCGCCACTGGTATAAAAAAGTTCCGCCACGGAGTTCTCATCGTAGTCGAAGATGTCCGCGCGCTCAGGATGACCGGTCGCCAGAAAGTCCTCATAGACCCAGTCGGCCCACTCCGGCTTGTCGGCATCCAGCGCCATACAGAATTCGATGCCGGCGCAAAGCGGCTTCAGCTTCTCCACCAGCGGCGCAAAATCGTTCTCAAAGGCGAGCACGCGAGCGCCAGAGTGATTGAGGATCGCCACCAACTCTCCCAGAGAGAGCCGAACGTTCAACGGCATCACCACCGCCTTGGCTTGCACCACGCCGTAGTAGGCCTCAAGCAGCTGATGATTGTTAAAGCTGAGGTAGGCCACGCGATCACCCGGCTGAATTCCCGCCTTGATCAGAGCGGTCGCCAGGCACCCTACGCGGTCGCCAAACTCGCGATAAGTGAACTCGCGAGCGCCGGAAACGATGCCCACGCGGTCGCCGTAAAGGTCCATCGCACGGTGAAGGCAACGGAGGGGAGTAAGCGGTACAAACATGGTGCCTCGCAGTTAGTAGTAGTCGCTGCAAGAAAGATAGTAGCCGCACTTCTCGCAGAAGAGCTTGCACTTGCGCTGTTGCAGCCTAAGGCTGCAGACCGGGCAATATAGCATCGCCTCCTGGTCAGCCGCCGAGGGCACGGATGGAGGGGGCGAAGGGGCGGGTTGGGGCTTGCTGGCGATTTTCACAGTATAAACTGGGGTATGCGACTTCGCGGAAGTATTTGTGGGTTTCTCGCGATCCTGGCCGTCGGCGGCGGATGGGTGATGCTGGGCCAGAAGGCTCCGCCGGAACAGCCGGCCCGCTACGCGGTGCGCGGTCTGCGCGGTGCGGTGGCCGGGGGCAGCGAACCTGCTACCGAGGCCGGCATGCGCCTCTACCACTCCGGCGGCAACGCCGTGGACGCTGGCGTCGCAGCGATGTTCGCCGCCTCCATCGTCGAGTACTCCCACTTTGGCTTCGGCGGCGAAGCCCCCATCCTGATCCGCACTAAGGAGGGGCGAGTCGTTTCGATCGCCGGCGTGGGCACCATGCCCAAAAGCGCCACGGCCGACTTCTTTCGCAAGCGCCGCTTTCGTCCAGGCGAAGTTCAATACATGGAGCCCAACGGCGTCGCGCAGTTCGTACCCGGTGCCGGACTGATGCCCGCCCTCGTCCCTGGCATGGTCGACGCTGGCCTGCTCGCCCTACGCGAGTACGGCACCAAGAGTTTCGCCGAAGTGATTGCCCCCGCGATCGAACTTGCCGACGGCGCCCCGCTGGACGAGTCCCGCGCCATGACCATCAATAGCGGCCGCCGTTTCTTCAAACTCTGGCCCACCTCCGAAGCCCACTGGATCGGCGGCGCCGATCGCATCGTGCCCGGCGCTATCTTCCGCCAACCCAATCTCGCCCGCACGTTGCGCTCGATGGCCGACGCCGAAAAGCGCGCTACCGGTGCCCGCACCGCCAAAATCGACGCCGTGCGGAATCATTTCTACCGCGGCGATATCGCCAAGCGCATTGATGCGTTCGTAAAGCAGAACAACGGCCTTCTCAGCTACGAGGACATGGCGGCCTTCAAACTCACTGTCGAGGAACCGGTCTCCACTACTTATCGCGGCGTCAAAGTTTACAAGCCGGATTTCTGGAGCCAGGGTCCATCCATGATTCAGGCCCTGAATATACTCGAGGCGGGCAACCATTCAGCCCTGCCTTACCAGTCCACCGAAAGCGTGCATCAGTTGACCGAGGCCCTGAAGCTCGCCTACGCGGACCGCGATACCTATTACGGCGACCCTAAGTTCTCGAAGATTCCGGCCGCGCTACTGCTGTCGAAGGAATACTCAGCGGAACGGCGGCGCGCGATTACCCAACGCGCTTCGATGGAATTCCGCCCGGGCACCATCAACGGCAAGACCGGCAAGCATCCCGCCGAAATCGAGATGGCGCGCATTAAGATTGACGACTCGTTGATGGCCCGCGACACCACCTGCATCAACGCCATCGACGCGAGCGGGGTCATGTTTGTCGCCACGCCGTCCGGAGCATGGCTACCGTCCGTGATTGCGGGTGATACCGGCATCCCGCTCACCCAACGCGCCCAGAGCTTTTTCCTCATTGAGGGCCACCCTAACGAACTCGCACCGGGCAAACGCCCCCGCGTTACCCTCAGCCCCACGCTCGTCACCAAAGACGGCAAAGCGTTTCTCACCTTGTCCACGCCCGGCGGCGACAACCAGGATCAAGCTTTGCTGCAGTTACTACTCGATGTCGTCGACCAGGGCATGAACGTCCAGCAGGCAATCGAATCGCCCCGCCTGCAGACTCGCCACTTAGTCTCCAGCTTCGACAATCACGCCATGAACCCCGGTGACTTACTCCTGGATGACCGTCTGCCCATCAAGACAATCATGGAATTACGCCAGCGTGGGCACAAAGTATCCACCCGCTCAAAATGGACCTACGACGCCGCACCCGTCATGATCCGGGTTACCCCCAACGGCATCATCGAAGCCGGAGCTGATCCCTACGCCTACCGCACCGCCCGGGCCTGGTAGACCATGGACCTGCACGCCTTCGCCCAGAGGTACACCGACGCTTGGGGCAGTCAGAACCCCGCCCGCGTCGCCGCCCATTTCTCACCCAACGGCTCGCTCTCCATCAACGAGGGCGCACCCGCCATCGGCCGAGAAGCCATCACCGCCGTCGCGCAATCCTTCATGACCGCCATCCCCGACCTGGCGCTCACGTTTGAGGGCCTCCGCCCCGACGGCTGCCGCTTCGCCTACCACTGGACCATCACCGGCACCTACGCCGCCACCGGGAGTCCCGTCCGTATCAGCGGCTACGAATCCTGGCTCATGTCGCCCGAAGGCCTCATCGCCCAGTCCTCCGGCCACTTCGACGCCGAAGACTACGCCCGTCAGACCGCTTAGACCGCGATCCCCCAGTAGAAAATCTTGTGCGGCCCCTTCGTCACCTGCTGGAAATGTTCCGCCCCCGGCGGCACCACGAGAAAGTCACCGGGCCGCACCGGGTGCTGCTCACCTGCCACGTGGTAAGTCGCCTCACCTTCCAGGCAGTAGTAAATCTCATACATCGTGTCATGCTGGTGCGGCTCCATCACATCACTTTCCTGCAGCGTCGCTACGGCCACCTGCGTCACATCCGGCAGCACCCCGCCCCGCAAAATCACGGACTTCATTGTGCCATGGCGGCTGGTCTCTTCAATCTGAGCACTTACTGGAATAAACATAAATCGTTAGTCCTGGGGGTTGGTCGCAAAGACGGTCAGTTCCGTGGTGAATCCACGATCTTCCATCTCCAGAATCGCCTTCACCATGTGCGCAATGTCCTCGCCCTGCAACTTACTGGGGTTGTTCGTCTGCGGAAATCCGGCGGTCGCGGCGAAACTCGTAATCACCTCACTCGGATTCACCAGAAACACGCGAATGTTGTTTTTGCGCAGCTCCGCGCGCCAGCACTCCGTCATGCCGCGCAACGCGAACTTGCTCGCGTAGTAGGCGGTTCCGTTCGGCGCCCCGCGGACCGCCGCGGTCGACGCAATGTTAACGATGTTGCCCCGGTTGCGCGCCACGAAGATCTTCGCCGCCTCCCGGCCCATCAGCATCGCCCCGGTGACATTAGTGGCCATCACTTTCTCGAACGCCGTCAGGTCAAAGCCCACCAGCGGACCGAACGCCCCCACGCCGGCATTGTTCACCAGAATGTCCAGGTCGCCGAACTTGTCCAGCACTTCCCGGTACGTGCGCAACACATCCACCTCCACCGCGACATCGGCCTGGATCGGATGCACCCCGAGTTCCGCGGCCGTTGCCTTCAGCCGAGCCGCATCGCGGCCGGTGATCGCCACCCGCGCCCCCGCTGCCGCCAAGCGCTGCGCCACCGCCTTCCCGATGCCCAAACTGCCGCCTGTCACTAGCGCTACCGCGTTCTGCAAGTTCATACGACGATTATCAGCCAAGATCGCATACGATGAAGGGCATGCGATTCGTCACCTTGGCCCTGTTGGGCATCTCCGGCCTCTCGGGCCTCTCCGCCGCCTCTACGGACTCCCTGGTCCTCATCGGGACTTACTCTCGCGGGAAGAGCGAGGGCATCTACGCCTACCGCTTCAGCAGTGACACCGGCAAGCTCACATCTCTGGGCCTCGCCGCCAAGGCCAGCAACCCCTCCTACCTTGTCATCCATCCCAACCGCCGCTGGGTCTACGCCGTGGGCGAGGACGGCAACTACAAAGGCGAGCGCTCCGGCAGCCTCACCGCCTTCACCCTCGACGAGTCCACCGGCAAGCTCACCGCCATGAATACCGTCTCCTCTCGCGGCGCCGCGCCCTGCCATCTCTCCATCGATAAGACCGGTAAGTTCCTGCTAGTCGCCAACTACACCGGAGGCAACGTTGGCATCTTTCCGATCGCCGCCGACGGCCAGTTGCAGGAAGCCTCCAGCATGATCCAGCACCAGGGGAAAGGCGTCACGACCCGGCAGAATCAGCCCCACGCCCACTCCATCAACGTCGCCAAGGGCAACAAGTTTGCCGTCGCCTGCGATCTCGGCACGGATGAAGTGATCACCTACGGCCTTTCCACCAAAGGCGGTCTGCTCACCGCGAAATCGCGCGCGAAACTGAAGGACGGCTCCGGACCCCGCCACTTCGCCTTTCATCCTTCGAACAAATACGGCTACTCCATCAACGAACTCGCCAACACCGTCACCGGGTTTACCTGGAACGGGAACAGCGGCGAATTGAAGGAGTTCCAGACCATCACCACCCTGCCCGATACCTTCAAGGGCACCAGCAACACCGCCGAGGTCGTTATCCACCCGAACGGCAGGTTTCTCTACGGCTCGAACCGCGGCCACCAGTCCATCGCCATGTTCACCATTGACGGCGGCGGCCGGCTCACCTCGCAAGGCCAGATCTCCAGCGGCGGCGAATGGCCCCGCAACTTCAACATCGACCCGAGCGGCAAGTTCCTGATCGCCGCCAACGAACGCTCCGATTCCCTGGCCGTCTTCAGCATCGACCAGACAACCGGCAAACTCACCCCCACTGGCGAAAAGGCCGAGGTCGGCATGCCCGTTTGCGTCAAGTTCCTGCCGTTGAAATAATCCATTCCCGTGGAACCTGCGTAAATCTAAAGGAAGGCAGGAATAGCGGGCACGCCCCGCGGCATTTCCTGGTAGGAGGGCTTCCGATGAAACTGACTCGCCGCACCTTTGCTTGTTTGTCCGCCTGTTTGCCCCTCGGCGTAGCGGCCGCAGCGACTCCGCAGGTGCGCATCGGCTATGTGGACGCGACTGGCAAACCAACAGGAGTAAAAAGCGTGGACAAAATTGTCAAAACCGACGCCGAATGGCGTGCCCAACTCACCTCGGCGCAATACGCTGTCACCCGGAAACAGGGCACCGAACGCGCCTTCACCGGTAAGTACGCGAAAACCAAGGACCCAGGCATCTACACTTGCGTCTGCTGCGGAACGCCGCTCTTTCATTCCTCCACCAAGTTCGAAAGCGGCACCGGCTGGCCGAGCTTTTACGCGCCGATCGCGAAGGAGAACGTCAGCACCACCGAAGACCGCGAGTACGGTATGCTCCGCGTCGAGGTTCACTGCAGCCGCTGCGACGGCCACCTGGGCCACGTCTTCGAAGACGGCCCCAAACCCACGGGCCTGCGCTACTGCATGAACTCCGCCTCGCTCAACTTCCTTCCAGCGCCAGGCCAGTAGCTTTGCCGCCTGGCCCACCTGGAAGACCGTGATAGCCTTTTCCTCATATGAAGTATTTGGTTTACAGCCACAACGGAGGCGCCCCTCAGGCCGGTGTCCTCGTCAATGATCATGTGATTTCGATTGCCGGTTGCGGCTATTCTTCGCTGCTCCCGGTCATCGCGGAAGGCCCCGCCGCCAAAGCGACGATCGAGCGCCATCTGGCAGCGCACCCGGGAGGGATTCCGCTAGCGGACGTGAAGTTGCACGCGCCGATCCCCAATCCGCCCAAGCTGTTCATGATCGGGCTTAACTACCGGGACCACGCCATCGAATCCGGCATGGCCATCCCCACCACTCCGACGGTCTTCAGCAAGTTCAACAACTCGATCATCGGACCGGGCGACACCGTTGTGCTCCCGAAGGCGACCGCTCAGCCCGACTACGAGGCAGAGTTCGCTTTCGTAATCGGCAAGACGGCTAAGCACGTCAAGGGCGCCGACTGGAAAGAGTACGTCTTCGGCTACACCGTCATCAATGACGTCTCGGCGCGAGACCTCCAGTTGGCCACTCCGCAATGGCTCATGGGAAAAAGCTGCGATACGTTTTGCCCGATGGGTCCAGTGTTAGTTACGGCCGACGAGATCGCCGACCCGCACAACCTGCAAATCAAGCTCACCCTCAGCGGCGAAGTGCTGCAGGACTCGAACACCAAAGAACTGATTTTCGACATTCCGGCGTTGATCGAGCACATCACTCAGGTCATCACCCTGGAGCCCGGCGACATCATTTCAACGGGAACGCCCCCCGGTGTGGGTTTCGCTCGCAAGCCGCCCCGCTATTTGCGCGAAGGCGACCACTGCATCGTCTCCGTCGAGGGGATCGGCGAGTTGCACAACCCCATCACTGTCGAAGCCTAATCGATTCTCAGTAAGAAGCCTCAGCCGCTGGCCGCGGTTGGGGCTTCTGCCGTTTGACGCTGTAGTTTCAGCACAAGTTCCACTTGCGCCAGTGGGAGATTCAAAACGCTCGCGATGTGCGCCGTTGACTCTCCCCGGCGGTTCAAGCGCAGGATTTGTACGCGCTTGCTGAGGTTCATCCCCGTATCGAGTGTGATTGGCGTGGCGAACACAGGCTCGGCCGGGACGCTTGCCGGCCGGACAACAGCGATAGCATCAATTTGTTGGTGCAGCGCACGGCATTCCAGGGCAAGGGTTCGTCCCTGTTTCTCCAGCGACGTCACCCGATCGGTCAGACGCATCACCAGCCACATCGCCAATCCCGCTCCGGCACAACCCAGTAGTGCCAGAAAGCCCAGAATGCCAAGAGTCACCGGCATCTTAGCTCAGCGTCCTCAGGCGCTCTCGAGCGCTGACAATCTGTTGAATTCTCACGCCGTAGTTCCCCTCCACCACCACCACTTCGCCACGAGCAATCACGCAATTGTTCACAATTAGTTCCACCGGATCGCTCACCCCGCGATTCAGCTCGACAATGGAGCCGGAAGTGAGCTTCAGCACGTCCTTCAGTGGCACGCTCGCCCGGCCAAAGCTAACGCTCACGGGAAGCTCAACGTCGAGCAGCAGGTCGAGGGTTCTGGTTCCGTCCACTGCTTCCTCCCGTTCCGCCGCATCCGGCCGCGAACCTTCGTCGGCAACAGGTGCTGCTGACTCGTCCGCCGCCGCAAGCAGCGACACCAACTTCGCCGCCACTCCGGCCTGCAGCGTCACCGGCTCGCCGTTTAGAACCAGTTGCAGTACCCGCGAAACCTGCCCGGCGCCAGCGGGAATCTCGCGTCCGTCGACTGCCGAGATGTTGCGGCCTAACAGGCTGCCGATCTCCGAGGCGACGCCCGAGAGCGCCTGACTGAGCAGTTCGAGGTAGGTGCCCCGAACGCTGTCCCGGTCAAGTTCGTCGACTCCCGCCGCCTTCAGCGCCTCTCCGCCGATCTTCTCCCAACTCGCTTCGGACGCCGCCACCACCACACGGCAGCCATCCCCCACGTCGAAGCCCTGCTCCCAGACCAGAGCGTCCTCCGGAGGCTCCGCGGCCGCTTCCGTTAGTTCCGCCTTCGTTTCCGAACCCAGCATGGAGCCGGCTACCTCAGCCAGCTTGAGGGCGAACTGTTCGAGAATCCAGGTTTGCCGATCCGCCATCTGCTAGACCTGTCCGCGTTTCATCGGCCAGCACTTCTCCAGGTAGGTGCGCAGCCGCAGCAGTGCCTGGGACTTCAGTTGCGAGATTCGAGATTCATGCAATCCCACGATTTTGGCGATTTCCCGCAAGGTGAGTTCTTCCTGATAGTAGAGGCTGAGTACGGTCTTCTCAATCGCCGGCATCCGGTCGATGGCCTCCACCAGCAGCCGCTCAAGTTCAGCCCGCTCCACCAAACGCGACGGCCAGTTCTCTTCTTTGTCCGAGATGTACTTGAGCAGATCGCGGCCATCGTCTTCACCGGAACTCGCCTCCAGGCTGCCCAGGTTCACGCCGCGGATATCCACGAGCCACTCGTGGTACTCGGCCATCGACAGACCCAGTTGCGCGGCAATCTCGTCCTCGGTTGGAGCCCGCTTCAAGCGCTGCTCCGCCACGGCAATCGCCGCTTCGATCTGCTTGGCTCGCTTACGCTGCTGGCGGGGCGCCCAGTCCAACCCCCGCAGACTATCCAGAATGGCCCCGCGAATCTTGTATTCGGCATAGGTCTTCAGCTTCACCTGATGAATCGGATCAAACCGATCGATCGCCGAGATCAACCCCACAATGCCCGTGGAGATCAGATCGTCAATACTCACGCTCTCCGGCAGCCGCTCATGAATACGCCGCGCAATCAGCCGAACCTGCGGGAGATGCTCAAGAATGCGGCGCTCCCTCTCCGCAGGCGTCAGCACGTACTTTTCCGGAATCGCACCCGGCTCAGCCGCCGTTTCGCCCGGCGGTTCGATCACCATGAGCGCCTCAAGCTCCAGTTCTTCCGTGTACCGTCCCAACCCTCTGGCCATTAATCTCATTTCCCTCTTAAGCTCTCGATCCCGCCGTCACCGGCTGCGCCTGCTCCCGCGGACGAACCGCGGGTGCTCGCGCCGGTAGAAATGCTCCCATCGGCGGATCCCCCACAAACAGATCCAGCAGCCGCGCCACGGTGGCCGGCTCCAGATCCTCCGGAATGGTCTGCCCCATCGCCAGGAAAGAGATGCGCGCCTCGTACTCGTCAAGGGCCAGCAGTAAACCGCCGATTGCGTCCGTCTCATCCAGGCGGGTCAGAATCACTTTCGAGGCGCCGTAGGGATGGAAACGGTCGAGCAGACGCACGACGTCCGCCCGCTTCTGGTAGGCCGGCACCACCAAGTGACAGTCCACCCGCGGATCCGAGCTCAGAAACCTGGCCATCGCCGAGCCGTCGTCCATTTGCCCCGGGCTCAGCCCCGGAGTGTCAATCAGAATCAGTTCCTTGTTGGCGTGCTCATTCAGCAGTTGCCCCAGAGAGACGACGGTCTCGGCGAGATCAAAACCCATACCCAGAATCGCAGCGTAGGAGCGCAACTGTTCGGCCGCCCCCACGCGCAGGTTGTCCAGCGAAATGATATGAGCGGGACGCCGTGCCCGCAGGCCGTAATGCGCCGCGAGTTTCACCAACGTCGTCGTCTTGCCCGCCCCAGGCGCACCGACCAACGCCACCACCTTTGATGGCGAAGCGGCCGGTTCGCGCCCCAAAGTGGGCTCGACTCGAAGTACCGAAGCCAGTTGGTCCAGCACGCTCGCCGCCAACGGACTTTCATCGGCAAAGAGACCTGCCACCAAACCGGGATGCGCTGGAAACACACCACTACCATTCGCGAACAGGCCCGCGCTACCCACCGGGCGTGCGTCGCGCCAAGGTGCGCGCCGCGAACCCTTCCGCAACTGCGTCCCTCCACGCCGCACGAGTTCTCTTGCCGCCCTCTCCGGCAGATCACGGCCAATCAGATAAGCGATGAGTTCCTGGTCCACTCGGCCGGGTTCGAGCGCTCCCGCGGCCTCGCCGGTCGGCCGCTCAGGCCCAGTCCGCCACTCGGACGGCGCCAGGATGCCTCGCGAGAGCTTTCTAAGTTCCTGCCGCAACGCGACGATCTCGCCCTCCAGCATCTCGAAGCGATGGCCACGTGGCTCCGGCGGGGGCTCGACGAGTGGGGCCGGCGCGAGATCCTCCACGCCAAACACCACCTCATAAACGCCCAAATGCCGCGCATCCGCGGGTGCCGCTCTGGAGTTCAGAATCACGGCGTCCTCACCCAGTTCCCGCCGGGCGAGTTCCATCGCGGACTCTACCGTTCCTGAAAAATAGGACTTGATTCGCATCTCTCTCCTAAAGTGTTCCCAGCGTGATCACATTGACACCCGAAGGAATCTCCGCGTGTGACAGAAACACAAACTGGCCCGGCATCGCCTCGGTCATCTGCCGGACGAAGAAGCGCACCTGTGCACTCACCAGCACCACCACCGGTACATCCGGACTCGGCACCACCCGGGACAACCGTTCCAGCAGTTCCCTTATCCGAGCCGGCGGCAGATTCAGGTGGCTGTTTTGTTCGCCATGCTCCACTGCGCTTTCGAGCATCTGCTCGGTGGCAAGTTCGAACATCCAGGCCGGCAGTTCGTTCTTCGGCGTAAGATAGGGCTTCACCACCGACCGCCGCAACGTCTGACGAACATACTCCGTCAGCAACACCATGTTCCGAGTTGCATTCGCCGCCTCACCCAAAGCCTCCAAAATGGAACTCGCATCCCGAATCGAAACGCGTTCCCGGAGTAAGTTCTGTAAAACCTTCTGCACCGTGGACATAGGAAGCAATTTGGGGACCAAATCCTCCACGGCCTTCGGGTTGTCCACGGCCACCCGATCGAGCAGAGCCTTCACATCCTGGCGCGAGAGCAGTTCATGGGAGTAGCGCCGGATCAACTCGCCCAGGTGAGTTCCCATCACGCTCACCGCATCGACCACCGTCAAGCCGGCTGCGCGCGCCGCATCGGACTCCGCCGTCGGTATCCACCAAGCCGCCATGCCGAAGGCCGGGTCGCGGGTGGGAACGCCTCCGGCTGGGCCAGGAACACCCGAGCCCCCACCGGCCACCCCACCCCGCGCCAGTGCGCTCGATATCGCCAGGTCCATGCCTGCAGGCAACTCGAATCGCGCCACCTCCGTACCCTTCAGCAGCACGACATACTCTCTCGAGCGCAGAGTCAGATTATCGGTCACCCTCACCGGCGGAAGCAGGTAGCCCAAGTCGCTCGCCAGTTGCCGGCGGATGCCGGCAATGCGGCGCAGCAGCGGGGAGTTGGCGCCACCTTCCACCAGGCGCACCAGTCCAAGTCCTACTTCAACGGCCAACGGCTCGACCTTCAGCAGTTGTTCCACGCTCTCCTTAGCCGCCGGCGCCGCTACGGGAGGGCGCGCTGCCAAATCTTCGGCAGTGGCATTTTTTTGGCGCAGCTTCCAGGCGATCGCGCCCAAACCGGCGCTCAGCGCAATGAACGGAATCTTGGGCAGCCCCGGAAATGCCGCCATCGCCAGCAGGATTCCGCTGGCCAGCCAAAGTGGTTGCTCGTTCGATAACAGTTGTTGTTCGAACTGCTCACCGAGTTCCAGCTCTCCCGAGGCGCGCGTGACAATCAAGCCGCCAGATACCGAAACCATCAGCGCGGGAATCACCGTGACGAGTCCGTCGCCGATCGTCAGCACCGTGTAGGTTTTCAGCGCCTTCACCAGTTCCATATCCAGTTGCAGCACCCCGATCAGGAAGCCGGCCACGATGTTAATCAGCGTAATCAGGATGCTGGCCACCGCATCACGTTGCGTGAAGCGCGAGGCACCGTCCATCGAGCCATAGAACTCCGCTTCGGCGGTCAACTGCTTCCGACGCTCGCGGGCCTCGGTCTCGTCGATCAGCCCGGCGCTCAAGTCGGAATCAATCGACATCTGCTTGCCCGGCAGCGCATCAAGCGTAAAGCGCGCCGTCACTTCCGAGATGCGCACCGCACCGTGGTTGATCACCACGTACTGGATCGCGATCAGAACCAGAAAAATCACCAGCCCGATGACGAAGTTGCCACCGACGACGAAGTTGCCGAAGGCTTCAATCACTCCGCCCGCTGCGGCGGTTCCCCGATTGCCGTTCATCAAAATCAGGCGCGACGAGGAGACGTTCAATGCTAGGCGGAAGAGTGTCAGCAACAGCAACGTCGTCGGAAACAGGCTGAACTCGGCGGGGCGGCGAATATACATCGCCACCATCAGCACCACCACCGAAATGGAGATGTTGGCGCTGATCAACAGATCGACCACCAGAGCAGGCAACGGAACGATCATCGCCAGCACGATGCCGAGCACCGCGAGCGGGATAGCCGCCTCCCGCCAACGCATCGCCTGCAGGGCCGGAGGCGGCAGTTTGAGGGTCGCTTCCGCCATCGCCTATCTCGGTAACCTCCCGCCCATCAACCGGTAGATGTAGGCCAGAATCTCGGCCACCGCTTTGTACAGATGCGCCGGAATCTCCTGTCCAACGGCCACCGATTGATAGAGTGCGCGCGCCAGCGGCGGGTTCTCAACAATGGGAATGCCCTTCGCCATGGCCCGCTCACGAATGCGCCGAGCCAGATAGTTCTTCCCTTTGCCCACCACTTTCGGCGCAGCCATGCTCTCCAGATCGAAGCGGATCGCCACGGCATAATGCGTGGGGTTGGTGACGATCGCCGTGGCTTTTTCGACGTCAGCCATCATGCGGCGTCGGGAGCGCTCACGCTGCAGACGCCGCAACTTGCGCTTCACCTCAGGGCTACCCTCGGCGTCCTTCATCTCCTCCTTGATCTCCTGTTTCGACATCATGAGATCGTTGTTGTAACGGCGGTAAGCCCTTGCCAGATCGATCAGCCCCAAGACGGCAAAGACGACAGCCCCCTTCTGCAACAAATCACCGGCGGCGAGCGACAATCCATTCAGCCCGGACGCCACTCCACCGCGCCCCCAACTGAGAATGACCGGGTATCTCTCGATTGCCAGCGCATAGAGAGCCAAGCCCGCCAACACCAGCACCAGAATCGCCTGCCCGAGTTGGCGCATCGCCTGGGCCGGATAGTCTTTCAAACGGCCCATCGGACTGAGACGGCTAAGTTGTGGCGCCAAACTGGCGGTGGCCAAGCCAAACTGTGTCGTCGCCATCTGCGCGGTTAGAGCCACAGCCACCATTCCCAGCCCCGCCAGCCAAACTGGACCCAGGTCATACACCACCAGTTCACGGCCCAACCTTGTCAACTGATTCAACGTCAGTTCCGGTGTCCCAAACGCCAGGTCAAGCCAACGGCTCATGCGCCCTCGTAGGTGCAGAAACCAGCCCGGACCATAGTGCCTGATGACGTAAACGGCGGCCAGAAACTCCAGTGAAGAGATTAGTTCGCGGCTGCTGACGAAGCGGCCCTGCTCCCGCGCCTTTTTCAGGCGCTGCGGCGTTGCCTTCTCAGTCTGTCCTTGCTTCGACATCAGGTGAACTGCGCCTTACGGCCAGCGCAGAACTCCTCCGAGAGCCTCAGCCGAAATCTCCATCAAGCGCGCGTACGTAGACGGCACTAAACCAATCGTGGCGCCCAGAGCGAGCGCAGCCAATCCGGTCTTAAGCGGAAAGGCAACGTTCAACAAAGGAAACTGAGCATTCAACCGGCCCACCACCGCCAGCGTCAGGTCGACCAACAACAGGAAGCCCGCTACCGGCAAAGCCAGCCGGACCCCGAGTTCGAGCGACGAGGAGAACAGGTTCACCACCATCTGGAAGGCTCCCGGCGTCAGTTGCCAGCCGCCCGGAGGAATTGTCTCAAGGCTCACCACGATGGCCTTCATTAACCACCGGTCAAATCCCGCGGCAAAGAAGAGCACGTTCCCCAGCCACTGCACCATAACCGGGATGACGGTCGAGTCCGCCTCCGTCGTTGGATCGACGGATGAGGCGTAACTGAAGCCCGCCTGCAACCCAATCAAGTGGCCGCCAAAGGCAAGAGCTTCCATCATGAACAGCAGCACCAGACCCGCACTGAAACCGAGGGCCGCCTCCGCACCCAGCACTCCCACCAAACCTTCCGCCGATCCCGGGCGTTGCGCTAGGCGCGGAGCCAGCGCCGCCGAGAGCGCCACCGTCAGAAACACCCGCGGCCCCGGCGAAGTCGACCGCCCACCCGGCCATGGGAAGAAGACGAACAGGCCGCCAACTCGGGCCAGACAGACCAGGAACGCTCCGGCCAGCGGCCCTAGCGCGCGCATCTCGCCCGGTAGCCGCAAGCTCAGCGCCGATTCATCGGGCATAATGCCCCAGGTCTGAGAAAAGCTTTGTTGTGTAACTCATCAGCACCATGAACATCCAGGGGAGAAAAACGATCATGGCGGCCAGAAACGCGCCGAGACGCGGGACGGTTCCAAAACCCGGATCCTGAATCGACGTCACCAGTTGCACTAAACCGATGACGATGCCGGCAATCAGGGCCACGCCCAGCAATGGCAAACTTACCCACATTGCCGTCCACAGGGCCTGGCGAATCAACTCGGCTCCCATCTGCGCAGTCATCCGTTAAAACTCCTCACCAACGAACCGATCACCAGATTCCAGCCGTCCACCAGGACGAAGAGCAGAATCTTGAATGGCGCCGCCACCATCACCGGCGGCAACTGGACCATCCCGATGGAGAGCGTCACCGAAGCCACCACTAAGTCAATAATCAGGAACGGCAGAAACAGGACGGCGCCAATCTGAAATCCGGTGCGCATTTCCGAAAGAACATAAGCCGGCATCAGGACGACTAACTCAACGTCCTGGGGACGCTTCGGCGGGGCGGTCTTGGTCAGCTCGAGAAACAGCTGAATGTCTTTCTCCCGCGCGAAGCGAAGTAAGAATGCATGCATCGGATCTCGCGCCGCCTGCATGGCCTGCACGAGCGTCAGTTCGTTCCGCGTATAAGGTTGAATCGCTTTCGCCTGTAATTCGCGAGCCACTGGCTGCATCACCAACATCGTGAGAAAGACCCCGAGTCCCAGAAGAACCGGATTCGATGGAGCAGTTTGGGTGCCCAACGCCTGCCGCAAGAAATGCAAGACCAGCGTAATCCGCAGAAATGGAGTCAGGCTGGCAATCGCCGCAGGCAGAAGCGCCATCAGCGAAAGAACGAGCACAATCTCAAGCGGAGTCGAGAGACGTAGCTCCGCGGCCGCCAGAATCAACATCTCTCTTGCTCTCCCGCCGCTCCGTGCAGTTGGAGAACCGAACAGCTCGCCTTCTGCTCCGTTATCAGGCATCGCACGCCGGCGCACTCAATCAGATGGAGCACCAGATTCTCCGACAGCCGGACCTTTGCGACAGCCCGCAGCGGTCCGGAGGTGGGCAGTCTTCGCGCCTGCTCGTGACGCAGCCAATAGAGGCTCACGCCAAGTATACCCAGCACCACCAACACCGCCGCAAACTCTCGCACGAATTCCAACCGTTTCTCCTTTTAGCTTTCCGCGCGGAAGTCGGTAATCCGAATTCCCATCATTTCTTGCAGAACGACGATCTCGCCGAAGGCAACCAGCGAGCCGCCCACCAGTAAGTCGATGTTTTCCCCCGCAGATCTCTTCAGTTTAATTACCGATCCGGCCTCAAGATCGAGTATTTGACTCATGGTCATCGTCTTGCGATCTAACTGTGCTTCAATATCCATGGGTATTTCGGAGAAGTGGTCTATCTCGTCAGATCGTTCCATTGTACTCAGCACTCCTTCTATCGGCTTACTGATGCATCGAGATTAGCGTTTTAGGTTGATGGTTTCCTGGCTCATCTCATCTACTGTGGTTACGACTCGAGTGTTCGCCTGGTAACCTCTTTGTAAAACGATTAGATTCGTGAATTCTCTTGCGATATCGACCGTCGACGACTCCAGAGCCCCGCCCAGGACCGAACCGCGGCTACCGGTGTTCGGCTCGCCAATCGCCGGCAACGCACTCCTGGCGCTTAGCTGAAAATTGTTGTCGCCGACCGCCACCAGGCTCTCGGGATTGCGGATCGAAGCCATGGCCAGTTGACCGACAACTTGCTGCTGACCGTTGGAGTAAATGGCCACCACCTTGCCGCCATCTGCCAGCCGTACCTGCGTCAATTGCGAGGCCGGGTTGCCATCCTGGGAGTTCGCCGCCACCGCCGAAGTGGCCGCAAACTGAGTCACTCGAGGAGTGGCGCCAGCATAGAGATTCCACGTCAGGTTCATCGGATCGGCTCCGGTAATCAGACCCGTCACCGGCAAGGTCGGCTGTGGATCAGTTACTGAAGGTGCGGTTAGTTTCCCGTTCGCATCGAAGGTGAGCGTGCCCGTCACCGGCGTTACCGGCGCAGTTACATCGCCATCGGGCACCGAGATCGAATAGTCCCAGGAGTTCGCCGTCGTGCTCTTCGTCAGATTGATCGTCGCCACCACCGGAGTTCCCAGCGAGTCGTAAACCTGAATCGAAGTCGTGAAGGTATCCGGTGGCGGCCCTGCCGTCGCCGCCGCATTCAAGTTCATGTCGAAACTAAATGAGGTCGTTGCGCGCGGCGGTCGAATCGTTCCCACCGGCACCACGATGGGACCGATTGGACCACTCGCCGAGAGCACCCCATCCCGTTCTGCCCAACCTTGAATCTGTTCGCCCTTGCCCGTAAGT
This sequence comes from Bryobacter sp., assembly GCA_022843605.1. Classification (GTDB taxonomy): domain Bacteria; phylum Acidobacteriota; class Terriglobia; order Bryobacterales; family Bryobacteraceae; genus JALHNI01. The sequence continues at coordinate 16,654 of JALHNI010000134.1, forward strand.
AGATTGCCGTCCCGGTCCACCGTTAAGCGTCCGCCTCGCGTGTATAGCAGGCCATCGGCCTGCGTTCGAACGATCAGAAAGCCATCCCCTTGAATCGCCGCATCCAGCGGTCCGTTTGACGCCTGAATCGCGCCCTGCGTAAACTGCCGCATCGTGACCGGGCGCGCCACACCGAAGCCGATCTGTGTGTCGCCTTGGCCGAACGATTCCGACACGAGGTCGAAGAAGGACAAGGCACTGGCTTTAAAGCCCGCCGTATTGAGATTCGCCAGATTGTTGGCGACTACGTCGACGGCCGTTGAATGGGCTCCGAGGGCGGAAAGGGCAGTGGAAAATGAAGTAAACATCAATCTCTCTTTCAAAAAACGTTTTTTGCAATTCTGTTGGCGCGATTCCGCGCTAAGCCGCGCTGGCGGGAGCGCTGAGCGCTTCAATAGCTGCCGTGATTTGTTTCAGATCCTCGCGAATCCCCAGCGTTTGCTCCGTTTGGGTGAACTGGGATAGTTGCGTCAGGAATTGCACGCTGTCCGTGGGGTTCATGGGGTCCTGATTCTTGATCTGAGCCACCAGCAAACTCAGAAAGACTTCCTTGTTCGCTAGTGGATCCTTGTTAACCGGCGTAGACGTTGTGTCTTGGCTCGCCGCATCGCTCGCTGCTAAGGGGTTGATCATGGTTTTCTCGTCGATTCCTAACTCGTGGTGTTCGTCTGGCTAGTGCGCGGCAAGTCTGAGACTGGACTGCCACTCGGCCTGCCGTTTCTCTCGTTGCACTCTAGGTTGCCCGCGGGATTGGCTTTCATCGCTCCGTCCTTCCGACTGGCGATCCTGCCCGCCTCCCCAATCGGGACCTTGCCCCTCCGCCTGATCTCCTCGCGCCGCGCTCGCTTCCGCGCCGTGCGCCTCAAGCCGGGTCACCAGGTCGGGCAGGCTCTCCTGCAAAGACGTCGAAAGTTGTTCGTCCGGGGTCCGGACCGCAATCTCCACGGCGCCATTGTGGTCACGGACATGAACGCTGGCCAGAACTCCGTCACCTTCCTGGCCGGAAGGAATGGTGAGCACGAGTTCCCGCGGCGGCGCCGATACTCGTTCTACGGGGAGTTCGGGAAGCGGAGCCTGGACCGCCACCACTGGCGCCTCCTTCGGCCGCTCAGCCGAGATCGAGGCGACCGGCCGCCCGACATCCATGGAAGGCGCCGTCATCGCTGAGCCCGGTTCCACACCTGCTGGAGGCCGGGCCCAGCGATCGCCATCGGGTTCGAAGAGTTGAGCTTTCTCCCGGCGATCTCCCCCCGCTCCCCCGTCCGTCTCCTGACCGCCTCCCGCGCTGCCACTCTCACCCGGCAAGCGCGCATCCAAAGTCGGGTCCGGCCGGTCCGGTTGCTCCGAGTCCGCACGCACCATCGCTCCAAACCTCGGCCCACTCTCTGGAGTTGCCTCCGCGTTGCTCCGCTCGACCTCGACCGCTGCCGGAACCTCAAGCACCGGAGGAGTGTCCGCCGGAGTGACTCGAGCAGTAAACGATACGGGATGCAATTCGAATGAAGGATCGCCGCTACCCACCGGCTGGAATCGGTTCGGCAGGTCGACTCCCCCGAGGCCCTTCGCCTCGAAGCCCCCCGCGGGAAGATGGCCCTCCGGCGGCGGAGCCGCTGCGTGGCAGGCTTCCGTCGGTCTCGGGATCTTCACCGAGTCCGGTGGCGCGCGCACACCCTCCGGGACGTCAACGCCCAGAACCGAGGGAGGGGGCTGGTCGGGGGGCTGATTGGGGAGTTGGTTGAGTTGCCCGGCGGCGTCAACCGCCATCGGGAACTCCTCGGTCCGAGTCCATTCACTCGCCGCGAGGTCGAACCCCTCGCCCTGGTGCTCCTCAGAAGCCGGGCCGGGTCGACCCAGCAATTCCGCGCCCTCACGCGAAGCCCCCTCCAGAAGCGCGACTCCGGCCATCCCATCGCCAGACTCCGCACGGGCCGCCTCCACCAACACCGGCACCGGCACCGGACCTCCGGACGCCGGCGTTCCAGGCAAGAAACTGTCTCCCGCCAAAAGTGTGTCACCCTTCAGCGTCGAAAACTCGCCGAATCCAGCCGACTTCGCCCAGTCCGTAGCGGCCACCGCGCGGGTGGCCGCCGGGAAGGCGTACCAAATGGGGTTCCAAAACGGTAAGGCAGGTGCTGTATTGGAACGTGGGCCGTCGGTGAGACGCTCATCACCGGAATCGGTCTCCTCGTTTTCACCATCCTGGGAGAATGTGCGAAATTCCTCAGCAAATTGGCGAATTTCCCCAGGAATGGCAGCATTTTCCCGGCCCGCCGGCGGTGCGAAGTCGGCCCTGGGACCGGAGTTGGTGGCAAGCGGTATGAGTTCAGTCACGACCGCAGCTATTGCAGTTTCAGGGCCAAAACCCTGCCCGCCACTTCGGCACGACAATTGCAATGACCTCGCCACATGGACGCGCTCACCGCCACCGCCGCCGC
>JALHNI010000135.1 GCA_022843605.1 Bryobacter sp.
TGCCGTTCACGGTGATGGACTTCGTTCCCAAGCCAAAACCTTTCAGCGCAAGTTGAGCAGTGGACCCGGCGCGCATCCCTAGTGGATAGGCCCCGGAGACAATCGGGAAGTTTCCCACCTTCAGCCGGTAAACATGGCGCAAACTACCCGAGCGCTGGTAATCCGAAACGCGAAGATAGTGGGTGCCGGTGGCAGCAAAGCGATGGGAAAAGGTGCTGGTGCCGCGGCCGTCCCGGCCGTACTCCTTCAGCACCGCGCCGTCTTCGGCGACGATCGCCACCAACGCCTGCAAGGCGGACCCGAGTTGAACACCGCCGTTGTCGAAGACGAGTTCGTCGCCGGCCCGGACCTTGATCTTGTAGAAGTCGAGGTCGCCAGGTTTCGAGATGGTGCCGGCCAGCACGCTCGGCAGATAGGTTTCAAAGGCACCCTCCGGCGTATCGTTTGGTTCCTTGTCGGGGCTTTCGCCGTAATACGGCTCAATCAGAAAAGTTCCGGTGGGTGAGGTACCCAGGGGCGTGTGAAGGCGAAAATTTACGGGACCCACCGGGGCTTCGGCATCAATGTCGAGCTCGATCGTTACTTGATTGCGGCTGGGCAGGGGGCCCAGATCGACGGTGGAGGGTGTGCCGTTCGAGCCCAGGCGGACCTCGTTCAAGTCAGGAAGCTCTTTCACCCTGAGGATCTTGGCGCTGATACCGGGCTCGCTGAAGTAGATTCCGCTGGTTTGGGCTAAGCTGAGGCCTTCCACAGTGAGTTCGACGGTGGTGCCGCGGGCGGCTCCGCTCGGCGACACGCTGGCGATTGTCGGCGGGGTCGTCCGACTACCGGAGGGGTGTGGCGTCTGTTGCGCGAACAGGACGGACGTCAGGATGGCCAGATATCGGAACATGATTTACCTCTCGAGCAGCGCGAGCGACCCATCGAAGCGGCCCACGGCGATCTTCGCGCTATCGGCGGAGAAAGCCAGACCGTAGACCCAATCGGATTGACCCGGAAGAGATTTCAGCTCTGTCAGGTCCTTAGCATTGAAGATTTTGAGCGTCTTGTCGGCGCACGACGAGACAATCCGCGAGCCGTCCGGGGACCATGCCAGCGCAATGATGGCGTCTTCATGAGCGATCGCCGATTGCAGCAATGTGCCGGACTTCTCCCCCAACTCCCAGATGCGGATGTTCTTGTCGAAGCCCGCGGCCGCAACGCGCTGGCCATCCGGCGCCAGCGCAAGAGCGTTGATGCCGTCGGTGGCGTCAGAAAGAGTGTAAAGCCGCTCGCCGGTTTTGGGATCCCAGATCTTGATCGTGCGGTCCGCGGAGCCGGAAACCAGCCGCCCGCCGGGGGTGAAGGCTAGCGAATAGACGGCGTCGATGTGGTCCTTCAGGGTGCGGATTTCAGCGCCCGTGAGAGCATCCCACAGCGTGATCAACTTGTCGTAGCTGGCGGTAGCGAGTTGCCTGCCGTCCGGTGAGAAGGCCACCGCATAGATAGCATCCTGGTGGCCGCTGATCCTGGCGACAACAGTTTTCGCCTCCGTATCCCAGACGAGCACTTCGCCTTTGCGCCCCGGGCGCCCACCGGCGGCGGCCAGGCGCTTTCCGTCTTTCGAGAATGCGAGGGCGCGCACGACTTCAGCGTGGCCTTCGAGGGTTGCGCGAACCTGCCCGGAGGCCGGGTTCAGCAGGTCAATCGTTTGGAAGCGGCCCACGGCGACCTCGTCGCGACTTGGTCGCCAGGCAAGCGAGAAAATCTGCGGTTTGCCCTTAGGCTTAGTGGCTGAAGGGGACTCCTCGCCAGCGGCCTTGCGCTTCAGCATCGCGATCTCCCCCTTCGAGGGAGCGGCAGCGCCATTGGCGATCCACCGGCGCACTACCTCAATCTCGCCCGCGGTGAGTACCTGTCCGTCCATGGGCATGGCTGGCTTCGCTTCGCCGGTGAGCATAGTGTAAAGCCGACTGGCTTTGGCGTCACCCGGAACCAGGATGGTGCCGTGATTGCCGCCGCGCTGTAAACCCTCCCAGGTCTCAATTTCGAGCGAACCCATCTTGGTGCCCGATGCATGGCAACCGAGGCAATACTTTTCCCAAAGGGGATAGACGTCCTGCACGTAGCTTTGCGCGCTGGCCGACGCGATGGCAAAAACGAAACTGATGAGCGTGCGCATTAGTGGTTGAACATGAACTCTTTGCTGGTAAGCATGGCCCAAAAGAGATCCTCGATCGCTTGGCGGCGGCTATCAAGTTGGGCCTGAGGCGTACCGTTGCGCACGCGGGCTTTGTCGAGCATGGCGAGTAAATCCGCTTTCTCCTGCGGCGCCGGATAGCGGCTGAAGGCCGAGAGCATCAGATGGTCGAGGATCTTCGCGTCGGAGAGGCCGAGTTTCAGCACGAGGCTCGGGTAGCCTTCGGGGTTCGATAGTTTTCGATTCAGAGTCTCGCCGTTGATGACGTGAAGAGCCTGGGCAATCGAAGGGTCCATGGAGCGTTCGCCGGCATCGCAGATGATGCGCGGGGGGCGGCCGAAGACATCGAGGAATTGGGATTGAATTCGGACGTCAGGCAACTGCATGGCGCGAGTGCCGGCGGGCATGCCGGGGAAAGCGGTGGAGACGCCGGCAACCTGGCTCATCGAGTCCAGAAGGGTCTCGGCCGTGAGGCGCTTGACTATGTATTTGGAATAGTATTTATTGTCGTTCTGGTTAGTCGCGTTGGCTTCGGAACTAAGTTGATAGACGCCCGAGAGCAGAATCGTGCGGATGAGTTTCTTGACGTTGTAGCCGCTACCGACAAAGTCGCGGGTGAGGGCCTGCAGAAGCTCTTCGTTCGACGCGGGATTGGTGGCGCGGATATCGTCGACCGGATCGCAAAGACCGCGGCCCATGAAGTTCCCCCAGATGCGATTGACGATGGCCCTGGCAAAGTAGGGATTCTTAGGATCGGTAAGCCATTGGGCAAACGGCACACGGCGATCGCCGGGCGCATCGAGCGGTATCACGATGCCGTCGAGCGGTGTGGGCGGCAAGGGCCGCAGTAGGCGGGGGTGCAGCACTTCGCCGGATGTTTTGGCGAAGACCACAGTATCGGCCGGATCGTTGCCCTGCTTCTGGCCAATGCGGGCGAAGATGCTGGCCATCTGGTAGTACTGCTTTTGCGTCCACTTCTCGAGTGGGTGGTTGTGGCAGCGGGCGCAGGTGAGCCGCTGGCCGAGAAAGGCTTGGGTCGTGGTCTCAGTGAGCTCGATGGGGTCCTTGTGGAGAACGAAGTAATTCAGGGCACCCTTTTCGCGACTGGATCCGGTGCCGGTGAAGATCTCTCGCGCAAACTGGTCCCAGCCTTTGTTCGCCTTGACGGAGTCGCGGATCCAGTTATAGAAGTCCCACATGGCCGGAGCCCGAAGCTTCTTCGAGGAGACGAGCAGTAAGTCGGACCACTTGTAAGCCCAATAGTCGACATACTCTTCACGCTCGAGCAGTGCGTCGACTAACTTCTCACGTTTGACTGGGGAGGCGTCGTTGAGAAAGTTTTCGACTTCCTCGGCTGAAGGCAGAACGCCGGCCGTATCGAGGTAGGAGCGGCGGATGTAGTCGGAGTCGGTGGCGGGCTTTGAGGGCGCGAGATTCAAGCTCTTCAGCTTGGCGAGGATATGATCGTCAATGTAGTTTCGCCGAGGATAACTGGCGTCGGCGACCTGATGGGGATAGGGAACCGTGACGCGTGAATAAAGAACCTTCGAGTTATACCAGAGCGTGATGGCTGATTCACCATGGCCGGTCATCTTGACGAGGCCGCTGGTATCGTTCACGGTGGCTACGCCCTCGTCGGCACTGGTGAACTTCACCCAGCGGGTGACGTCTTCGACGCGGCCGTCAGAGTATTTCGCCCGGACAACTAATTGCTGCTCCGCGCCGGGGGCGAGAATGGCCTGCGCGGGGTAAACCTCGAGGGCGGTGACTTCAGGATCCTGAATGGAAGGCGGAGGCGCACCCGCGGTGATCCATTCATGTATGACGCGATACTCAAGCGAGTTTCTGTCGAAACGCTTACCGCCGACATGGGGAATGCCGAAGGAAGGCTTTTGCAGGATGAGGCTGGAGGCGGGATCGGCCAGCGAAACACGGCGGCCAAGAGATTGGCGGGTGAGGACGTCGTGGTCGAGGTCAGGGTCGTAGCCGCGCAGCGAGAGCTTGAAGCCATTCTTGCCGGCAAGCGCACCGTGGCAGGCACCCTGATTGCAGCCCGTCTTGGTCATCACCGGCGTGACGTGATTGCGAAAGCTCCAGGCGAACGGAGCTTTGGCCCCTTTCACCTGAACGGTGACTGTCGCTTCGACGCCGTTGGCCCTGCCGGTGATCACGGCTTGGCCATCGGACCTGGGCTTCACGATTCCGGCGGGGTCAACTTCGGCAATCGCGGGATGGGACGAGGTCCATTGAGCGAGGCGGGTGAGGTCACGCTGGACTTGGTTTTCGTAAACGGTCAGGAGGAGTTGTTGGCGGGATTCGGGGGTGGCGAGGGTGACGGACTTGGGGAGGATTTCGCCGCGGGGGGCGGCGTGGGTTGCAAAAGCGGCGGCAAAGATCAAATGCAAACAACGGCACATGCTTGTAGGACCTCACTGGAACATATCACTGCAAAAGGCACCGCTCCCACCGGAAAGCTAGGATTCGGCGATTACCGCCGACGCTAACTTTTCCAGGGCGTCTCCGCGAAGCAAGCCGCTTGCACCGACCACTTCAAGGCCCAGGAGTTTTCCATCGCGGTCGACGTCTAGGACGAGCATCCCCGGCATGCCTTCGACGTTGAGGGGGATGGATCTGGCCTCACCACGAGCGAGGGAGTCGGTGAAGTAAAAATAGGAACAATCCGATTCTGCATCGTAAGTCACTCTCATTTTGGTCCTCGTTCTTTCAGGCGGTTGACGTAGCTTCGACTCACGGCGGCTATCCCCGTAATGACGACACCACGCGACTCTACAATCAGTATGCCTTGATGTTCGTCAAAGTATCCGACATGTTGCTGGCCTTGCTCAAGATACCGAAATCGTTCTCCATTCCGAATGATGTCCGCCGCTGTTTCCTGCGAGATTCCTCGTGACTGCATCCGGTCGATCGCATGCCAGGTAAACTTTGGCATCCACTACGACCGGAACAACTCTTTAATTGGCTCCGTGCCGCGATCAACGATCGGGATGGGGCGACCCTGAGCACCGGGCAACTCGGTAGCCAAGTCGATGCCGAGGCCATGATAGACGGTGGCTGCGACCTCCATGGGAGTGACCGGCCGGTCCTTGGGTTGGCCGCCGATTTCGTCGGAGGCGCCGATCACTTGGCCACCTTTCACCGGTCCGCCAGCCATGTGCATGGTCCAGCAGTTCGGCCAATGATCGCGGCCGCCGGCTGGATTCACTTTGGGCGTGCGGCCGAATTCTCCGGAGCCCACCACCATGGTGGTGGAAAGCAGGCCGCGATCGTGCAGGTCTTCGAGCAGCGACGCATAGCCCATGTCGAACATCGGCCCGACCAGGTCCCGGTAGCAACTGATGGGCGAGAAGGGCCGCGAGCCGTGAATGTCCCAGGTGATCTCGTCGAAGACGGTTTCGAACATGTTGATCGTGACGAACCGAACGCCGGCCTCCACCATGCGGCGCGCCAGCAAGCAGCTTTGGCCGAAGCGATTCAAGCCGTACTTCTCGCGAACTTTTTCCGGTTCACGATGGAGTTCAAACGCCTCTCGTGCCTTCTGGGACGACATCAGCGTATAGGCCTGATGAAAGGTGCTGTCAAGCAGGCGAGCATCCTGGGACGTCTCGAACTTGCTGACGGTCTTGTCGACCATGTTGCGCCAGTCGCGGCGGCGGTCGACGCGCAGCGCCGACAGGTAGTCCGGCGGCAGCATGTCGGGAACGCGGAAATTCGGGTCAGATGGATCAGCGTTCAGGACGAAGGGGTCGAAGGTCTTACCCAGGTACCCCGCCGTTTGGCCGTGCGGCATGTTGCCGCCGGTGGCACCGATTGGCTTCGGCAGAAGAACGTGCGGAGGCACGTCGCCATTGGGGCCTTTCAACTTGCCGAGCACGCTGCCGAAGTGCGGATGCTCCACGCCGCCCTGGAAGAGGCGTCCAGTCTGCATCATCTGGTGGCCGGTGTCGTGGACCGCGGCAGCCGTATGATAAACGCTGCGAATGAGGGCGAACTTGTCCGCGTGTTTCGCCATGCGCGGAAAGATCTCGCTGATCTCGATGCCCGGAACATTCGTCTTGATAGGCTTATAGGGTCCGCGGATCTCCGCCGGGGCATTGGGCTTCATGTCCCAGGTGTCGAGTTGCGAAGGGCCGCCGACGAGCATCAGAAAGATGCAGTTCATGTCCTTTTTGGATGGGTCGACCGCGCCTTTTGCCTGGAGTCCCATCATGTCCGGCATGCCAAGGCCGAGTGCGGTGAGCGCCCCCATGTGGAGGAAGTCACGGCGGCGAAAGCCATCGCAGAATTCGACGGTGCGGTCGGCGTCAAGGCGTAGCATGGGGAACTCCTGGACCAGGATTGGGTCGTTTCAAAGTTTATCACCTGCCTTACAATGAGGAGTTCGCCCATGATTCAGATCAATCCGACTCTCACGCCAGCCGCGCTGCTGCCCAAAATTGACCGCCTCTGGGCGGCGTCCGCACCCAAGATTCGCTCTATTGAAGCCTCTTACGTACCCGGAAAGGCCACGCCCGTCTTTACTGTCGCCGGGCAATACACGGCTCGCGGGTGGACCGAATGGACGCAAGGCTTCCAATATGGCGCAGCGATCCTGCAATACGATGCCACCGGCGAGCGCGAGTTTCTGCATCTCGGCCGCACCAAGACCATTGAACTGATGGCGCCGCACCTCACCCATGTAGGCGTGCATGACCACGGCTTCAACAACGTTTCTACCTACGGCAACTTGCTCCGTCTGTGGCACGAGAACCGCCTGGGCGAGCAGTTCGCCTGGGAGCGGCACTTTCTGGAACTGGCACTCAAGTTGAGCGGCGCTGTCCAAGCGGCGCGCTGGGCGACGGTGAAGGAGGGCGGCTTTATCTACTCCTTCAACGGGCCGCATTCTCTTTTTGTGGATACCATTCGCTCGCTGCGCTCCTTGTCGGTGGGGCACCGCCTGGGCCACGTCCTGATGGGCGAGAACGACCGGCGCATTTCTTTGCTGACGCGCCTGATTGAGCACGCGCAGGCGACAGCACGGTACTCCGTCTACTACGGCGAAGGGCGGGACGCCTACGACCTGCGGGGCCGTACAACGCATGAGGCGGTCTTCAATCGCAACGACGGCCAGTTTCGTTGCCCGAACTCGCAGCAAGGCTACGCGCCGTTTTCCACCTGGACCCGGGGGTTGGCCTGGGCAATGTGCGGCTTTGCCGAACAACTCGAGTTTCTGGATACTCTACCGGCGGAAGACTTGGCCGAGTTTGGCGGTCTGGCAGCCGTTCAGGCTTGGATGCGAAAGGCGGCCGAGGCGACGTGTGATTTCTACATTGAGCATTCGCCCACCGATGGCCTCCCGTATTGGGATACGGGCGCGCCGGGCTTGGCCAAGATGGGGGACTATCTCGGCCGGGCATCTGATCCGTTCAACGATCACGAGCCGATTGACTCTTCAGCCGCCGCGATTGGCGCCCAGGGCCTTTTGCGTCTCGGCGCCTGGCTGAACCAGCGTGGTGAGGATGGTACACGCTATGTGCAGGCCGGGCTCACGGTTTTGGATACGCTCTTTGACGAGCCATATCTCAGTACCGATCCCACGCACCAGGGATTGATTTTGCATTCGATCTACCATCGCCCGAACGGTTGGGACTATGTACCGGCCGGAAGTAAAATTCCGCGTGGCGAGAGCTCAATGTGGGGCGACTATCACGCCCGCGAGGTAGCACTGTATGTTCAACGCCTGGCAAAGGGCGCCCCTTATCTTACTTTTTGGAGCTAAGCGGCTGATCGCTCCAGAGGGTGAGCATCAGGGTGTGGTTGTCTTCGCGAATGCGGCCGTTGCGTTGCCAAAGCGGTTGATACATGTAGCCGATTTCGGCGCGCCAGTGGTCGTTGAGGCGCTTGCCGATCAAGGCCGCCGTGCGGTTCTGGTCAGTCACCGCCGGGTAGCGTTCGGGCTTTACCGGAACGAAGACTTCGTTGTAGGCGGTGACATACCAGCCGCTCTTAAGCGGGACCGTGATGCGAAGCAGATGGCGAAAGCGGTTCTCATAACCGTACCGGGAGCCCAGAAACCGCTCTTCGAAACGGAAGCGATTCTGTAGGCTCACCTTGCCCAGCTTATTGCGCACGATGACATTCTGCCAAAGCCGATGTTCGGTAAAGCTGGCGGGCAGGGGATAGAGTCCGTAACGGTAAGTGGGAACGTAGGCATAGCCGCCGCCGAGCTCGATATTCTTGTTGACTTCGAAATTGATGCCGGGTCGCAAGAGTAACTGCTGCGGTTTCGGAAGCAGGTCGTAGCGACGCCATTGTCCTTCCAGGTGCAAGCCCCATCGCGAAGTGGCGCTGAATTTGTGATCGCCAGTGAAGACGAACCAGCCGTTTGCGTTCGGTGCCCCAATCTGGGCCTGGGCAAGAATGAGGGAGAGGAGAGACAGGGCGAGACAGCGAACCATGTTGCCTTAGTCTAGCCGGGTTAACCTGCAGAGTATGGACTTGGCGATCATGCCCCTCGAGGTTCGTCACTGGAGCCAGGTGAGGAGCATCTACCTGGAAGGGATTGCCACGGGCCAAGCCACATTCGCTGGTTGGGCGGCACTGAGTCCGGTTTCGAAGCGGACTGCGTATGCGGGAGTCGCCGAAACCAGCGTCTCTATTGCGGAGCGCGCGCGCGGCCGGGTGGTGGGCCTGTGAGCTATCTGGCAGTGGCTGCGGGTTCGGCGTTGGGCGGGCTGCTGCGGTTCGCGCTGGCCGGCTGGCTGATGCGGCTGGCGGGCGGCACCTTTCCCTGGGGCACTCTGGCCGTGAATGTGGCGGGTTGTTTCGCGATCGGCGTTCTGGCAAGCATGTTTCCGCCTGAAGAACGAGGCTTCCCCTGGCGCCTGTTTCTATTGCCAGGATTCTGCGGCGGCTTCACGACGTTTTCGTCCTTCGGACTGGAGTTTCACGGCCTATGGCGCAACGATGCCGGCGATAAAGCTGTGTTGTATGTTGCCGCAACGCTGGTACTGTGCCTACTTGCCGTCTGGGGCGGATTAACTTTTGGCGCGCGAATCACAGGGAATTCATCGAATTGACATCCCGCCGTTTCGGGACGCCATTGTAGAATGGGAGTAACGACCTCCCTGTCCCGCGGTCATTGGTGGATTGAAAGCATTTCCGACTTCAGGAGTTTTGATTATGTCCCACGCCCTTCGTGTGTTGGCTCTCGCGATGACTTCCCTGGCCCTTCTTTGGGCCCAAGCTGACGGCAATAAGGCGCAAATCGCCGGTACGGTACTGGATCCAAATCAGTCCGCCGTCGTCGGCGCAAAAGTGACCATTCGTAACACCGCCACTGGCTTGGTTCGCGAATTGAAGTCGAATGATGCCGGCCTGTTCCGTGCGGTGCTGTTAGATCCGGGCACCTACGACCTCACCGTAGAAGCCTCGGGTTTTGCGCCAACCAATATTACTGGGATCGTCCTGACGGTCGGCTCTTCGGCAAGCGTCAACGCGACGGTGTCAGTGCAGTCGGTCGCGACTACCGTAGATGTCGGTGAGACGTTAATCAACCTGGAGACTTCGACCTCGTCGGCGACGGTGAACAATACCGCGATCACCAACCTGCCGATCAATGGGCGCCGCTTTCAGGACTTTGCGACGCTCACGCCGACGGCTCAGGTGGACAGCCAGACGCGAGGCCAAATCTCTTTCGCCGGCCAGCGCGGCATCTATTCGAACGTCATGCTGGACGGTGCGGATTACAATCAGCCGTTCTTTGGCGGCATCCGCGGTGGTGAGCGCTCGGGCAGTGTGATCACGGTCCCGCAGAGCGCGATTCAAGAGTTCCAGGTCGTCACCACGGGCTACACCGCAGAGTATGGCCGCTCAACGGGCGGCATCATGAATACGATCACGAAGTCGGGCACAAACGCCGTCCACGGCGAGGGTTTCTGGCAGATCCGACATCGCGACCTCAGCAAGAACAGCCCGATTCCGGTGTTGCCGCCCGGCCAGACCACCGAGGTCTTCCTGGCACCTTCCGAAACGCTGCAGCAGTACGGTGGCGGCATCGGCGGACCGATCAAGCGAGACAAGCTCTTCTACTTCCTTGCCGCCGAATCGCAGTACGCGGAGACGCCGCGGCAGGTTGTTTTCCCGCAGTTGGCCAACGCCACTTCCAATGCTTCGACTCAGGCCGCTTTAGCCTTCTACCGGGGCCTGGAGGGTCCGTTCGATCAAACCAATCGCGCCTCGGCCCTCACCACCAAGGCCGATTATCAGTTTTCCAACGGCGATCGCCTTACCTTCCGATACAACTACTCCCGATCCAACGAAGTAAATGCGGTCACGGTGGGCGGTGCGATCAACCCCTTCACCAACAACGCGGTGTCGAACGAAGGTACAGAGAAAGACTTCATCCACAATGGCACCATGCAGTTTACGAAGCTGCTGAGCGCCAATTTTGTCAATGACCTCCGCTTTACCGGCTCGGCCGAAGAGCGGCCGCGCATCTCAAACGTGAATGCGCCGCTGCTGGGCACGATCGTTGGCTCGGCGGGCACGCGAAGCTTCCTACCGACCGTTCAAAACGACAGCCGCTACCAGCTTTCGGATTCGCTCAGCCTGACCAAAGGCCGGCACACACTGAAGTTCGGCTTCGATTTCAGCCGGATCCAGGCCGCCCAGTTTTTCGCATTCAATCAGTTCGGCAACTTCAACGTGACGGGCACGAACATCAATGCGGTCCTGGCGATGATCGGCGCCGACGGCACCAACGGAGTGAACCGCTTTGACGCAAACACGACCGGGACCACCGCGCCGGCGGTCTTTACCACCTACACCCGCCAGATCGGCAACGGCTTGGCCGACTTCGGCATGAAGCAGTTTGCGCTCTTTATGCAGGACAGCTTCAAGGTGACGCGCAAGCTCACACTGGACCTGGGCTTCCGCTGGGAGGGCCAGAACAATCCGGAGGCCGTGGCCGATAACGCGACTGTTCTAGCGCGAGTGAACGGCGTTCGTTTTCCGAACGGCGGCACTCCGAACCTCGCCAACATCAAGGATTCGAACAAGCAGTTCATGCCGCGTTTCGGCTTTGCCTACGCGCCGATCACCGATTCACGTCGGCTGGTAATCCGCGGTTTCACCGGCATCTTTTACGCCTCGACGCCGCTATTGAGCTTCTCCGGCCCCTACAATAACTTCCGCGCTACGCCGGGCGACGTGTCAACCTCGGTGGGCGCCTCGACCCGCTCGCTGTCCATCTACGAAGCCTTCCTTCAGGCGGGCGTCAATCTGAATACCACACCGCTCAGCGCATTGCCCACCATCCCCCTTGACGTAGTGCAGCGCGCGGCAGCCATTGCCCTTGGTGGCACGGCGCGCGATCCATTCGTCGGTGCGAATTTCACCGGCATGTCGCCCGACTTCGTGAACCCCCGCGCCGTACAAGCTGGCCTTGGCTTTGAAAGCGAACTCGCCAAGAGCTTTGTGGTGGGAGTGCAGTTCAACTACGTCAACACGGTGCACCTGAGCCGCAACCGCGATTGGAATCTGTTTGCTCCCACGCTGCGGGCGGGCGATCTCGCCCAGCGCCCCCGCTTCGTCACCGGCGCCGGACGGCCGGTCCCCACGGTGGGCAGCCTCACTATGCGCGAAAGCTCGGCGCGCGGCATGTACCGCGCGACTACCTTCCAAGCGCAGTACCGCCGCAGCAAGTTCCAGTTCCAGGGCTTCTACACTGTTGCCTACAACTTCTCCGACGACGATAACGAGCGCGACACCGGCTTCAGCACGGCCAGCGGCTATCAGGATGCGTTCAACTTCCGCCAGGATTATGGCTACGCCTCCATCGACACTCGTCACCAGCTAACCACCAACGCGACGTATGATCTGCCCTGGGGCATTCAACTCGGCGGCATTTTCCGCGGCCGGACCGGGCTGCCGATCAATCCTCGTGTCGGCACCGACGTGAATGGCGATGGCGTCGCTTCGGACCGTCCCTTCCAGGGGCCGGGCCAGATCTTCCCGCGCAATTTCTTCCGTAACCGCGGCACCACTCAACTCGACATGCGCGTTATGAAGGGCTTCACCTTCCGTGACCGGATCAAGGCTCAGCTCTCGATGGAACTGTTCAACCTGCTGAATGCCGACAATGTCGTATATGGCTCAAACGCCATGATCTACGGTGAAGGCTTCGGCACCGCTGGCGCGGTTCCGATCGATGCCCGCTTTATGCGCCTACGCAATCCAGCCAACGGCAACTACGACCGAAACAATGTCCAGGTCGGCAATCCGTTGCAGGCTCAGATCGGCATGCGGGTCTTCTTCTAAGGTCGAACCACGCGGAGAGGCTTTGTTCGCTTCATGTCTCAGTGGCTAGGGCGACAAATCGCAGTCGCCCTGACCAAAGCTGAATCCAGTAACATGAAGGGAACGACGTGACCGCACCCAGCGCACTCCTCACCCTTATCGGCCAAGCCCGTCGGCGGGCTTTGACCTCTCTTGTTCTCGAACAGCTCAGTTTTGCCGTAGCGATCGCTTTCGGCGCTGGCATCCTGCTCGTGCTACTCGGTACCCAGATCTTTAACTGGTATTGGCCGGCGCTGCTGTTTGCTGGGGCGCTCGGTTACGGCTACCACCGTTTTCGCCGTCAAGCCCCGACCGACTATGCGATGGCACGGCAGCTAGACGAGCGCTTGGCGCTTCCGGACACGCTGTCCACCGCGTACCACTTCACCGATGCGTCCGCCCCCTGCGAAGAGGCGCGGCAGTGGCAGCGTCGCGTCGCGGAAACGGCAGCGCGCGGTGTGGACGCCAGCGCGACCCTGCCCCTGGAGATCAAGCGCGTCACTTACGTGGCCGCGGCCATTGCTGCCGGTTTCGTCGGGCTCATCGCCATTCGCTATGGCTCCCAGAATCGCCTGGACCTTGCGTCGCCAATGGTCCCCGGCCTAGTCGACCTGTTCGGTTCAGGAAACACCCAGATCGCCGAATTGCGTCGCGGTCCTCAAGGCCAGCCACCTTCGCCGAACAATCCTCTGAATCCGGAGACGCCGAACTCGACTGAGGATCCGCAGGAGCAGGCAGAGGCCCAGGGCGAAGCGCCGAAGGACGTGCTGAAGACGATCGGCGTGCCGGAAGTGGATAACCAGGGCGCAGAACCCTTCAAGAGCGAGAAGGGACAGGAAGAGTCCGAAGGCCCGGGCGAAGGCGAGAAGGGCGCTCCTGGAGAGCAAAAGGAAGGCGGCGGCGGAAGCAAAGAGAGTGGCGCCAACGAGGGCAAACAGGAAGGCGCCAAGAACGAGTCGCCGGCCAATGCCAAGAATCCGAGCGGCGACAGTAATAACAGCATGCTCGACAAGATGCGCGATGCGTTCTCCAACCTGATGAACAAGATGAAGAGCCAGCCCAAGGGCGGCGAGCAGCAGGCGAAGAACGGCAAGAAAGATTCACCCGGCGAAGGCGAAGGTAAGCAAGGCGACAAGCAGGGTCAGAAGGGCGCGCAGAATCAGCAAGGTAAGTCGAACGACCAGCAGGCGAACTCCGATCAGGCAGCTGACCAGCAGGGCGAGGGCGAAGGCAAACAGCAGACGGCCCAAGGCAAAGGCGGCAGCGACGCCAACCAGGCCCAGCCCAATCAAGACCCCAAAAGTGGCACCGGCCAGCAGGACGGGCAGAAGGACGTCAAGCTAGCCGCCCAGCAGGAAGCCATGGGCAAGCTCTCTGAGATCATCGGCAAACGCGCTGAGAAGCAGACCGGCGAGGTAATGGTCGAGGTGAACTCATCCAAGTCGCAGCAACTGCGCACGGCGTATTCCTCGAAGACCGGAAGCTACACCAATAGCGGCGGCGAGATTCATCGTGACGAGGTGCCGCTGCTGTATCAGGACTACGTGCAGCATTACTTTGAGCAGGTACGCCGCCCGGCCGCACCGGTACCTGCGGCGCAGATCCCGGCTACGCCCCCCGCCCCCAAAACTAAATAAAAGTCTGAAAGGATCTCGCCGCCCGTGGCATTTCACGGGCATGGAGGTCCGATGAAGACTCAGAATTACGGATGGGCGGCGATGGCTGCTCTTTTAGGAATGACTTGGCCGGCTGCCGCGGATGTGGCGCCGGGTTCATTACATATGGGCGGCGACCTGAATCAGGTGTGCCCGCTGAAGCACACCGATGTGCAGGCCGAGATCAGCGGGTTCCTGGCCCGGGTGACCGTCACCCAGGAGTTTGTGAACCCCACCGCGCAGGCAATCGAGGCGGTGTACAAGTTCCCGTTGCCGGGCGATGCCGCGGTCGACGGCATGGAAATGCGGATCGGTTCGCGCCTCGTGAAGGGCACGATCAAGCGCCGTGAGGAAGCCAAGCAGCTCTTCGAGGATGCCCGGCGGCGCGGCCAGACGGCGGCTCTGCTGAACCAGGAGCGGCCGAACATCTTCACGCAAGCGGTCACCAACATTGGCCCTGGCGAGCGCGTGCGCATCGTCATTCAATACGTGGAAACGGTGAAGTACGAAGACGGCCACTACGAGTGGGTGTTTCCGATGGTGGTGGGTCCGCGTTACATTCCGTCATCAGTGCCGAATCCGCGCGACCTGCAGCCGAAGCGCACTCCCCAAGGTACCCGCGCCGGCCACGACATTAGCGTGAAGGTGACGGTGGACGCCGGGCTCCCGTTGCACGAGCTAACCTCCGCCACGCACGCCGTGGACATTCTGAAGGGTGGCGCTTCCAACGCGCTGGTTTCGCTCAAGAATCAGCAATCAATTCCCAACCAGGACTTCATTCTGCGCTACAACGTCGCGGGCGCGAAGATCGATGACGCCGTCATCACGCACCACAACGGCCGCGACGGCTTTTTCGCCCTCATCCTGCAGCCACCGGCTCGTGTTCAGCCCAACGAAGTGACGCCCAAGGAGATTGTCTTCGTCATCGACACGTCGGGCTCAATGATGGGCTTTCCGCTCGAAAAGATCAAAGAAGTGATGCGCTTCACCTTCGATGGCCTGCATCCGCGCGATCGCTTCAACGTCATCACCTTCAGTGGCGACCAGCACATTCTGTTTCCGGCCCCTGTTCCCGCGACGCCCGCCAACATCACAGCGGCCTGGGAGTTTGTGCGGCATCGCCAGGGCCACGGCGGCACGGAGATGCTGCCCGCGATTCGCACGGCACTCAAAAGCTCGGGCTCGTCCGAGCATGTTCGGGTCGTCTGCTTCATGACCGATGGCGAGGTCGGCAATGACCTCGAGATCCTCGCCGAGATCCAGCGCAACCCGCAGGCGCGCGTTTTCGCCTTCGGCATCGGCAGTTCCACGAATCGCTTTCTGCTGGACGGCATGGCGCGCCATGGCCGCGGCGAAGTGGAGTATGTGGGATTGAGCGGTGAAGCTTCAGCGGCGGCCAAGCGCTTCTACGAGCGCGTGCGGACTCCGTTACTCACCGACGTGCGTGTCGAGGTCAGCGGCATCGAGGTGATGGAGACCTATCCCAAGCAGATCCCGGACGTCTTTAGCGCGAAGCCGGTGGTGGTGGTCGGCCGTTACGGCAAGTCCGGGCGCGGCATCGTGCGCGTGCATGGTCAGGCGGCGGGCAAAGCCTGGTCGCGGGAGATCGCGGTCGATTTCCCGGCACAACAACCGAAGCATGACGTACTCGCGTCGCTATGGGCGCGGCGCAAGATCGACGACCTGATGAACCGTGACCTGGCCGGCGTACAGCGTGGGACTCTCGATCCGGAGACGAAGGAGGCGATCACCCGGCTCGGGCTCAACTACAAGTTGATGACCCAGTACACGTCCTTCATCGCCGTGGAAGATCGGGTAGTGAACGAGGGCGGCAAGCCGCGCCGAATCGAAGTGCCTGTCGAGATGCCCGCGGGGGTGAGCTACGACGGGGTCGAAGCGAAGAAGTCTGTGATGGCCGGAAACATGATGCTGCGCTCAGCGCCGATGCCTTCCACGCCTCGCCGCGAGGTGCGAGTGCGGCAGGAGATGGAGAGTGCCGACCGGGCAGCCGCTCCCGCCGCCGTCGCCATCGCGGCCGAGGCGCCTGGATTGAACAAACTCGACCCCGCGCTCCAGGCGATGGGTCCAGGAAGCACAGTGAAGGTGGAGATCTGGCTCTCGGCCACCAGTCCCGCCCTGTTGGCTCGGCTGAAGCAGCTCGGTTTCGTCCTGACAAACTCGGAGAATGGCTCGCGTCTGATCGGCACGCTTCCCAGCGCGCAATTGGGGGCGTTAGCCCAAATCGAGGAGGTCCGTCTGGTGAAACAAGCCCGGTAGGGGTATGGGGCGGGCCTCCAGGCCCGCCCTACTTCTTCCTGCCACGATGCAGCGCCAAGGCACCACAGGCGAATCGCTCGTAAGTCACTTCCTCAAAGCCCGCCGCCGTCATCCGTTCTACCAACTCCGGCGCGCCGGGAAATTTGCTCACCGACGCCGGCAGGTAGGCATAGGCGTCCCGCGCCCCACTGATCCAGCCGGCCACCACCGGCAGCACCCGGTGAAAGTAAAACTGATATCCCGCCCGCAGAACCGGATTGGGCATCGTGGAGAACTCCAGAATCGCCAGTGTCCCGCCCGGCTTCAATACCCGCCACGCCTCCCGCAAACCCGCCTCATAGTTCGCCAGATTGCGGAAGCCAAACGCCACGGTCACCAAGTCGAAAGACGCGGGCGCCACAGGAAGGTTGAGGGCATCCGCTTCGAAGACCGGAGACAAGCCCTTGGCCGACGCCTGCCGCAGCATCGGATGGCAGAAGTCAGAACCGATCACTTGTGCTGGACCACGCTTCCGCAAGGCCAGCCCCAGGTCGCCGGTGCCGCAGCAGAGGTCGAGCACCCTAGCGGAGGGATTGCGAAGAATCGGCGCCAAACGACGCGCGGTCACCCAGCGCCACCACACGTCAAGATTGAACGAGGTCAGCCGATTGACTGCGTCATACCGTCCGGCCACGCGTCCGAACATATCGCGCACCCAAAGCGACGCTTCCCGTTCGTCCGCGATCTCGAGCGGCCGGCTCCCGACACTCTTCATAGCGAGGCTTCAATCGCCGCCCGGATCGCATCGTCCGGCACGTTCGACCGGATCACCGTCTCCCCGATCTTCGTCGGCAGCACGAAATGCACCTTCCCCCCGACAGTTTTCTTGTCACTCACCAGACGCGCCATTAGCGCCTCGGACGTGATGCCGCTTAAGGTCGGAATGGCTCCGTAGGCCTCAATCGCTTCCACGATTTCCGTGCCCGTTTCCGGCGCGAGCGTATCCAGGCGCACCGCCAGATGCGTCGCCGCGCGCATGCCAAAGGCCACTGCTTCGCCGTGTAGCAGCAGACTATAGCGCGTCTCTGCCTCCAGGGCATGGCCAATCGTGTGTCCGAAATTCAGAATGCGCCGCAAGTCACCCTCTTTCTCATCCGCGGAGACCACTTCACATTTGATGCGCACACTCTCGGCAATGGCTTGATCAAAATACGGCGCCTCGCGAGCCAGCATCTTGAACGGGTGCTCGGCCATCATCCGAAACAGCTCCGGACTGCGGATCACCCCTGCTTTCAACACTTCGTAGAGTCCAGCGCGCACCTCGCGCATCTCGAGCGTGCCCAGCACATCGGGGTCGATCACGACGCCCAAGGGCTGATGGAAGGCGCCCACCAGGTTCTTACCGCCCACTAGATTCACGCCGGTCTTGCCACCTACCGCCGCGTCCACCTGGGCCAGGAGGGTCGTCGGCACCTGGATTACGGGAATACCGCGCATGAAGCAGGCGGCCGCGAACCCGGCGACATCGGTGACAATGCCACCGCCGAAGCCGATCACCACGGAGGAGCGATCACCGCCCGCCTCCAGCATCAGGTCGGCGAGAGCTTCCACCTCGGTCATCCGCTTACGAGCCTCGCCGCCGGGAAAATGCAGTACCTTCACGCGATCGCCGAACGTTTCGAGAGTCGCCTTCAGCCGTCCACCGTGCAGAGCCCAAACCGATTCCTCGGTGACGACGAAAACCCGATGTGCTTTAGCGGGAATGAATTCCGCCAGCCGCCTTTCAATACTGCCTCGCTCGACGAGCACCGGATACTTTTTCTGCGAAGTTTCGACATTAAATTCGCTAATCACCTTTCTATTGTGACATTGCCCGATTAAGATATTTTCAAGCTGCTGCTTCTCTACGGAGAAGCACGGAGAAGAAAGAGAAAAGACAAAATGGTTTCTGACTTTAAAGCGTTTATTTTGAAGGGCAACGTCATGGACCTTGCCGTGGGCGTCATCATTGGCGCGGCCTTCGGCAAGATTGTTGACTCGCTGGTAAGCGATATCATCATGCCCATCATCGCCAAGGCAACCGGAGGCGGTGTCGACTTTTCGAACATCTTTATGGCCCTCGACGGCAACACGTATGCCACGCTGGCGGACGCCAAGAAGGCCGCGATTCCGATCTTAGCCTACGGAAATTTCGTCACCATCCTGATCAACTTTCTGATCCTGGCTTTTGTCATTTTCCTGATGGTCCGCTGGGTGAGCAAGCTGATGCCGCCGCCGCCCGCGCCCGCCCCGGCCGGTCCCAGCAACGAGGAAGTCCTTCTCACCCAGATCCGCGACTTGCTGAAGCGCTAGCATTTCTACCGGTGGACTGCCGATTCTCGGGTGCTAAACTGAGGGCGGTAGTCCACCGACAATGAAAGAACGAATCCGCTCCACCACCATTCTGTGTGTGCGCCGGGATGGGAAAGTGGTGATCGCGGGCGATGGCCAAGTCACTTTTGGCCAGGAAGTCCTGAAAGCCTCCGCCCGCAAGCTCCGCCGCCTCTACAAAGATAAGATCATTGCCGGCTTCGCCGGCTCTACGGCCGACGCCTTCGCTCTTTTCTCGCGCTTCGAAACCAAACTGGAGCAGCACAACGGGAATTTGCAGC
>JALHNI010000136.1 GCA_022843605.1 Bryobacter sp.
TCTGTTCTGGCGAATACCTCCAAGCCGTCTTTGCACTAAAGACGGTGAAGCCTTGCTCGCGCAACAATGGCCAGATCGGGCGCTTGATCTCGCGCGCGACGTCCCCGCTGTCGATCTGCCAAACCGCATTCACGGCAGTAGCCTGAACTCCAACTTGGACCCCTCATCACCGCCGACAAACACGCGCTGCGTCGCCTTCACGAAATCCGATGGCTTGGCATTCGGAATGTCGCCGAACGTCTGCGGATTCCGGTCGGTTAGCGGGAACCAGCTGCTCTGGACCTGCACCATGATCCGATGGCCGGCGCGAAACGTATGGGCGACGTCCGGCATTTCGAACTTGATCCGGTCCGCCTGATTCGGCGCGAAGGGAACCGGCTGCTCGAAGCTCCGGCGGAACTTGCCCCGAAAGGGCTCGCCTCGCACCAACTGCTGATAGCCGCCCATTTGAATCTTGTTGGCGGGAGCCAGGGCCGGTGCTGGGCCAGGCGGCGCATTGTGATCTGGATACTCGGTGGGGTAAACGTCGATCAGCTTCACGACGAAGTCCGAATCCGTACCGCTGGTTGACACCTTCAGGTCAACACCAATCGGCCCCATCACCGTCACGTCCCGGTCCAGCACGGCGGACTTATAAACGAGAACGTCGGGGCGTGTGGCCGCAAATCGCTGATCCTCCGTCATGTAGTCCCCACGCACGCCGAGCGAGATATGGCCAATATAGGGAACCGGGCGATTCGGATCGGCAAGATACTCGTCCGTTTGTGCGACAGCCGGCCGTTCCCACGAAAGGCTTCCGCCAGGTGACAGAAACAGGCTGGCGGACTTCGCGATCTTCGGCGGCCAGGCATCGAACTTGCGCCATTGGTTGGTACCGGTTTCGAATACCCAGGCTCGCGGAAACAAGGCCGCCCGGCCCTTCAGATGATGAAGGAAAAAGGGAAACTCGATCTGCTGACGGTAGTACAAACCCGTCTTCGACCCAAAGTTCACATTCCCCACACGGTCGCCATCACCACGCGAAAATCCCCCGTGCGTCCAGGGGCCCATCACCAGCAGATTGTTCGCCGGCGGGCCGTTCTTCTCCATAAAGGCAAACTGCCGCAGCGGGCCCTGCGGGTCTTCCGTGTCATACCAGCCGCCAACCACCATCGTGGCCGGTTTCACGTTGCTCAGATACTTCCAGATGGCTCGCGACTTCCACACGTCATCGTAGTTGGTGTGCTCGATGTTCAGCTTCCAGTAAGGCTGCGTCCCCTTGAAGTACTTCTCGTCGGCGTTGGCTAAGGAGCCGAGATTTAGAAAGAATTCGTAGCCATCCACCGTTCCCCAGTCAAAGGGAAGCGCCGGCTTAGGCGGCGACGGCTCGTTGCCGCGCGCCTTAAAGCCCATATAGAACCGGAAACGGTGCGCCAGCATGAAAGCGCCATTGTGATAGACGTCGTCGCCGAGATAGTAGTCGATTACTGGAGCTTGCGGCGATGCGGCCACCAGCGCGGGATGGGCGTCAATCAGCGCCGCGGCGGCGAAGAATCCAGGTTGCGAGATACCCCAGATACCAACCTTGCCGGTGTTCCCCGGAACATTCTTCACCAGCCAATCAATGGTGTCATAGGCATCTGAACTCTCGTCGAAGTCGCGAGGTCCTTTATTGGGTTTATGGGGACGAATCGGCTCATAAATGCCTTCCGACATGAACCGCCCCCGAACGTCCTGATAGGCAAAGATGAACTTCTCCTTCTCGAACGCCTCCGAAGGCCCGAGGGAAGGGCGGAAAACATCCGCACCATACGGTGCCACGCTGTAAGGGGTCCGCATCAGCATGATGGGATAGGACTTGCCTTCGGTGATCGCATCTTTCGGCACGTAAACCGAAGTGAACAGCTTCACGCCGTCGCGCATCGCGATCCGATATTCGAATTTGGAGTAAGCTTCCCGGACCGCCGCGCCCGGGAGTACCGGCGCCGGAGTCTGCGCCCAATTCGCAAGAACTAACAGAAACCCACTACCGAGAAGCCGCTTCATTTAGTGAGTTTAGCCGAACGCCGAGCCGGACTAGCTTCGTTCCAGCTTGCTGATCCGATCCTCGTGCCGCCCCGCCACCTGCACCAGCCGATCAGTGGCCAGCAGCAGGCCCTCCAGCATCTGACGGAGGTGCGGCAGGGCCAACGTTTGCTCGTGTTGCAATGCCTCAATCCTGGAAAGCATTGCGTTATGCATCTCCACACTCTGCGCCAACGCCTCGTGGCGCCCGACCAACCGCTCCATCCGTTCCTCGAAGCTCATGACTTTCAGTCTCTCACGCGGAATTGGCGCGCTACAATTCAAGAGTTCCATGAAGATTCAAGCCTCCTCGCCCTGCCGGGTGGACCTGGCCGGCGGCACTCTCGATATCTGGCCGCTCTACCTGTTCCATGACTCCGCGGTCACCGTCAACTTCGCCGTCGACCGCTATACGCGCTGCTGGCTCTCGCCACGCACCGACGGCGCCATTCACCTCAAGTCACGCGACCTCGGGATTGCCGAAAGCTTCCCTTCGCTGGAGGCGCTGATGAATGCGCCGAAGTACCGATTGCCGCTCACCGCCTGGCAACTGCGCTTCTGGCAGCCCGAAGTGGGCCTGGATCTGGAAACGGTCAGCGAAGCTCCGGCCGGGGCCGGCATCTCCGGCTCTTCCTCGCTGATGATCACGGTGGCCAGCGCCCTCAACAAGCTCACCAAGGGAGGCCACTCCTTGGAGAAGATTCGTGAAATCGCGCAGAACATCGAGGCGCAGATCATCAAGGTTCCCACCGGCTGCCAGGACTATTACCCGGCCATGTACGGCGGCGTAAGCGCCATGGAGATGAGCCCGGCCGGCATCAAACGGATTGGTCTGGAAGTGGACCTCGCCGAGTTCGAAGAGCGAATCGTACTGGCCTACACCGGGGAACCGCGCAATTCGGGCATCAACAACTGGGACGTGATGAAGAAGCACATCGATGGCGACAAGCGCGTCCTTCGTAGCTTCGAAGAGATTTCGGCCATAGCGAACGGCGTGCGCGAGGCCATCGCCAAATCGGACTGGGATGAGTTGGCGGCACTGATTCGCGAGGAATGGCGCAATCGCAAGAAAAACGCCCCAGGCATCACCACCCCGCTGATTGACCGTTTAGTGAAGACCACCGCTTCAGCCGGTGCCAAGGCCGCCAAGGTATGCGGCGCCGGCGGCGGCGGCTGTGTGTTTTTCCTGGTGGAACGTGGATCGAAGGCCAAGGTACAAGCCGTCATTGAACGCGAAGGCGCGCAAGTGCTCGACGTCAAGGTTGCGCCCCGCGGCGTTCAGGTGGGCGTAAAGAAATAGAGCATGTCGCGCACGGATACCTATGGAATCGCCGTGCGCGTGGGGCTCTTCGCCTTCCTTGAACTCCTCAGCCTGATTCTTTTTGGCGCCGTGCTGGCCCCGTGGGCCGGCACCGTAGCTTCGGCCGCGTTGAGTACGTTTCTGGCGGCCGCCGTCACCAATGCCTTCTCCGTCAGAATCTTCGAGCGCCTCTCCATGGTGGATCTCGGCTTGCATTGGAACCCCAGTTCGATCCGCAACCTTTCCTGGGGACTGGCCGGCGGAGTGCTCGCGGCCTTAGTGGTGCTAGTTCCGCCGATTCTTGCGGGAGCCGCCAAACTCGTGGCGGCACCGGACCAGCCCGCCAATCTCCGCAGCCTCATCTTCGTCAGCGCGATGCTCGCCCTGGGCGTGGTCGGCGAAGAGTTGCTCTTTCGCGGCTACGGCTTTCAGCTGCTGCTGCGCCAGATCGGCCCTTTCGCCACCATCCTGCCGGTGAGTGTGCTGTTTGCCGCCGCCCATGCCGCCAATCTCAACGCAACGCCGCTCGGCCTGTTGAATACGTTCCTGTGGGGCGTCATCCTCGGCTTCGCCGTCCTTCGCAGCGGCGACCTGTGGCTGGCGATTGGCTTGCACTTCGGCTGGAACTGGACGCTGCCCCTTTTCGGCGTGAACCTGAGCGGCTTCCGCATGTCGGTCTCCGGCTATGTGCTCGATTGGAGCGCCGGCCCGTTGTGGAGTGGCGGCGACTATGGGCCGGAAGCCAGTTTGCTCACGCTGTTGATGATGCCCATCCTCGGCTGGGGCCTGTGGCGAGTGCCGGTGGAGACACAACGGCTGCCGCTCGTCAGCGATCTCGAAGACGAGTCCGCCCCGGGCGAAGAAGCCACGGACTAAGCGATGATCTGCTTCACCGGCTCACCGTAGACGTCCGTGAGGCGCATGTCCCGGCCGCTCTGGCGAAAGGTGAGCTTCGTATGGTCAAGACCCACCAGGTGCAGGATAGTAGCGTGGAGATCGTGAACCGAAACCGGCTGCTCCTCAGCCTTGTAGCCGAACTCATCGGTGGAACCGATCACCTGCCCGCCCTTGATGCCGGCGCCGGCCATCCAGATCGACATGGCGCCCGGATTGTGATCGCGCCCCAGGCCGCGCTGGGAAATCGGCATGCGGCCAAACTCGCCCTGCCAGATCACCAGCGTTGAATCGAGCAGCCCACGCGCCTTCAAATCGTCCAGAAGTCCTGCGATCGGCGTATCGACTTCGGCCGCGTGCCGGGTGTGATTCGAGCGAACGTCCTCATGCGCGTCCCAGGTGTCCGTATTCTGGTTACCGAGCCCGCCATGGTAAAGCTGCACGAAACGTACACCGCGCTCCACCATCCGCCGCGCCATGAGGCACTGCCGACCAAAGGGTTCCGTCACCGCTTCATCCATGCCGTAGAGCTTGCGGGTAGCCGGGGTTTCCGCAGCGATGTCAACCGCCTCAGGAGCCGTGGCCTGCATGCGGAAAGCGAGTTCATAGGACTCGATGCGGGCCGCGAGTTCCGTGTCAGAAGCTCGTTGCTGCGCATCAAGGGAATTGAGCTTGCCGAGCAGGTCCAGACGGGCGCGCTGCTCCTCCGTGGATACGCCCGCCGCCGGACGCAGGTCGAAAATCGGATCGGCGGACGCCCGAAACACCGTTCCCTGGTACGCCGCGGGCATAAAGCCGGCCGACCAGTTCGAAGGGCCGCCAAAAGGGCCACCGCGGGCATCGTAGATGACTACAAAGCCCGGCAGATTCCGCGACTCAGAGCCCAGCCCGTAGGTGACCCAAGAGCCAAGGCTGGGATGGCCCATGCGAATCACGCCGCTCGAAAGGGCATAAGCGGCTTGTACATGGTCGTTTGACTTCGAATAAGCCGAACGGATGACGGCCAACTGGTCTGCGCGGGCCCCGATGCGCGGAAACAGTTCGGACACTTCGAGACCGCTTTCGCCGTAACGGCGAAAGCTGAACGGGCTGGGCATCAGCGGGCCCGGATGCCCCTGACGCACGACGACTTGGCCTTTACCCGAAAGCGGTTGCCCGGCGTACTTCTCCAGCATCGGCTTGCGGTCAAAACTGTCGACATGCGAAACGCCGCCCATCATGAAAAGCGAGATCACCGCTTTGGCGCGCGGGGCGAAGTGAGGTCCCACCTGCCGTTCCCCCGCCATCAGTTGGGTGAGCGCAAGGCCGCCGATCCCGGCGCCGGCCTCGAAAAGGAGTTGCCGTCGTGTCATGGCGAGGGAATCATATCAGTCGCGAGCCTGCGCTACAATCAGGAACGAAGGAGGTATTCGATGGGCCCAGTTGGCGTTCAAGAGATGATCATCATCTTTATCGTGGCGCTTGTTGTATTCGGACCGCGCAAGCTACCCGAACTCGGCAAGACTGTCGGTAAAGCGCTCACCGAATTCCGCCGCGCTCGAGACGAGCTGAAATACACGTTCGACCGCGAAATGCAGGCGATCGAACGGGAGACCGCTACCGTCAAGCAGGACCTTCAGAAGCATGTCGACGAGATCAACGTCTCGGCGAATGATTATCCGCACGACCACTACCGCGACAGCAGCGGTTATGGAAACGACGCATATTACGACAACTACGATAACTATTCGTACAGTTCTGAAGGCACCAGTGGGACGGAAGTCGCATCTTCCGAAACGACCGCCGACACCGTAAGCGCATCCGCAACCTCGGGCGCTGATAACTCGATCTCCGCAACGGACGTGGCTTCGGCATTGCCCGAGTCACCCACCCCGCTTGAGGGCACTGTTCCGATCGGCTCCCCCGATGGGACGGCCACCGAAGGCGAGCCTCGGCCCCGCACTCCGCGCGGTCCGGCCGTGGTGGCCTAGTAGCGGGCAGGATCGAGATCGCAAGAAGCGCTGGGTATCATGCCGGAAGAAATCAAGCCCGACGGCGAATCGCCGTCTATTGTTCCTGACTCGTCCGCGTATCAGGAAGATCATCATTCGTCAGTGGGGACGGCGCCGGATCAACCCGGCGCCGCCTCTTTGCCCGCCGTAGTTACCTCTGGAGGATCGCCGCCATCCGGCTCTTCCGCAGGCAGCGCCGATGACGAAGACGGTGATGATGACGGCATGTTGCGCATGTCGTTCCTGGAGCATCTCGAAGAGCTCCGTAGCCGCCTGCTGAAGTGCTTGGCCGGGTTAGGCGTGGCCTTCATGTTCGCCCTCATCTTTGCGCCTCAAATGTGGTTGCTGGTGCAACAGCCAGCTGAGACCGCGTTGCGTGAGCTGGGGTTCGCGGCGCGGCTGGTGCAGCACAGTCCCATTGACGGCTTCATGACCATCTACGTGAAGCTTCCCCTCTTAGCCGCAATCTTTCTTGCGTCGCCCTGGATTCTTTGGCAGGTATGGGGCTTCGTTGCTCCTGGCCTATATCAACGGGAACGACGCTTCGCCGGTCCATTTGTGCTCACTTCCGCGGGCCTCTTCATCTCAGGCGGCCTATTCGCTTACTTTGTCGCTTTCCGATTCGGACTGAAATTCCTCTTGGGTGTTGGCAAGGACATCAAGGTGGAACCGCTTATCTCCATCGTGGAGTATTTGGATTTATTCATCAACGTCACGCTAGGCGTCGGCATCGTTTTTGAAATTCCCATTTTGATCTTTTTCCTGATTATGCTGCGTCTGACGACGCCCAAGTTCCTGATCGAAAATTCGCGTTATGCGATTCTCGGCATCGTGGTCGTCGCCGCGGTGGTCACGCCCACTCCCGACGTCGTCAACCTGATGATCTTCTCGTTACCCATGATTTTGCTCTACTTCGTGGGCATCTTCGCGGGCTGGATTCTTACCCTGCATCGCGACGGTAAGAGCTTCCCCTGGGGCAAGATCTTCCTGTTTGTTGGCTTACCGCTCATTCTGACCGGCGGCATTACCGTCTGGTTGATGGTGGCAAAGTTCGGCTATCGGCTACTATCTCAGTGGCCATTTCTCACAAAATAGCCATCGTCTTTTTCCGTCAGGCTAAAATTCGGGTTATGTTAAGAGGGCTGGGGAACCATGGACCTCGAAAAAGCCATCCGAGACTTACTAGCCGAACGGGACCGCATCAGCGGCATCATTGCGCAACTGGAACTGATGCAAAAGCGCGAGACCGCCTCACCCGTGCGCAGCCAGAAGCAGCGCGGCAGGAAAAGTATGTCGGATGAAGAACGCGCCATTGTCTCGAATCGCATGCGCCAATATTGGGAATCGCGGCGAAAATCGAAAAATGGCCAGTCCGAAGCTACTGCTTAAAGAACCAGAGCCAGAAGTATTGTTCGCCGGCACCATGACGGTGCCGCGGTTCAAAGCCACAGCGCCCGGCCATTTCCACCACTTGTTCGTCGGAGAAAGGTACGCCAAGCCACGTATCATCCGGTTGGGTTTCGAGTGAGGCATCGCCCTGCACTTGAAACTTGAATAGCGCTCCAGGACGTAATAGACGATGCGCCTCTCGAACGTAGTTCTCAATCACTTCCCGGCTCGGAATGTGCTGAAACACGATGCTCGAAAACGCAAAATCAAAAGTGCCCGCCAAGTTATCGGGAATCACCGTCAGATCCATGCCGTTGTTCTGATAAACATGGGCGTTGGGATGGCTGGCTAACGCGCTGGCCGCCATGCGGATCATCTCACCGGAAACGTCCACGGCATGAACCTCGCCGAAGACATTCGCCAAGGCGCGGGTTACCCGGCCAGCGCCGCAGCCAATTTCCAGAACCCGCATCTCCTTGGGCGGACGGCCCTGGCAGATGTTGATCATGTCGTTCAGGATCTGTTCGCGAACGGTCTGTTCGCCGGAGGCGAAAAACTCGTCGTCGCTCCAGCTCTCCTGGGCAGTTTGCACGTAGTAGCGTGCGTTTTCTTTTGCCCGGGCGTCCCAGTCGGCCTGCATCTTTTCTAGTTGCTTCTGAAGTTCCACGAGATTCTAGTGTAACGAGTCAGACGCCGGCGAGATTAGGGTGAATCTTGACGAACCCATAGTCCATACACATCACATCCAGCGGCAGCGCGATCAGTTCGTCTACCTCGGGTATCGCCTGCGGGTCGCGATCCCGGCGAATCAGGTGCAAATAGTGGGTGCAAGCGTCACAGACCTGCGTTTCCACCTGGGGAATCGCTTCCGCGTGGTAAACGTAGACCTGCTCCGGATCATCGACCGCGCACGACGGACACTGGCCCCTGCGAGCGCGCCATTCATGCTGGCACAGCGAGCAAACCAGAGAGAGCGCATTGCCGTCGCCCTCAGGATCCAGAACGCCGCATTGCGGTGGCTGGCCACACTGCGGACAACGGTGCGGCGACCGGCTGGCAGAAGCCACCAGCGGCGTGTGGCGCAGCATCAACCGCGCAAACAAGCTGCGGCCCGACTTCACGTCTCGGCCGCTTAGATACGCAGACGTCGCTTCCTGCAGCTTTGCGCCATCCAGATCGCGCACGGCTTGGCGTAGTGGTGGCGGCGCATGACGCGCGATATTGGCTAAGTCGTGAAAGTCACCGGAGAACGCCGCCACCCGCGTGTAGTACTCGAGAACTTCGCGCGACGCCGGAAAAAGTTCGGCAAGCTGTTTGGCACGGGCGACATGCCGATTAAGCATGCGTGGATACTTCGCGAATCAGCCGCACACGCGCACCCAACGAGGACCAGCGTTGGTCGGCGGTCACCGCCGTTATGCCCATCTGTTCGGCGATTGCCAGACAAGTCCTGTCACCAAGCGAAAGTCCGCTCACGCGGGAGAAGCGGGCGGCGTGACGCAGATGTTCATTGGAAAAATCGACGATCGGAATCGCCAGCCGCGTCAGGATCTCGTTCGCCTGCTCCGGACTGGCACCCTGGCCCACCAGCTTGTGCAGGACCTCGGCCGCATTCACGCTTGCTATGGCACTGTCGTCCAGCACCTCGTCCACCACTTCCGCGCCACGCTCTTCCTGCAACCAAGCGAGAACTGCGGAGGCGTCCAGCAACCACTTAATCGGCATCCTGGCGCCGTTCCACCAGCAATTCTTCGCTCAGCGATACACCAGGCTGCACCAGCTTCTTCACGGCCTGCCGCGCCGCTTGGCGCGCCGCCCGCTTCGACACCAGCGTTAACACGCCGTTGTCGAGAGCCATCACCAGTTCCTCGCTGCCCTCGATCCCCATCTCCTGCCGGACTTTGGCTGGTATCACCATCCGTCCCGTTGCATCCACCATCACTGTCGCCGTGGCACCCATAGTTCATTTATGCCATAGATTGAAGTTTATGGCAAACGCTTTTCTTTCAGCCATTTTGGATGATGCGCTCGAGCCCAGCCCTGGGTCACCGTTCCGTGGACCATCGCCTTGAATGCCCCGGGAACAACCGCTATTCCCATGTATACGTGCAAGATGATGAGCGCAATAGCCCCAATGGCCGCCAGCGGGTGCAGGGCAATAGCGATCAAGCGCAACGTTCGTGGCATCCACTCCGGGAACCAGAGGACGACGCCCGTCGCCAGCAGTGCCAAGGCGGCCAGCGACTGAAACCAGAAGAGCATCTTCTGGCCAGCGTTGAACCGGCCGGCATCAGGCAAACCCTCTTCCTGGTTCATGGCATACCGATGCGAGTTCAGCAGCCACTCCCGGTCTTCACGGTCGAGCCGCATCTGGCCCGCCCAACTGCGGAACATCACGCCGAGCACCAAGGCGAAAAGGATTCCGGCCCAGGGGTGGGCGAAACGGGTGGCGTTCCCACCACCGAAAACAGCGGCCAACCAATAGAGCTTGTGCGACCACATCGCCAAGCCGGTGAACGCCGCGTAGAGGAAACTGAGCGCCGAGAGCCAGTGTACGGTGCGTTCAGCGAAGCTATACCGGTTCATCGTCGTCCGCCTCCTCATGCTTGGGGCCGAACTTCAGATAGTGAAAGAACGAACCCAAGACGCCCCCCGCCAGAAGCAGCGTACCCAGCCACTTGATGGGCCCTTTCCAGAGAACGACGCTCCAGGGAATGGTGGGGTCCTTCGGCAGGCCGTATGACACCGGGTCGGCTACGTCCTTCAGCACATAGAGGACGTTGGTGCCACCCACTCCGGGCGGATTGTACACGCCGGCTTCGGCGTAGCCATCCGTCTTCAGCACCGAAGCCCGCTTCTCGGCGACGCGCAACATCTCCGTACGCTCGCCGAAACTCAGGCAATTCGTCGGGCAACTCTTGATGCATGCGGGTTCGAGCCCCACAGCGACGCGATCAGAGCAGAGCGTGCACTTATAGACTTTCTTCGTTTCCGGAGACAGCCGCGGAACGTCAAACGGGCAGCCCGTGATGCAGTACCCACAGCCGATGCAGTTGTCGGAAACGAAGTCGACGATGCCATTCCGAGCTTGAACAATTGCCCCCGGCGCGGGGCAGGCGCGCAAGCAGCCCGGGTCGCCGCAATGCATGCACTGATACTTCGACATCAACCAGGAAAGGCCGCCATCGGTTTCGCGCTCGTTGAACTTGATCAGATTCCAGAAGTTGGGCGCCAGATCCGGCATCGTCTGATAGGTACCACCGAAGGTGCCTATGGTGAATTCCTGGTCGTTCCATTCCTGGCACGCGACTTCGCACGCCTTGCAACCGATGCAAAGCGACGTGTCGATCAGCTTAACGACCGTCGGCGTCATAGTTTCTCCAGGTTCACCAGGAAGCCTTTGTATTCCGGCGTGCCGGAATTCGGATCGTACACCGACGCCGTCAGGTTGTTAATCAGCGGGCCGTTCACTCGCCCGATAAAGCCCCAATGGATTGGCAAGCCGACGTGAAACACCGTTCGTCCGGAAATCTTCAGGGGCCGCAGCCTCTTCGTGACCAATGCCGGACCCTCCACTTTCCCTCGCGCCGAACTCACTCGCACCAGGTCGCCGCTCTGGATGCTCTTCTCGCGAGCCAGCGCCTCCGGAACCTCGACGAAGAAGTTGCTCTGCAACTGACTGCTGGAAGCGACATTCTTGGTCCAATAATGAAAGTGCTCCGTCAGGCGATAGGAGATGCCGACGTAGGGAAAGTCTTTGGCCTCGCCGAGTTGATCGCCCAGACCTTGAATCACCCAAGCGGCTGGGTTAAAGCTCACCTGCGGATGCAACGAATTCTCCACGGGCGACTCCGCCGGCTCATAATGCTCTGGAAAAGGCCCCTCCACAAGTTCCGGCGCAAACAGCCTCGCCACGCCCTCTGGCAGCATGACAAAGGCTCCATGCTGCTCGGGTTTAGCATCGGCCTTGTAGTCGGGAACGTCGCCCTTCCAGCGCAGCCCGTCCCAACGCAAGGGCGCCCGGGTCTCATCCCAAGGCTTGCCTGCCGCATCCAATGAGGCGCGGTTATACAGGATGCGCCGATTCGCGGGCCAGCTCCAGGCGTAGTTGGGATAAAGCCCCAATCCAGTCGGATCCTCCTGCCCCTTGCGCGCCATCAGATTGCCGGCCTCCGAGTAGGAACCCGCATAGATCCAGCAGCCGGCCACCGTGCTTCCGTCATCCTTCAATTCGCCGAAGCCGGCGATCTGCTTGCCCGACGGCAGATCTCGCCCGCTAATCTCACGCGCCACTTCGGAGAGGGAAGGCGCGTGGGGCGTCGCGTAGTCCCACTTCATTTTGGCCAGCGGTTCGGGCCCCGTGCCGCCCTCCTTCTCGTACAATTCGCGGACCTTAAGAAAGAGCCGGGACATAATCTCCTGGTCGCGCTTGGCATCGCCCGGCGGCTCAAGATTCGTCTCTTTCCATTGCAGCCAGCGCGACGAATTGACGAAAGCACCATCCTTCTCCGCAAAGCAGGAAGCGGGCAGCAGAAAGACTTCCGTTCCAATTCCCTCCGCGTCCCCCGCCTTCGGGTAATACTTCTCCGCCAATTCTTTGGCCTTCCAAAAGCCCGCCGTCTCCGTCTCAAAGACCTCCGCCACGATCATCCATTTCAATTTCGACAGGCCCATCAGCATCTTGCGCGTGTTGGGCCCGTTGGCGACCGGATTCATACCCCAACTGATCAGGCCATCCACTTTGCCCTGCGTCATGCCGTCGAAGAAATAGGCCCAGCCATGGTTCGCCGTTTCCGCCGCCTTCGGCAGCCATTGATAGCCGAAACCGTTCTCCGGCCGGGCATCGGCACCGTAGTAGGCCTTCAACAGACTCGTCATGAACTTCGGTGTATTGCCCCAATAGTTCATCGAATTCGGGCGCAGCGCCTTGGGCGTATTCGCCTTCAGATACTCGTCCAGTGAAGTCCAGTGGGCGCGTGGCAGCTTCAGATAGCCGGGCAGCATGTTCCAGGCGCCCATGTCGGTGGAGCCTTGGATATTCGCGTGACCGCGCTGGGCGTTCACGCCACCGCCCGGCATCCCGATGTTGCCCATCAGCAACTGCACCATCGCCGCAGCGTGGATCAACTGCACGGCGTGCGAGTGCTGCGTCCAACCGAGGGCATAGAGCACTGTGCCGGTCTTCCCCTCGGCGTGCGCGGCGAGCACCATATCGGCTGCGCGCTCGAACTCAGCCACCGTACAACCGCAAATCTCTGAGACTTTCTCCGGCGTGTAGCGCGCATAGTGCTGGCGCATCAACTGAAAGACGCACCGGGGATGCTCGAGTGTGGCGTCCACCTTGGCGAAACCATCGGGCCCTAGTTCGTACTGCCAGGTGCTCTTGTCGTAGGCCTTCTTTGCCGCGTTCCAACCAGTGAAGTAACCGCCGTCAAAGCCGAAGCCCTCCTTGATGACGAAGCTGGCGTTAGTGTGCTGACGAACGTAATCGGTCTGGTACTGGCCGGTGCTCACCGAACGATGGATCAGTCCGCCCAGAAAGGCGATGTCGGTGCCGGCGCGAATGGGCACGTAGTAGTCGGAGACGGCGGCGGTGCGCGTGAAGCGCGGATCGACGCAAACCAGTTTAGCCTTCCGCTTGAGGCGGGCCTCCATGACGAAACGGAAGCCGACTGGATGATTCTCAGCCGGGTTGCCGCCCATCACCAGAACGACGTCAGCGTTTGCCACATCGGTCCAGCCGTTGGTCATTGCGCCCCGCCCAAAAGTTGCGGCCAAACTGGCCACCGTGGGGCCGTGTCAAAGCCGGCTTTGGTTCTCGTAGGGCAGCAGCCCGAGTCCGAAGCGAAACTTGGACAACAGGTAGTTAATCTCGTTGGTGTCGGTGCAACCGCCCATCATGACGATGTTTTCGAGGCGATTGACCGTGCGGCCTTGCTCGTCACGTTCAACGAAACCGCGGTCACGCGAACCCTTGATAGCGCGCGCCATCTTCTCAAAGGCCTCCTCCCAGGAGATGGCCTGCCACTCCTTGCCGCCTGGCGCCCGGTAAAGTGGACGCGTCAGCCGCCGGTCAGAGTTGACGAACTGCTTGAGAGAGATACCCTTCGAACACAGCGTCCCGCGATTGACGGGTGAGTCCGGATCGCCCTCAATGTGGACGACGGACGAGCGCACGTTGCGGGCCTTGTCTCCCAGCGAATGTACGATGACGCTGCAGCCCACGGCGCAGTACGGGCAAACGCTACGCGACTGTGTCGTGCGCGAGATCTTGAGTTCGCGGACGGCCGCTTGTGCCGGAACGAGTGAGAAGCCGAAAGCCGTGGTGAGGGCTGCCGCACCGGTCTTGCCGAAGTCGCGCCGTGTAAGCACGGTATGAGTAAATCACACTTTGCGCGGCACAAAGCTTCCGCAAAGCAAAAGGGGCGAGCCCGAAGGCTCGCCCCTTTTGTGGATTTGAAGAACTAACTACCAGCGATTGCCGCCGCCGCTGCCGCCACGACCGCCGGAGCTGCCGCCACGACCGCCACGACCGCCGCCGCCACCGCCACGGTTGCCATAGCCGCCGCCGCCGCCACGGTTGCCGAAGCCACCGCCGCCGCCGCCCTGGGGCTTCGGACGCGCTTCGTTGACGTTCATAGCGCGGCCATTGAGCTCGCTACCGTTCAACGCCGAGATCGCGGCTTCAGCAGCCGTGCGATCGGTCATTTCGACGAAAGCAAAACCACGGGATTGGCCCGTGTCACGGTCCGTCACGATATTCACGCGCTCGACGGCGCCAAAATTAGAGAATGCAGCGAACAGTTCGTCCTGCGAGGTCTGAAAGCTGAGATTACCGACAAAGATGTTGGTCATGGGATCCGGTCCTGATTAAATTAGTCTCTGTCAGACTGCACTGAAATCCGATAAGGTCGCTCGAGGAAACCAAGAGGGTCGTACGGTAGTGACGGCCAGAAGGCACACGTGATGAACGGGTAGCGGTCAAAGACATTATCAGCATAGCAGGTTCTGCGAGTTCCAGAACCCGTCCGGAAACCGGATGCCTCCGCCTGAGTCAACTCGTTCATGTCTATGAGTACTAAGCTCTCTTCCCGGCCTTGGCCCAAGGCAGATCGGCACACACCCGGAACCCCTCGATCACGGCTCCGCGACGCTGTCGCCACAGCCAATAGTCGTTCCGGAAATCGGCCCACAAGTTCCCCGTCGTGGACGGACTCTCCGTCGTGTCTCGCGCGAAATGGTGAGCATATTCGTGCCCCAGCGTATTACCGCCGGCTTCGCGCAACCCGAAGAATGTTTTGTAAAATCTGTTCCCGGAGACTCCGGGCCGACTTGGCCACGGCCCGACCGACGCACCACCCGTCCGCTGGCTATCCACATCCAGCCGCAGCGTATCGGAGACAAAGACATTGATGCGGCCCAAGGCCAGAAACTGATCGGGGATCTCGGAATAGCCCTGCGTGCGTAGATACGCCCCGGAGATGTACTCCACCTGAAAGTGAATTCCGCTCGCGGCAAACTCCCGGCGCGCCACTTCCTGGTGGTGAAGAAACTTCGCGCAATCGTTCGCCACGAGGCCTCTACCGGAACGTGCGCCAGCATCGAACAGCACTCGAACGCTCACCACGATGGGCGCAAGCATGATGGCCGGACCGGCCCAGCCTACGAGAAGCAACTCCCGCCGGTTCATGCCTCGATGATAACGTTCAGTTGTAGAGCCACGAAGGATAGCGGCTGCGCACGGCACCCACCTTGCGGCCGAGGACGTAGAGGCCGTCGCCCCGCAAATCCTCCGGCATGCCGAACTGACGCAGCATCGTCACTACCCAAGCCAGTTCCGGTTTCGGCTCCTGCCGGAACGGGCCAGTCTCGAGTTTCACCACTTCGAAGCCCGCGTCGTGGAGCAGGAGATAGCCTTCTTTAGCCGTATACTCCCGAGCGTGGCGAGCGTCGCCATCGACGGGAGGCTTCAAGTAGGCAGGGAAGAAGCCGGGATGATAGCCGTGCAGAATCGCTGAAATCGCCCGCAGACTGGCAATGTTGGGCGTAGTGAGCAGGAAGTGTCCGCCGCTCTTCAGAATGCGATTCACCTCGGCCAGCAGATGCATCGGGTCTTCCTTCAAATGCTCGATGAGTTCGCAGCAAAGTACCGTATCGAAGTGGCCGTCCGGATAAGGGTAGATGTCGTGCTCGGCGTCAAAGAGGTCGATCTCACAGGCAAAGCGCTCGCCCTCCGCTGACGTCACTTCTCGCGAGTCAGTTTTGCCCGCGGGTCCGAAATAGCAGCCACGTACTTCCCCATAGCCCAGCTTGAATTTGAGGGCCGGCGTGATCTGCATGTAAGCGCCCATCTCCAGGATGCGCTGCGACTCGTCACCCGGAGGCGTGAGTTCCAGCGTCTTCTGAAACCGGGCCGCGTGATGGTCGAGATAGCCTTGCGCGGCAGGATCGGCCACCCAATTGGAGACATCCTCGAGTTCCACCTGAATCGGCTCCATGGCTGACGGAGCCGCAGCCTTTAAGACAACTTCCCGGCCGTCCTTCACCGCACTGAGAAACTCGACGTATCGCTCGGCCACCAACGGCCAACTGCATTCGCGCGCCACCCAATCCGCGGCCCGGTCGCCCATGGCGCGCGCCAAGTCCGGCCGGGAGATCAGTAGATTGAGGTACTCGAAGATCAAGTCCTCCTCTGTCGGACCCACCGGCACCTTCAGGCAAATGTCGTCGGGAAACTCACGAAACGAACCCAAATCCGACACCATCACCGCGCGGCCCAAGCCCAATGCGCGCAGCAGCGTGCCCGAACTCTCACCCACCGTGGGATAGCGCAAATTGAGGATCACGTCGCACGCGGCCATCAGGCTGGTAAATTCCTCGATCGGAGTAAAGCCAAGAACCCGGACCGCATGGCGCAATTCCAGCGTGCCCAGCAAATGGTCGAGTTGCAGATCCGGATGCGGCTCGCCCACCAGGATCATCCGCGCATTCGGCTCCACGCGCAATAATCTGCGGAAGGCGCGCAAACTCTCTGCGATTCGCTTGTACGGCTTCAGGAAGCCGAAAACACCGATCAGCGGAGTCCGGGGACCCAGCCCCAGCTTCTCTCTGGCACCGAGACGGTCAGCGTCGAGCGGTATCCAGGCGCCATGCGGAATCACCGCCGTAGGACCGCTAAAGCCAGCCCGTTCAAGATCCGCCGCCACAAACTTCGAGTGCGCGATCGCCCCGCGCGACCGCTCCAGCAGGCGCCGCAGCATCGGCACACCCTCATAGTCCGGCCCAACCTCTAAGCGCCTCACCCGCTCCGCAAATACGCGCGCCGTCTCTCCGCCGTCGTAAGTGACTTCTTCGATGTAAGCGTCCCAGTTGTTCCGCTTAATCGTACGCTCGGCATGTAGATGGTGCAAATTGCTTTCATGCATCACCACCACCCCGGGATGCTCGAGCGCCAGGGAGTAGGTGAAATCGTGATAGGGATTGTTGCCCATCTGATAGAGCAACGCATCGTAGCGAGTGGGGTCAAAGTGCGGCGGCGTGTCGGTAAACACCGTCACGTCTGCCTGTTCGCGCAACGGATCCAACAGGGCCGCTGAATAGTCGGCAATACCGCTCTTTACCGGGGGCAAAGGGGAAAAGAAGGCTACGCGCAGGCGCGCCATCGCTAGCGGACCAGCTCCATCGAAAACGTTCCCAGAGTAAAGGGCACTTTAATCAGCAAAGGCGTCCGCTGGGCATCGCGAGCAAAGAAGATCTCAAAAGTAAACTCTGACTTAGGCCCCTTCACGAAACCAATCAGCCGATCCGCCTGAGCCATGGCATCGGACACTTTGATCTTCTGCTCGCCGGCATAGTCGAAACGGACCTGATAAGTCGCGCCGAAATTCACCGGCTCTGACGCCGGCACCTTCCCCAGGGCAATCTGCTGGCGGGCATACTGCAGAAACGTCAGCGCGTCCTTGGGGCAGCTGGGCGTGGAAAAAGTTGTCTTGCCGCCGCCGTCGAGCGTTTTCCGCGTGGCCTCGCCCTTGGCGAACTCCACCGTCTCTTTGCTCTTGCGCTTGCCATGCATCAGGCTCTTGTTAAATTCGATTGAGCAGTAGTTCGCACTCGCCAACGACTTAAATTCGTCAACCACCGCGAATCCCGGAATCGAGGCGTCCAAGCGCATGCTGAATTGCATGGCAGCCTGGCCATCGGACCTCTTGGCCGGGGCCGAAGACAAAGTTGCTTCGCCAAGGCTGAGGCCGCTAGCCCAATTGATGGAATACCGCAAGGACTCTTGCGCGGCCAAAGGCAGCGTGAGCAGGCAGAAAAAGAAGAGTTTCATGAACGGGGCACCGGTACCGATTTGGCGGCCATACTTCTGGCACGGCTCTCGGAAGCCACCGAGTAATAGGCGGCCAGGGTCTCCTGCGCCGCGCGATTCCAATGAAACAGAGTTGACCGCTGTAGACCCAGACGTCCCATCCGCGCGCGAAGTTGCGGATCAATCAGCAGGTCGTTGATGGCGCGGCCCATCTCCTGAGTATTCTCGGGATCGAACAGGAGCGCCGCGGAGTCCGCCACCTCCGGCATCGCCGACGTGTTACTGCAAGCCACGGCCCGTCCACAGGCCATCGCCTCCAGAATCGGAATGCCGAAACCCTCATAGAACGAAGGGAAGACGAAAACGTCGCAGGCTGAATAGTACTGCACCAGCTCTTCGTCGCTGACGAAGCCCAGAAACACAATGCGGTCCGCGATGCTGCTTGCTTGCGCCGCGGCACGCACCGTCGGCGAGAACCATGTGTCCTTGCCGGCGAACACGAGCCGGTGCGGTAGTTCCGGATGCTGCCGAATCACACTCTCAAAAGCCTTGATCAGCCCAAGATGATTCTTGCGCGGCTGCAGATCACCCACCGTTAACACGAAAGGCCAAGCGACATCTTTATGGCGCAAAAGCCAAGTCGCGGCACTCTCCTGCGAAACGGGGCGGAACTGCGGTGAAACGCCGTTATAGATCACGCTG
This sequence comes from Bryobacter sp., assembly GCA_022843605.1. GTDB lineage: Bacteria > Acidobacteriota > Terriglobia > Bryobacterales > Bryobacteraceae > JALHNI01. The sequence continues at coordinate 18,629 of JALHNI010000136.1, forward strand.
ATGCGGTCGGGGTCCAGGTTATAAGCCTTCGCCACGGACTTGCGCGAGAAGGCACTCGGCGTCAGGATACGCGCCGCCGCATGCACGGTCCGCTTCACTGTTACGCGCAACTGAGTCGCTCGGGCCCGCGAAAAATAGCTGGGATGCTCCAGGAAGCTGACGTCATGAACGCTCACCACGATCGGTACCGGGCACACTAGAGGACTCGTATATTGCACATGCAACAAATCCGGCCGCTCGCGCATCAGGCTAAACGGAATCTCCGCCCCTAAACGCAGGAAGGGATTCGTGGAAACCGTTTGCGTGCGGAACCTCGCCGGGATGGCAGGCACCGCCTCAGGCGTCGAAATGTAGGTGAGAAAATCGCTGTCACGATCCTCTTGCGCGAAGCAG
>JALHNI010000137.1 GCA_022843605.1 Bryobacter sp.
CCCGAGAAGAAGCTACGCGATAAGTTCAAGAATAAGTCCGGCAAACGCTATGACTTCTTCGAAGTGCGCAAGGGGCTGGATCGTCTCGAAAAACTGTTTCGCGACGAGAACCTGCTCGAAGCGCGCGTGAGAGTGCAGCGCGACATCAAAGTGAACACGGTGGACCTTGCACTTAGCATCGACGCGGGTCCGCCACTCACTTTCGCCTACGAAGGCTGGAAGCCGGGCCGCAAGGTCGAGAAGCAGGTCCGGTCGATCTGGAGTGACGGCGTCTTCGATGCCCAGCGCACCGACGACGCTACGCGCGCGATGCGGACTTCGCTGATCGAGGACGGCTATCTGGAAGCGTCGATCGAACCGAAAGTTACGGTCACCGATCGCAAGCTGGTCACCTTCGATATTCAGACCGGTCCGAAGTACGATGCCGCCGAACTCTCCTTCCCTGGTGCCGCCGGCATCGAGGAAAGCGAGTTGCGCGGCCTACTCAAACGGCGCGATCTGCGGGCCGCTCTCTATCTGGATACGCCAAAGGTACGCGACCTCCTGCAGAGCTACTACCGCGAACACGGCTATCTGGACGCCACGGTTCGCACCCCGGAAGTCGCCTTCGCCGATGGCAAAGCCAGCGTCAAGGTGCCGGTCACCGAAGGGCCACGCTATCAGGTGGCGTCGGTGAAGTTCGAAGGCAACACCGCCATGAAGCCCGAGTTACTCACTGAGAAGAGCGAGTTGAAGGCGGACGAACCGTATCAGTTACCTCTCCGCCAGGTTTCGTTGGATCAACTGCGCGAACTCTACTATGCCGCGGGCTACCACGACGCGCAGGTTGAAACGAGCGTCGAGCGTGGCCAAGGCAAAGTGGATGTCACCTATCGCATCACCGAAGGGCCGAAGGAAGTCGTCGAAAAGATCGAAGTGACGGGCAACGATGCCACCAGCGAGCAACTGGTTCGCAGCCAGATCGCAGTAAAGACGGGCGAGGCGCTGGAGCCCGCGAAGCTGGCCGAATCGCGCCGCAACCTCTACAGCACCGGCGCCTTCGCCCTGGTGGATCTGGAGCGCGTGCCCACGGGCGATGTCAGCGCCCCCGGCGTGAAGCCAATGCTGCTGCGGGCCAAGGTGCGCGAGGTGCAGCCCTTTGACCTCCGCTACGGCGCTTACTTCGACACGGACCGCGGCCCCGGTGCCGTGGTCGACTTCACCAACCGTAATTCTCTCGGCTCGGCGCGCGCCATCGGCGGCCGCCTCCGCTACGACACTGACTTCCGCGAAGGCCGCGTCTTCTTCAGCCAGCCGCTGTTGCGCCATTTCCCGCTCCAAAGCATCGCTTCCGCCTTCGTCAATCGCGCATTTCTGCCGACGTTCATCACCGATCGGGTCGGCGTGAGCGTTCAGCAGGAGACCCGCTTCAAGCGCCTCTATTTAATCAACTACGGCTACCGCCTGGAGCGCGTGCACACTTACGAAAAGATCCCGGATGACTTTCTGCCGTTCGACGTGACCCTGCGCGTCGCACCTTTGACCTTCACGATGAACCGGGACTCCCGCGACGACATTCTCGACGCCACCCGAGGCTCCTTTATCTCGAACGCCTTCGAATGGGCGCCAGAGTTACTCGGCTCGGACGTCCGCTTCATTCGTTCTTACTCGCAGTACTTCAAGTACATCGCACTCGGCAAGGCTAAGGAGATTCCCATGAGCGGCGGCCTGAAAAAGCCACGCCTGATTTACGCGAGCGCGGCGCGCTTCGGCTTGGCTCGCGGGTTAGGGGGACAGAATCTGGTGGCGAGCGAACGCTTCTTTGCCGGCGGCGGCACAACCCTGCGCGGCTTTGCGCAGAATACGCTCGGCCCCAAAGACTTCCTGGGCGATCCCGAAGGCGGCGATGCCGTGATGCTCTTCAACAATGAGCTACGCTTCCCGATGGTGAGTATCTTCGATGCCGTGGGTTTCATCGACGTCGGGAATACCTATCAGCGCGCCTCGGACGTCAGCTTTGGCGACTTACGCAAAGCGGCCGGAATGGGCTTGCGCATCCGCACTCCCTACTTCCTGATCCGACTCGATTACGGCTTCAAGCTGGATCGCCGCCCAGGCGAGTCCCGCGGCGGCTTCTTCTTCAGTATCGGCCAGGCGTTTTAGTCGAGCCGTTTACCATCCGGGCCCCAGCCTTTCGTGGAAAAGTGCGAACCATTATTGGCTTGGTAACGAACGCTGGCCAACTGCGGGGTATCGAGCTTCACATAGCCGCGGAAGCGCGATTCCAGCCCGAAATCGAGAATGCCGCTGGTGAGCATGGTGCGCTCCACCGGATAAGGCGGACGGCCCGTTTCAAACATGGCCTCAATGTTCTTCACCAGCGTGCCGAAATGATGGTGCGGCCGGTTGTTCTGCAGGTTCATCAACGTGGTGAGTGGCGCGGATTGACCTTCAAGGTCGATGGCGATCGTAAAGTCTTCCACCATGCCGGTCATCAAAAAAGCCGCGGCCTTCAAGCCATCCACATAGTCGACGATAAAGACCGTCGGCTCCTTCACGAGTTGCTGCGGGGTGCCGGACTTCCGCGTGTTACTCCGCGTGAGCGCAGCATCGAAAAGCTTCTGCACCCAGCCATTCTTGGCGATAAAGTCCCAACAGGCTTGATTCTGCAGGCATTGGACGGAGCGTACGCCGGTTTCTCCGCCTTGCCGCCGCTCGGTCATGCATTGCAACGCTTCGAGGACATGGAAGCCATAGATGTCCAGGCCGCTATAGGAAATTGCGACCGCGTGATTCTGCTTCTTGCCGAACGGCGCGTCGATCGCCGGGATGCGTTGCGCTACGGGTACCGACGAACCGGCCAGCATGGGGAAACGCAGTTCGCGCGAGATCTCCACCATGCGCTGGGCCTGGCGCCAATCGAAGGACAGATGCTTGTCATTGAAGACCGGAACGGAACGCTTGCTTTGGCGAAACACATCCGTGATTTTGAGAAACATCTCGAAACGCGGATACAGCGTCTGCGCCTTCTCGTTCATCGGATACTCACCGTGCTCCCCAATCAGCAGGACACCGTCCACGGCGAGGCGGTCACCGCCGAGCGTCAGCGCGTTATGCACCGTGCGGAAGATCGGCACATTGTACTTCTTCGCGCGCTCGCGGCTCATGTCTCGGGCAGGTACGTGCTCGGTAAAGATCGAAGCGATCTTCGAGCGCGGGTACGGCGGCCGGTCGTCCTGATTGTAGCCCTCGAGATACTTGCCGACGACGACATCGGCATGGGAGCCTTTCCAGTATTCCGTAATAATGGCGGCGATCTTCTTGGGTGGAGCCTGGGCGTTGGCCACGGCAGTGGAAGCGGCAAGAAACGTTCTACGGTTCATACGAAGGTCTTAAACTCCATTACGTCGCCATCCTGCACCACGTACTCTTTGCCTTCCGTGCGCAGCTTACCGACTTCCCGGGCCTTGGCGTAGGAACCCAGGCTCACCAGGTCGTCGTAGGCAATCGTCTCGGCGCTGATGAAGCTCTTCTCGAAGTCGGAGTGAATGACGCCGGCTGCGGCGGGCGCCTTCCAGCCGGCGCGAATCGTCCAGGCGCGTGTCTCCTTGACGCCGGTGGTGAGATAGGTCCGCAAGCCGAGGATATGATACGCGGCACGAATCAGGTTGCCGACGCCGGATTCGGTTACGCCCAGGTCATTCAAATACTCCTGGGCCTCGGCCGGATCCAGCATCACCAGTTCGGCTTCAATCTCGGCGGAGACGACGACGGCAATGGTCTCATGGTGTTCAGCCACGTATTGGCGCACCTTCTGCACGAAGGGGTTCGCCTCCGGATCGGCCAAATCGCCCTCGGCCACGTTGCAGGCATAAATGGTGGGCTTGTTGGTAAGCAGGAAAAACGTCTTGGCGACGGCCTGCTCTTCGGGCGTCATCTCGAGCGTTACGGCGTACTTGCCGGACGAGAGATGCGGCTCAAGCCGGGGAATCAGATCGAGAGCCGCCTGGGCGCGTTTGTCGCCGCCTTTGGCCAGCTTGGGCAGCTTGCCCTTCTGCTTCTCGAGCGAATCGAGATCGGCCAGGATCAGTTCGGTGTTGATGATTTCGATATCGCGCACGGGGTCCACCGAGTCCATGACGTGCTCGATCTGCGAGTTCTCGAAACAGCGCACAACCTGGACAATGGCGTCCACCTCTCGAATGTGGGCCAGAAACTGGTTGCCGAGGCCTTCGCCCTTGCTGGCACCGGCCACCAGTCCGGCGATATCGACGAACTGGAATACAGCAGGAACCAGCTTCTCTGAGCCGGAGATCTTGCTGAGCACGGCCAGGCGATCGTCAGGAACGGTAACGACACCTTCGTTTGGTTCGATGGTACAGAAACGATAGTTCGCCGCCATCGCCTTGCGGGACTTGGTGAGCGCGTTGAAGAGCGTGGATTTACCCACGTTGGGAAGACCGACAATACCTGCTTGCATGAGGAAACTACCAGTGTAGCCAAGCTGAGTGTGCGAACACGCGCACTGTCCGATTCAGGGACATAATTTTCCTTCGCTCCCGGCGAACCAAAGCCCTTCGCTGTCGTATTGAATCACAGGCAAGGGGAATGCCTTCTTTGAAGGAGTGACCCATGTTTCGCATTCTGAAGTGGACCTTGATGGCCGCCTTGTGGCCACTCGCCGCAGCACAGGACAACTGTCCCGGAGGCTCAGCGGAACTGCAGACCGTAGCCGACCGTCACCTACGGGAGGGGCGGTTCGCGCAAGCCGAACAGGTCACCCGCCACTGCCTCGCGCGGTGGACGAAGACGCTGCCCGCCGGGCACCCCGAACGAGTTGCCGCCGATTCTTACCTTGGCCTCACCCTGTTGTTGCAGGGACGAGAACAGGAGGCCGAAGCCTTGTTGCAGGAAAGCTACCGGCAGGCGCAAGCGAACGGAGCGCCGGAAGCCCTGGCCGCGGCAGCCTCCTACCTGGGTACGTTCTATCGCTATCAGCAGGACAGCGCGCGCGCGTTGCCGCTATTGCGCCTGGCGCACCGCAAAACGGTTGAACTGCGCGGCGTGGACGCGGCGATGGCCGGGTCCACGCTGATGGAGATCGGCGCGGTACTGGCGGGCGATGGCAAGTTCGCACTGGCCGAAAAGAACTTCCTCGAGTCGAGACGCATTCTGGAAAAGCATCGGTTACCGGCGGAAATGCGCATCGCGGACATCTACATTGCGGTCATGCAGTTCGAGCAGGGGCGGCAGGAAGAGGCGGAGCCTGTTTTGCAGCGCGCCATCCGCGCGGAAAGCGATGGCTCAGCCATGGCGGACACAACGCGCGCCATGGCGTTGTACCACCTGGCCCGGTTGAGCCGCGCACAGAAGCGCGAAGCCGAAACCGACCGCTACTACCGCGAGGCAATTTCCGCCTATGCGCGAGCTGCATTGCCGCCGTTCCCCCACGTCTCGGAGGTCGCCGCCGAATACGCGCAGTTTCTGAAGCATCGTCGAAGACCGGAGGCGAAGGCCTGGGCCGCACGAGCGAAGGCGTGGCGGGAGAAATAGCTTCAACCCGCCCAAGGGTGCTTCCAGGAGCGCCACCAATCGGCAGTGCCCAGCCCCAAGGCGTTCCAGGCATGGGTGATTGCGGCCGGATCGCCTCGTTCCAGGCCCGCGGCATCCACTTGCGGCAAGAGCTGAGACAGCCGCAAGACGACCTGACGCCGGGCAGCACCTTGAGTGCGCTGGAGTAAATGCCACAGCGTAATTGCGTCGCGCGGGCGGGCTTCGCTGAGTAACTCCTCCGCGTTACCCGTACTTTCCCAATGTTCGATGGCCTGGGTGAATGCGCGGGATGCATCGGTGAAGTACGGCAAACCTGGCCCCTTGCGCGGCAACGTCCGGCAAGCGGCTCCGGCAGGAATGAAGGACTCCTGTTGCCCAGCCTGAAAGGCGACCCAGCCAGTGGACACAGAGACCAGCCCGGTGCCGTCTTGTTCAACCGTCAGCGAGTAAGCGCAGCCCAGGTCAATGCTGGTGCCGGCCGGAGTGTCGACCGCGAAGCTTTTGGAGGGCGCCCAGATGACGGCGTGCAAAGTTCCTTGCGAGAGCGCCAGGCGCTGGTCGCCGGGGCCGGAGCGCACCACCTGCAGCGTGGAATTGGGGGCCAACCGCAGGCTGCCCACGGAATGCGCCGCCAAGCTTGCGCTCTGTGAGGGCCCTGTACGTATCTTCTCGCCGAGCGCCAACTTGCGGCCCGATTCGAGTTGCCAAACGGACTCGGGGGCGGGCCGGGTGGCTCTCCATGCAACGATGCTCAAAGCCACTCCCGCGGCAAGCGCCATCCACCGCCATATTGGACGCCGATGACGCAAGCGCGGCGGCGGCGCGGCAAAGCGCTGGAGATGCTTTTCGAGCCGGACGATCTCCGGATCTGGGCTGCCGGATTGATCCCACAGATAGTCGTCTTCAGGCATTGCCGTCCTCTTTCTGCGCGAAGTAGCTTTCGCCAAGCTCATCGCGGAGTAACTTCATGCCGCGGCAGAGATTCACCCGCACGGAGGCCGGCGCCAAGCCGGTTTGGGCGGCAATCTCGGGCCCCGTCATGCCTTCCACGAGCCGGAGCATCAAGGTCTCGCAGTAAGTGGCGGGAAGACGGCGAATCGCGTCGAGCACTTCGGATTCATCCTGCAGACGGGCGGCTTCCCGCGGATGCGTCTGGCCCGCATTCCATTCGGTGACGGGCTCTGTCCGGCGCTGCCGCCGATGGTGGGTGGCACTGAAGTTGCGGCTGATGGTGGCCAGCCACGCGCCAAACGCCGCCGGCTCACGCAGACTGGACAACTTCTGCATCGCATGCAGAAAGACCTCCTGCAGTAGGTCCTCAGCGTCGGAGTGAGGCACATAGGAGAGAAGGATGCCATGCACCATTCGGTGGTAGCGCTGGTGCAACAGGGCGAACGCCTGGCGATCGCCCCGTTGGGCCGCAGCGACCCAGTCCGCTTCGGACGCAGCAGAGGCCGGAGGGTGGACGAGGCCGCTGAGCATCATCATTCAGTCAGTCGACGCCTGAGCTCCCTGCAAGGCCTGACGATAGTCGCCGGGATTGGGCGGCACGCTAAAGAAGTGCTGCTTGCTGGCGAGCTGAAGTTTGCCGGACTCGGAACGGATCAGCACCCGAGGTTGATAGTCCTTGAATTGCGGATTCGTGACGGCCAGCTCCACCACCGCCCGGGTGTCGGGAAGCGCTCCAAAGATACTGAAGACACCGGGCTGGTTGACAATCGGCGCAACTTTGATCGGCTGCCGTTGGAGTTGCCCACCGACGAAGGTGACCAGATAGGCGGTGACGGTGGACTTGGCCGGCTCATGACAAGCGGTAACCTTTGCGGTAAGTAAGGAGCCGGAAGCGCCCGGGCTGACTTCAAGATAGAGTCCTCCGGCGAAAGCCATCAGGCTTGCGGCGGCCAGAAGCAGGAGAGAACGAATGAGTTTCATGGGTGAAATGTCCTTTCAGCAAATAGGACAGTTTTGCCACCGCAAGCGTTAACCAACTTTATCGATTCTAGGCGGCCACTGGTGGTTTGGTGTGCTTGCCAAGCATCGCGAGCAGGTCCTGAATCTCCAGAGGCTTTGACAGATAGCCCGCCATGCCGGAGCGCAAGGCTTCGTCACGGTCACCTTGCATGGTGCGCGCAGTGACGGCAATCACTGGGACTTCCAGGCCCTGCTCACGCTGCCAGTCGCGAATGAGGCGGGTGGCCTCGAAGCCGTCCATCTCGGGCATATGGATGTCCATCAGCACCGCATCGAAAGCCTGCTCCTTGAAACGGGCCACAGCTTCGACACCGTTGTTGGCGATAATCACCTTGTGGCCGATTTTCTCCAGCAGACGCGAAGCAACCTTCTGATTGACGAGATTGTCTTCGGCCAGCAGGAGCCGCAGCGGCCGCAGTTCATTGGAGGAGTTGGTGTGAGTCGCCTTTACCGCCGGGGCAAGCGCGAAACTTACGCGGAAGAAGAACCGGCTTCCCTTCCCTTCCTCGCTCTCCAGTTCAAGTTGCGTACCCATCACGTGGGCGAGCTTCGTGCAAAGAGCGAGGCCCAGCCCGGTTCCGCCGAAGCGGCGCGTGAGCGACCCGTCGGCCTGCCGGAAGGCTTCAAAGACCTGGGCCTTCTTCTCAGCCGAGATGCCGATGCCGGTATCGGTGATGCTGAACTCCCATTGGGCATTCTTGGCATCCGACACCAGACAGCAGGCTCGCAACTCGATGGAGCCGGAAGGAGTGAACTTCACTGAGTTGCTGAGTAGGTTGGAGAGGATCTGACGCAGACGCAGGGGATCCCCCAGCACCTGGGAGTCGCCCTCGACCACGGTGCGCAGTTCCAGGCGCTGCGCCGCGGCCACGGGTGCGAAAGTGGCGGTGCACTCTTCAATCACCTTCCGGGGACGGAACGGGACACTCTCCAGTTCGAGCGTGCCGGCCTCCACCTTCGAATAGTCAAGAATGTCGTTCAGCATGGCCGTCAGCCAACGCGTGGAGCTTTCGAGTTCTTCGACGTAGTCACGCTGTTCGGCGTCGAGATTCGTCCGGGCGATCAACCGGCTCATGCCAAGTACACCGTTCAACGGCGTACGGATCTCGTGACTCATGTTGGCCAGAAACTCAGTCTTGTGGCGATTGGCGGCCTGAGTCTCCACCAGCAGATGCTCAATCTCGGTCTTCTGTTCCTGAATGCGGGCGGTACGCTCCACCACGGCCTGCTCCAGCCGGCGCTGACGGGCCAGCACCACGCGCATGCGCCAATACAGGAACAGTCGCACGAGACCGGCAACAGCCGCAATCCCGAGAGCGATGGCCCAACTGGTTTGCCACCACGGCGGCAACACCTCGAACTCATAGGTGGCCGGCTTCACGCTCCACAGGCCGCGGGCATTGCGGGCGCGCGCCTCAAAGCGATACTTACCAGCCGGCAGAGACGGGAAGACCACCTGCGCCTGCTTGGCCTCGCGCCACTGATCATCAAAACCGGCCAGGCGATACTCCAGCTTGACGCGGCCTGGCATGTCGTAAGTTAAGGCGGCCAGGTCGAACTCTGCTGGTCGCTGGCGAAACGGAAGCTGCAAGCCGTTCTGATAGGCGGGCTTTCCGCCGAACCGCACCGCCATGATGCGGACTGGCGGGGGCGCGGCCGCAGCCCGTTGATGCCGCGGCTGATAACGGCTGATGCCCCTGGTGGTCCCCAGCCAAACCGTGCCATCAGCTTCGGCCAGAAAGGCCCCGGCATTCGTGTCGTCCCACGCCAAACCGGATTCCCGGTCGACATGCTCCAGCCCACCCCGGCGCAGGATATCCACGCCATGGTCGGTTCCAATCCAGATGGAGTCGTCCACGCGGCGCACCAAATGGACTTTGTTCGAACTCAACCCTTGCGCCACGCCGTAATGGCGCCAAGTCTCGCTCTTCTCCAACATCGATACGCCGTAAGCCTCGCGATAACTCACCACGATGCGGCCCACGGAATCTTGAGCGACGCTCGAAACAGCGAGGCTCTGCAAACCCTCTTTTTGCGTATAGCGGCGCCACTCGCCATTCGGCGGACGTTGATAGAGTCCGGCCGAAGAGGCCACCCAAAGCGCTCCATCCGGCGCCTCAAAGAGATCGAAGTACCAGGTGTCCGGACGGGCTCCGGGCAACTGAATCTTTTCGAACTTGGGAACTGGCGTGTCGGTACGCGCGCGATAAAGCGACCGGAAACCGGCGCCCCAAAGCCAGCCCGCACGATCCACCAGCACGGCAAACGCGCCGCCGGACTCGAAGCCCTCCGCTGCACCGAAGCGTTGCACCGTATCGCCACCAGCTTGGATCCGCGCGAGTTCCCGGCCATTGGCCATCCACATGTTTCCCGCGCGATCCTCAGCCAACCGCAGCACCCGAACATCGGCCAAGCCGTCTTTCCTCACCCAGACCTTGGGCGCTTTTCCAAAACGGACGACGCCATGGTTGGTGCCCGCCCATAGGCGGCCCTGGCGGTCGCGCACAATCGACCAAACGGAGGCATTCGGCAAACCGTCGCTCTTGGTCCAACTGGTCCAGTTGCCGTCGCCCAACCAGCGAGCCAAGCCGGCCGCGGCCGTGCCTACCCACAGCGCGCCTTCGCGATCTTCACCCACGGCGACGGTGGAGTCCATGGGCAAACCGCGAGTGGAATCGACCAAAGACCAGTGCCCAGCTTCATGAATCCAGAGGCCCTGATCAGAAGGAACCAGCACCCTTCCCAATCGATCCACGAACAGGCCGGCGTAGGCCGAAGTGTGAGCTTCAATGCCGGCCGCGCGAAAGCGATCGCCTTCTAATACCGCCACGCCATCGGTACTGCGCGCCCAAATGCGGCCGGTATGGTCATGCGCCAACGCATTCCATCGAGTGGAGACCGGGATACCGTCGTAGTCTTTGTAGCGCACGAGCGCACCCGGCGCGCGCCAGTCGTCCAGGCGGCAGATCGCCTTCGGGCAACCGAACCAGATGCGTCCCTGCCGGTCCACCGTCACCGCAAACGCACCCCGCGGACTCAGCCAAGTGAGTTTCGCGTTGATCGCCACCAGCCCCTCGCTTGAGGTGAACAGGACTCCCGCCGTGGGATGCCATGCCAACAGGCTGCCAGGAACCGTCATGATCTTCCGCCCCAGATTCACGACTTCAAAATGATCGCCCTTGCGCCGGGCCAAGCCGGTCTCCGTCGCTACCCAAAGAGTCCCATCAGGCGCACTGAGGAGAGCCGTAATGCGATTTCCCGGTAACCCGTGCGCTTCATTGTAGGCCCGAAAACGCGAACCGTCGTAGCGATAAAGGCCGTTCGCCGTGCCAATCCACAGGAAACCCTCGCGGTCGCTTTCAATCGCCCGCACGGTGGGGTTCGCCAAGCCAGCGGTCTGATCATAGACTCGAAACGGGTACTGCTCCGCAAGAAGGCGCGGACCAGAAACGACCAGAGCGAGAATCCAAAGCAGCCTGCAACAGCCCATCTCGAAGGGCTTATCGGCAGGAGCGGGGCAAATTTGAGCCTACTGCTCGTCCCAGGCTGGGGTGGATAAGCCGTTCAAGTCCCAGACGATCCGGCCGCCCAGAATGGTGAGTTCGCCTTGCAGCTTGCGGTCGCCTTCGCGCCGCGTGCTATCGACGTCGAAGTAGCCAAACTTACCGTGCTGCACACTGAGGATCGCCAAGTCCGCCGGGGCACCTACAGAAAGATGGCCAAGCTCCTCGCGCCGGATCTGCTTCGCCGGGTTCCAGGTGGATTTGGCAATCACCTCTTCCAGCGGCATGCCCAAAATCAGGAACTTCGACATGACGTTCAGCATGTCCTTCATGCCACCCACCATGGAATTGATGTGGAGGTCCGTGGAGATGGAATCCGGCCACAGGCCCTGCTGCGCGGCGGGAACCGCATGCTTCCAGACGAAGCTTCCACCCCCGTGGCCAACATCGAAGAGCACGCCGCGTTGGCGGGCCTCGGCCCAGAAGGGCTGCACTTTGCCTTGCGCGTCGAACATGGGGACGCGGTCCAGGTACATGTGCGTGTAGATATCGCCGCGCCGCAACTTCTTGGTGACGAGATCACTGAACGGACGCTCCGGCCGGAAAAGGCCGAAGTCGACGATGATCGGCAGGCCGGTTTGCTGGCCGGCGGCCAGGGCCCGGTCCACCGGGGTCCATTCCGGACCTTCGAAGTGCGCGGTCTTAAAGCCGACGATGTCCCGCGGATACTGCTTGGCGGTGGCGACGGCCGCCGCGACGTCCATCAGCGTCGTGTCCTGCTCCTGCGTGTGGGTCATACCGGCCTTCACAATGCTGAGCCAGGAGAGCACACGGGTCTTCGAACGGTCAATGATGTGTTGCTTGAATTGCGCGAACTCAAGCGCGCCGGAACTGCCACAGTCCACCACCGTCGTCACACCGGAACGCAGGGTGTGGCCATCCGGCCAGACACTGTTGTCGCCATTGTAGACGCCTGGCTTGCCGGTGCTGGCAAAGACGTGCACGTGGATATCAATCAGGCCCGGGGTGACGTAGTAGCCTTTGGCTTCAATCGTCTGGGTGGCGCGCAACGCGGGAATATTGGCGGCCACGGCGGCAACCCGGCCATCCTTGATCGCGACGTCCATCACCCGGTTGATGCCGTTCTTGGGATCGATCAGCGTAGCCGATTTCACGAGTAAGTCATAGATCTTTTTCTCAGAAGCGAAGGCATTGTAAAAGGCCGTGTAGAAAGCGGCGGGATCGGCATTACTCGAGTAAGTGAGATTGGGACGGCCCTTCCACGTTTCGCGCGTGCGGCCTTCTTCAGGCCCCTGCCGTACCACGCCCACCTGGATCGGCGAAAACGAAACGACACCCTCCACCATGGCCACGGCGGCGAGCGGATCCCAGGCATAGTAGATACGCTGCCGGATCAACGGCTCTTCCTGCCGGAACAAGTCGATCATGAAGCGCCCTAGCGGAGTGCCGATCGCTCCGTCGGTAAACTGGCGAACAAAGCTCATCCGGATGGGCACGCGGTTGGTGGCATCGAGCGACACCAGCCGAATACTTGCGTGAATACGACGTCGGCCGCGCGCGGATCCAGGTAGATGTTCCACTCAGCCAACAGGTTGCCGCCAGTAAAATAGTTGCCGTCACGCAGGTTGCCGGGCACGCGCACCGCGCCGCCCATGATGGTGAGTTCACGGATGTTGGCCGCCAGCGCGGGCATTTTCCCGAGCAACTCGCCCAGATTGGTGAGCGGACCCAAGGCCAGAATCCGGGCTGGCCGCTTTAGCCGCTCCTGATAGTAGCTCAGCGCGCTGCGCGTTTCGGGCTGACCGGCCGCTTGCGGCAGCATGACACCCGGAAGTTCATCCGCGCTTTTGCGCCAGGCGGCTGGGAACTCGCGGGCGCCTTCCAGCGGCGTGGCGCGTCCGACGAATACGGGCACTTTCTTGCCGCTGAGTTGAACGAGCCGCAGCAGGTTGCGCGCGCCCGCATCGACATGCGCCAAACCATTCACGACGGCAATCGCTTCGATCGTTACGTCCGGGCGCGCCAGCAGGAAGGCGATCGCCATATAGTCGTCGGTGCCGGCGTCGGTATCGATAATGATGGGCCCGGAAGGCCGCGGCGGAGCACTCACCGCCCGAAACGGGGGCTCTTCGAAGGCCAGCAGTAGAGAGCTGAGAGTGAGGACAATGAGCAACAGTCGCATTGTTCATGAGGATACACTAGCGGTCATGAAACCTGCGATCTGGTTAGCTTTGGCCGTGTCCCTCTGCGCGGCACCATCGGACCAAACCATCGCCAAGGCGATGCGCGAAATGATCGACGCCAAAGAGATTCCGGGTGCCGTCACCCTCGTCGCCACGCGAGACCGGATCACCCACCTGCGGGCCATTGGCCACGCCGGCCCCAACGGGGCTAAGCCCATGCGCAAGGACTCCATCTTCTGGATCGCGTCGATGACCAAGCCCATCACCGGAACCGCCATCCTGATGCTGCAGGACGAAGGCAAACTGAACGTCAACGATCCGGTGAGCAAATACATTCCTGAAATGGCCGGACTCAAGGCACCCTCTGGCCAACCGGCCGATCTGACCCTGAAGCATCTGATGACCCATAGCTCCGGCCTGCCGGAAGCCACCACTGACGAAAGCCGCGCGGCGCGAAAACTGGCGGACCTCATTCCGGCCTACCTGAGCAAACCCATGCAGTTCGAACCGGGCAGTAAGTGGCAGTACTGCCAAAGCGGCATCAACACACTGGGCAGAATCGTCGAAGTCGTGTCCGGGATGCCATTCGAGGAGTTTCTGGCGGTTCGCCTGTTTCGCCCGCTGGGCATGAAAGACACCACGTTTTACCCCAGTGCCAGACAGTTGCCCAGACTGGTGACGCCTGCCTGGAAAGAGAAAGACGGAACAGTGAAGGAGGCCGTGATCTCACTGCTGAACGGCAAGCCCGCTTCGGACGCCAATCGCTACCCGGCAGCGAACGGCGGACTCTTCTCCACCGCCAGCGACTATGCGCAGTTTGCTCGCATGATTCTGAACGGCGGAACGTTGAAGGGCAAACGGTATCTGAAGGCCGAGTCCGTTGAACTGATGACGACGGTACAGTCCGGCAATCTGACCACTGGCTTCACGCCGGGCAACGGCTGGGGCTTGACGTGGTGCGTGGTGCGAGAGCCACAGGGCGTTAGTGCCATGCTGAGCCCGGGCACGCACGGCCACGGAGGCGCCTATGGCACCCAGGCCTGGATCGATCCGAAAAAGGGCGTTGCGCTCATCCTGATGGTGCAGCGCGCCAACTTCGGCAATAGCGACGCCTCGCCCGTGCGCCTGGCCTTTCAACAAGCGGCCATGGCTGAGTAAGTGAGTTACTTGCCGGCGACCTTCTTAAAGTCGCCGGCCTTGATGATACTGATCTCAGCTGGATTGATATGCCGGCGCATGGCGGCGGTGATCACTTCCGGCGTCAAGGCCATCACCTTTTTCTCGAAATCGGCGTCCCAGGCGAGAGTACGCCCTTCGAAATCGCGGGCGGCGAGCATCTGGGCAAGTGCTCCGTCGTTTGAACGGCCCACCTGCCGGCTTTGGATCCATCCGGCGCGACCCGCCTCCAACTCTTTGCTGGTGAAGCCGTCCTTCAACGCCTTCTGCACTTCGTCGAGAAACGCCGCTTCCACCTTGGCGATGTTCTGCGGCGCGGCGATCGCCGACGCCTGAAACACCCCGCTGGGCTCATGATGACGGGCGCTGAGGCCGGAACTAATGCTGTAGCTGAGGCCTTCGTTGACCCGAATCCGCGTGGCCAGGCGCGAGTTCAGGAAGCCGCCGCCCAGCAGGAAATTGCCGAGGACGAGGGCGGGATAGTCAGCATCCTGGTCGCTCAAGTTCAGGCGCAAACCAGCGACGAACGAAGCGTTCTGCTTATCGGGCGTCTCAAGCGACTCGTTCACCGGCGCAATCCTATCGGAGCCGCTCTTCAGTTGAGCGTAAGCCGCCGGGCTCTTCCAGCTACCGAACTGTTCGGCAATCGACTTCTTCACCGCGACCGGATCGAAGTCGCCCGACACGGCCACTTCGCTATACGAGGCGCCGTAGAATCCTTTGTAGAAGGCTTGCACTTGTGGGTACTTCACCGCCTTCAGGCTCTCGATCTGGTCATCCACCGAGAGAATGGCGCGCACATCGTCCTTGGGAAAGGGATAGAGCACCGCGCCGAGCCGCATGCCGGCTCGAAACTGCGGCTCGCTTCGCGCGGACTCGATGGACGTAACCTGCTGCTTACGGATCTGCTCGAACTCGGCTTCCGGCAGCGAAGCCTCTTTCAGAATTTCCGCCGCCAGCGCCAGCACGGCCGGCAGGTTCTCCCGCGTGGTCTCCAGTGAGACGGTGGCCCCCGAAGCAGTCCCGTTGACATTCAGGCGAACCTTCAGTTGGTCAATGGTGTCCTGAATTTGTTGCCGGCTCTTCTTGGCCGTGCCCCGAATCAGTAGCGCACCGGTCAACGAACCCGTGCTGCTGAGCCCCTTCAGGTTCTCGACGTTGCCGAAATGCAGCCGGATCACAGCCTGCACCGTTGCACCGCGCGTTTTCTTCTGCAGCAATGCCACCTTCATACCGACCGGCAGTCGATAGCGCTCCGTACGCGACTCGATGTTCGCCGGCGAAGGATCGAAGGCCTCGCCGGCCGCGACCACGGCCGAACCTTTGTAATCCTTCAGAGCGGCCGCCAAGTCGGTTTTGGGCGGGATCTCGGCCCGGTCCGGCGTGGCATCCGGAATGAACTCGCCAATCGTGCGATTGGAGACCTTCAGGTAGGCCTTCGCCACACGCTGCACATCGGCAGGCGTCACCGCCTTCATGCGATCGCGGTCGAGAAACAGCAACCGCCAGTCGCCGATGGCCAGCACTTCGCTCAACACCATTCCCACGCGGCCCGAGTTACTCAACGCCATCTCAGTCTGCTTCATGATCCTGTTCTTGGCGCGATCCACCTCCTCGGCATTCGGCGGTTCCTTGATCACGCCCTCCAGCGTGTCGAGCAGCGTCTGGCGCGCGACAGCCAGCGAGTCACTCTTGTTGACCACGGCACCAAAGAGCAGCACGCCGGGCTCATTCATCTGCTGCGAAGAGGCAAAGACCTGCGTCGCCTTCTTGTTGTCGACCAGCGCCTTATAGAGACGCCCGGAGGAAGGCTCGCCAAGAATGCCGGCCAGGACATCCAGGGCCGGTTGATCGGGATGGCCGCCATCCGGCGTGTGAAACAGCACCATCAGCGATTGGTTGTCGCCCACCCGGCGCACAGTGGTGATGCGCTCCCCATGCTGGGTCGGCTCAGTGGTGTAAGTGGGAGTGAGAGTGCGCGACGGCCGTGGGATGCCGCCGAAGTAGTCGTTCACCATCGCCACCAACTTCGGTTCGTCCACCTTACCCGCCACCGTGAGAATGGCATTGTCCGGCTGATAGTACTTGCGGTAAAAGGCCTGCAGGTTCTCGATCGGCACCCGTTCCACGTCGGCGCGGTTACCAATCACGGGACGGCCGTAGGAGTGCGTGGTGTAGGCGGCAGCCATCACATGTTTGTACAGGACGCCCATCGGATTATTCTCCGTGCGCTCAAATTCATTGCGCACCACGGTGAACTCTTTATCGAGGTCGGCCTTACGAATGAACGAGTTCACCATCCGGTCGGACTCCAGGTCCAGCGCCCACTTCAGGTTCTCGTCGGTCGCCTGAAACGTCTCGTAATAGTTCGTGCGATCGTACGTCGTACTGCCGTTCGGCGTCGCGCCATGCTCCGTAAGCTCCTGCGGAATGTTGGTGTGTTTCGGGCTGCCCTTGAAGACCATGTGCTCCAACAGATGGGCCATGCCTCCCTCACCGGCGCCTTCGTGGCGTGACCCTACCAGATAAGTCATATTCACGGTGATGGTGGGCTTGGAGGAGTCCGGGAAAACGAGAAGACGCATCCCGTTCGCCAGTTGATACTCAGTGATTCCCTCCACGGAAGTCACTTTGCTGACACCCTTTGGCAGTGCCGATTGGGCCTCGGAAAGCAGGGCTGAACCGATCAGCAGGACGAACGCGGCGCAAAATTTCATAAGGAACTCCATTTACCGGTGAAACTCGAAGTATATCGCTAAGCCGTAACATCGGATACGCTCGAGCTGGCCCTGGGCTCGGGTAGTACACTCGACGCATGGTCTGGCTTGTCCTCCTTTGGTTCACGTTCTCGTTGGCGGCGGAGACGACGCTCTCCAATCGGTCGATCCCCTTCACCAAGGCTGGTAAGTCCTACGCGGTATTGAAGAGGGGCGGCGTCGAGATGGTTGTGGTGAACAACGAGAAAGTGGCCGACGCCGTGCTGCCGGATCACCGCGCCGGATACAGCGGCATCGCGTCTCTCAAACACAAGCAAGGCGCGCCGAGTCTTTTTGTACCTCAATACTCGGGCCTCAACTTCGAGCACATTCTGGACGGCACCATCCCGCCCGATCGCCGGACTCAGTTTGAGCCGCGCAACTCGCCCATGGAACTCCGGCTGATCAATGACCATGCCGTCGAGTTGTGCCAGCCACCCACTTTCCACCATGCGCTCGAAAGCTGCCAACGCTATGAGTTACTCAAAGACGGCACCATCCAACTGACGATCGAAGTCGTGGCGCGCCGGCGGACCTTCAAGAATGGCTATATTGGCCTGTTCTGGGCCAGCTACATTCACCAACCTGAGTCGTTGGACATTCACTTCAAAGGACTGCCGGCGGCGACCGCCAGCCGGGACCTGCCTACCTGGATTCGCGGCGCAACGCCGGAGCATGGCAAGCTCTCCACCCACCCGGGCTTCAACGACAATCGGCGCTTCGCGCATGAGACGCCGTTTCCGCTCACACTCGTCCATAGCCTCTCCGCCTATCGTTTCACCGAGCCCTGGTACTATGGCGTCAGCCATGGAATGGCCTTTGTGCAGATGTTCCGGCCGGGCGATCTGGTGCGGTTTACGCAATCGCCTTCGGGCGGGGGAAAGGGTAATCCCGCGTGGGATTTTCAGTTCACCATTCCCGATTACGAGTTGGACAAGGTTTACCGGATGGTGATGCGCGCGACTTACCTGCCTTTTCGGTCCGCGGAACAGATTGAACAGGCCACTCGCCGCCATCGCGAAGAACTGGCCCGGCAGTGATCCTGATGGCCAGGCCAGCATTTCTACCGCGGGCCTAGACACTCGGATCGGAGACGGAAGCGAAAACTCGAGCGGCCACAGGGCAGAAAGGTGCATTCATCACGCTCCAGGTCGAAAGCGGTCCAACCGCATTGTTCTTTGGGCGGAAATCGTTGCTGATTTTTTCCGCAACATCGTAGCACTTTGTTGCAGCCAGGCGTGCCCGAAGGTTCACCACATGAATCGGGGCTGGGCTGGGGGTGAATGGTCACGCCGGAGCCCAGGAGACAAGGGCCCCGGCGCAAGCGCCCGCAGGTTGAAGGCGTACCTGCTGGCAACGACTTGCTTTTCTGATTTGAAAGATCTGGTGCAGGGCCAGCGCGGACTTGTGTCTGAACTATCGGCTGGCGCGTGCGAACGAGAGGAAATCTGAGAGGGGGGTGGCTTTTGTTTTGTTCAAGATCGCCGGGTTTGATTTCCTATTTTTTGTTTTGCGGCAATTTAAGATTGGCGGGGCGCGGATTGGT
>JALHNI010000138.1 GCA_022843605.1 Bryobacter sp.
GACGCCGAAGCCTACGAGGCCCTCCAACTCGCCGTCCTCAATGACCTCCAACCCCAAAACACCACCCAGCAAATCCTCGTCGAGCGCTTCGTCCACCGTCACTGGATCTCCCAGCGTCTCGCCCGCACCGAACGCGGTTGGCTCCATGCCATGTATCAGGCCCACCTCGCCGACGGTCTCCGCCAAGCCAAGAATCCCAAAGCCAATCCCGACCCCTACGAAGGCCTCGCCCTTTGCATGCTCCAGGCTCACCCCGACGACTCCCACGACCTGCTCCACAAGAACTTCTTCCGCTACCGCGCCCAGATCGAGCACGACTTCCAACGCGCCCTTCGCGCCCTCGAACGCCATCAGCTCCTCGCAAACCCCTCAGAACAAAACGAAAACCCCGAAATTGGCTTTGTTTCGTCACCCCACGAAACGCCAGAATCTGGGACCTCGGTAAAAGAAGTCAGCGCAGCAGAACCCAATGCTCCTACGGCCGAGGAGAAAGGATCTCCCCCCACGTCACTTGGTAAATCTCAATATCGTCGTGCGAACCAATCCCGGCCCGCAGATAAACTCGCATCCCCGGAAGCAGCTTATCCCGCGAAACCGCATCGCCGTTTGCCGTATAGCGCGTGTCTGGACGCAACCGCATATCCCTCAGCCCTTCCGTCCGCGTCCGGATCCAAACCCGATCCGGTTCCACTTTCGAAACGACGCCCGAATAGAAGATGTTCCCCCGCGGCGCAAAGCTCTCCGTCGCCCGGTCGGCGCGGCCCGTCGGATACTTTGCGGGCTGCGGACCGATCACATGCACCATTCGCACATAACACTGTGCCAAACGGTGGGTGCGGTCCGTCACCAGCTCCAACGAGTCGCCTTCCGTCACATCGCGCCAATAGATTCGTTGCCGGTCGCGCTCAATGTATGTCCGCCCATCCGACTTGCAGGAATAGGGCGGTTGGTCGGGCTTCAACAGCTTCACCGTCACCACGCCCGCCGTCATCGTCCCCGCGTAACTCATGAACAGGCCGCGCACGATCCCCAACGTCGGGTCCTCGCCGTAGGCCGACATTGCAAAAAGGAGAAACGCCCAGCTCCGCATTCCCATCACCTGCTATCCTCTTAGATTGCCACTGAATCCGACGCCGCTTCCTGACCTCACGCTGCTCACGCGCCTTGAGCAAACCGGGGAATGGTTTCTCCATTCGGGCATCCAGGAAACGTCTGGCGGAGTTGCCCGCTACTACCGCGTGGATGAGCAACGCAATCTGCCCCTGTCCACCGAAATCACCGGTTATTCGATCTCCGCTCTAATTGAACTGTACCAGCGAACCAAGCGCCTCGAATATCTCGACGCCGCCGAGCGCGCTGGACGTTTCCTCTTGGGCACCTGGGACCGTACCCTGCGCACGATGCCCTTCGAGGCCAACGAAACCGGCGACCGCTTCGCTTACTTCTTCGACCTGGGCATCATCGCCCGCGCTCTGCTTCGACTTTGGCGGGTCACCGGTGAAAACTGGCAAAAGGAACTGGCCAGCGAATGTGGCCGCTCAATGCTGGAGGACTTCCCCGCTGAACGCGGATCGCACTGTATTCTGAAACTTCCCGACAAACGGCCCGTGCCTCGCGCGGCCTGGTGGAGCCGCCGGCCGGGAGCATTTCATCTGAAAGCCGCTCTGGCTTGGCGCGAATTGGCTGAGCTACTCCCGCTTCCTGCCCTGCACAAGCCGTACGAACGCCAACTCGAGTTCTCGCTCTCCGTCTGGTCCGATTTGATCACCGAACCCCAACCCGACCGGCTCATGGATCGGCTGCATCCCCTCGGCTATTTTCTCGAAGGCCTGCTGCCCGTGCTGGACCGGCCTGAATGCGCTCAGGCCTTGCGCGAGGCCGTCCCGATCTACTCCAGGCTCCTTCGGGAAATCTCGCCGATCTTCCTGCGCTCTGATGCCTACGCCCAGTTGTTGCGGATTCGGCTCTTTGCCGAGGCGGCCGGAGTGCTCCCCCTCAATCGTGGCCAAGCCCGCGAGGAATACGAACAGATCGTGGCCCTGCAGGATCTTTCCGGCGATCGGCGCTGCCGCGGAGGCTACGCTTTCGGCACCCGTGACGGTCAGGTGCTGCCTTTTGCCAATCCCGTCTCGTCGGCCTTCTGCATGCAGGCCAGCAACTATTGGTACGAGCGGAAAGCCGGAGCATTCCGGGCCGACTGGCGTGAGCTCATCTAGCGTCAAGCTCGTCTTCGCTTCCTGCGCCCGCGAACGTCTGCCGGCCCTGGTCGAGGCGATGCTCCACGTCGGCGGTGACCTCCCGCTTTACGTCGTCTCCGAGTTTCCGCCCCCCGCCGGCCAGTGGATTCCGTACCACCCGTTGCGCTCGGCAGCGGATAACGCCGCACGCCTGCGGCGTCAATTGAACGGCCTCCAGGTGAAGCTCGCCGGGCTGTATCTCGATCCGCAAGTGCCCTACTGGCCCCTCCGCCGTCTGGCCCTCCAGTCCACCACCTGGCAAAGCTGGGTCTTCTTCACTACCGACCTGAACCACTTCATGCTCCGGCCCCGGTCGCTCCCGGCCGTGGCTCGTTACGCCCTCTGGCGAGCGAAAGAGATCGCTCGCTTCCAGTTGAATCCCGGCGGCGACCTGTACACCTTCTGCTGGCGGCTGGCCCACCCGTCGCACTTCCGCCGCCCCTGGAAAGCCTTCCTCGCCCGCCGCGCGGCGGGCCGCATCGCCGGCCAGAAGCAGCCCGCCGCCCCCCTCGAGCCAGGAGCACGCTTGCCCGAGGGTGTCGCGGTCGTCATCCCGTCCCGCAATGGCGCCGCCTTGCTCAACCGCCTGCTGCCGCTGCTCCAGGCCGACCAGGTCATCGTCGTCGACAACGGTTCCGACGAAGCCTGGACCGCTCCCCCCGGCGTTGAGGTCATCGCCAGCCGCGAGCCGCTCTCCTTCGCCGCCGCCGTCAATCGCGGCATTGACGCCGCGCGCTTTTCGCACGTCTGCCTGCTCAACAACGACATGGTCATTGAGCCTGGCTTCTTCCCCGCAGTCCGCCGGGCCTTCGATCAGGTGCCGGACCTCTTCTGTGCCACCGCCCAGATCTTCTTCCCCGAGGGGCAGCGGCGTCAGGAGACGGGCAAAGCCGCCATGCTCGCCAACCCGGGCCCCACGGACTTCCCGCTCACCTGCCTCGAGCCCCTCCCCGGCGAGGACCTCACCTGGGTGCTCTACGGCTCCGGTGGCTGCTCGCTCTACGACACGGCCCGCTTGCGATCTCTGGGCGGCCTCGACGAAGCGTACCGGCCAGCCTACGTCGAGGACCTCGACCTCGGCTATCGAGGCTGGCTCGCCGGCTGGCCCACCGTTTACGTTGCCGGTGCGCGCGTCGTCCACCACCACCGCTCGACGACCTCGCGCTACTTCGACGAAGGCACCATCCGCCACATGGTGGAACTGAACTACCTGCGCTTCCTGGCCCGCGCCGTCCACTCGCCGGAGCAGTTCAAGAAACTCTGGCGCCGGGCCACCCAGCGTCTCAACCTGCTCGCATCCGGCCACGAACCGGACCCGGTGCCCATCGCCGTACTGGACGCCGCCGCCAAGCTCGAAGGGCGAGCGCCCCACGCCCGGCTGAGCGACGAGACCATCCTGGCGCTGGGCTCGGGCGATGTCGCCTGCTTCCCGGGACAGCAACCCGCCACCGGCACCCGCGTGCTGATCGCCACCTGCTACCCGCCCTACCCGCTGGCCCATGGCGGCGCCGTCCGCATGTACAACCTGATGCGCCGCGCCGCGGCGCAGGGCACGGCGCAGGTCCTCGTCGTCTTTGGCGACGAGTTGGCCGCGCCTGCGCCCGAACTGCTCGCCATCTGCCATCGCGTGGTGATGGTACGCCGGCGCGGCAGCCACTACCGCGTCGACAGCGGCCGGCCCGACGTGGTCGACGAGTTCGACTCGCCAGTCTTTCGCGCCGTCCTCGAGCGCCTGATGCTTGAGTTCCGGCCCGACATCGCCCAACTGGAGTTCACCCAGATGGCCGTCTATCTCGACACCGTCCGGCAGGCCAAAACCCTCCTCGTCGAGCACGACGTCACCTTCGACCTGTATGCGCAGTTGCTCGAGCGCAACCCCAACGACGATCTGCGGGACCAGTTGGAGCGGTGGAAGCGCTTCGAAACCGACGCCTGGCGCAAGGCCGACGCCGTGGTCGTGATGTCGGAACGGGACCGCCGTACGGTAGGCGAGCGCGCCGTCGTGCTCGCGAACGGCGTCGACCTCGACCGGTATCAGCCATCTACCGAGCCACCTGAGCCGACCCGGATCCTGTTCATCGGTAGCTTTAATCACTTGCCGAACCTGCTGGCCATTGACTGGTTCTTGCGCGAGGTCTGGCCGCTCCTTCAAACCAAGGCCGCCCTCCACGTCATCGCCGGAGCCCGCCACGAATACTACCAGGACTTCTACCGGGCGCAAGTCGATGTCAACCTGGCACTCGACGGCGTCGAGGTGGAGGGCTTCGTCACCGACGTCCGGCCGGCCTACCGACGGGCCGCGGTGGTAATTGCGCCGTTGCTGGCCTCGGCGGGGACGAACATCAAAATCCTTGAGGCGATGGCGATGGGCAAGGCGATCGTCTCCACGCCGGCCGGCGTGAATGGTCTGGACGATCTGGAACCGGGCAACGACTTCTCCCTGGCCCTGGATGCGGCCGACTTTGCTAGCCAACTGCAGGTACTGCTGCTCGACCCCGAAAGGCGGGCCAGCCTGGAGCAGGCCGGCCGGCAGGCCGTAGTCAGCCGTTACAGCTGGGACAAGATCGCGGAACTACAGGAAGAGCTCTACCGGTCGCGATCGATGACCAGTTCGGCTACGGACAACAACGCGCGACGATAGGGTGAATCCGGAAACGAGAGCATCAGTTCGCGGGCCCGGCCCGCGAACGTCGCGGCGCGTTCCTGGGCGCGCTTGACGCCCTGGTGATCTTCGATCAGGGTGAGAATCCGGGAGAACGGAACCCGGTCGTAGCTCTTGTCCTTGAGCACGGTCTCGACGAGCCGCACTTCTTCCCGGTTGGCCGTCGCAAGCGCATAAAGCAGCGGCAAGGTCACCTTGCCTTCCTGAAGGTCGTTGCCCACCGGCTTGCCGAGGATATTCTCCCGCGAAGTGAAGTCGAGGATATCGTCGACGAGTTGAAACGCCATCCCGAGGTTCCAGGCGAACTCGGACAACCTGGCCTGCGAGGCCGAGTCGGCGCGATTGCCGATCAAGGCGCCCACTTCGGCGCAGGCGCCAAACAAGGCGGCAGTCTTGCGGTCGATTAGCTCCATGTAATCGGCTTCGGAGATATCCAGCTTGCCGATGCGCTCGAGTTGCAGGAGTTCGCCTTCCACCATGCGCTGGGTGACATTCATCAGGATGTCGATGATCTGGAAGTCACGCAATTCGAGGGTGATCTGGAAAGCCTGCATGTAGATCCAGTCGCCCGCGAGCACGGACACGTGGTTACCCCAAAGGGCATTCGCCGAAGGCCGCCCGCGGCGGATGCTCGCCATATCGATGACGTCGTCGTGAACCAGGGTGGCTGTATGAAGCAACTCCATGACAGCCGCCATGCGGATGGCGTCGTCGCTCATCTCTCCCGCCAGACGCGCGCTGAGCAAGAGAAGGATGGGACGCAGTCGTTTGCCACCGCCGGCTTGCATGTGGCTGGCCACGGCGGTGACGGTCTGCACCGAGGCTGCCGATTCGAGCTTGAAATGCTGCTCGACCTTCTTGAGATCATCGCGAACGAGATCGTTGATTTCGCGGCTGGTGAGCGCCAAGCCGATATTCGTCATGCGGGTCCTTTCGATACTGTTCCCGCCCGGGTAAAGAGCCGTTGGAAATTGGCGGTGGTCAACTGGTCAATTCCGGCTAGGTTAACACCCCGAAGCTCGGCCAGGCGCGCGGCGGTGTGCGCCAGATGGGCCGGCTCGTTCCGCTTGCCGCGAAACGGCACGGGCGCGAGATAGGGGCAATCGGTCTCCAGCAGCAGCCGCTCAGCTGGAGCGAGCCGGGCCGCCTCCTGAACTTCGGTGGCCTTCGGATACGTGATGACCCCGCCGAAGCCGAGGTGGAAGCCCAGTTCGACGGTACGGCGCATCTCGTCCGGACCACCGGAAAAGCAATGAAATACTCCGCCAAGGTCCAGGTCCCAATGCTGTTCGATCAGAGTAAAACAGTCGTCCCAGGCGTCGCGGGCGTGAATGATGATGGGCAACCGCGCTTCGCGGGCGATCTCCATCTGCCGCACGAAGACATCTTTCTGAACGTCGCGCGGTACAAAGTCGTAGTGATACTCGAGACCGATTTCACCAAAGCCCACGACTTTGGGATGCCGGCAAAGTGCCGGAAGGCGTGAGAAAGTTTCCGCGTCCGCCGCGGAGGCTTTGTGCGGATGGACTCCGACGGTGGCCAGGAACTCGGGATACTGCTCCGCGAGGCGGATGCCGGCTTCGAGATCCGGCGGCCCGTCGCCAGAACCGATGGCCAGCAGATGGGTGACGCCAGCGGCACGGGCGCGAGCGATGACTTCCGCCCGGTCGGCATCGAAGGCGTTGTCGTCCACATGACAATGGGAATCGATCACTTGAGCCGCGCCCCGACGGGAACCTCCTCGAGGAATGCCGCCAACACGGGCGACCCGCCTTCGAGCGATGCGGCAACGATCATGCCCTTGCTTTCAATGCCACGCAATTTACGCGGCGCCAAGTTCGCCACAATGACAACTTTGCGATTGACGAGCGTTTCCGGCGCGTAAGCTTTGGCGATACCGGCCACGATGTTGCGCGGTTCGGCTTCGCCGATGTCCACTTTCAGGTGGAGCAGCTTATCGGCGCCCTTTACTGCCTCAGCCGAGATGACCAAGCCCACCCGCAGGTCGACTTTGACGAAATCGTCAATCGTAATCTCAGGGGAGAGCGGGCTCACCGCGCTTACTTCAGCGGCGGCAGGTTCAACTTCAGGAGTCTTGCCGAGCAGCGCGTTCTGACGGGCTAACTCCGCTTGTTCGAGTTCTTGCATTTGAGGAATCACCAGTTTGGCATCGAGCCGGGGGAATACGGGAGTAAGATCACCCACCTGACCGTCCTGGCCCATTTGGGCGCGGATCTTGTCGATGGAAGCGGGAATGGCAGGATGGGCGAGGTCGCAGATGACCTGCAGCGCGCGATAAGTCGAGGTGAGCACCGTGTCCAGGCGCGCGGCCTCTCCGGTTTTGGCGAGTACCCAGGGCTTCTCTTCCATGATGAGCTTGTCGAGGAAGCCGATGAGGGCCCAAATGGATTCGAGAGCCTTGGAGAACTCGAACCGGGCGTAGTGAGCCTTGGCTTGCTGCTGGGTGGCCGCGATCTGGGCCGCCACCGCGTCCAGAACCGGCACGTCGGGAACTTTACCCTCGCGATACTGCTTGATCATGGTCAAGGTGCGGCTCGTCAGGTTGCCGAGGCCGTTCGCCAAGTCTGCGTTGTAGCGGGCGACCAGGGCATCGAGCGAGAAATTGCCGTCCGAACCAAAGACCACCTCGCGCAGGAGGAAGTAGCGCAACGCGTCAATGCCGACGACGTTGGTGATCGGCGTGGCACGTAGTAAGTTGCCCTTCGATTTCGACATTTTGTCGTTCTCAAAGAGCAGCCAGCCGTGGGCGAAGATCTGCTTGGGCAGGGGCCAGTCAGCAGCCATCAGAAACGCGGGCCAGAAGACGGCGTGGAAGCGCAGAATCTCCTTGCCGATCAGGTGTAAGTCAGCCGGCCAGCGGCCTTCGCCCTCAACGGCGCTCATGTAAGTGGTGAGAGCGTCGAACCAGACATAGAAGACGTGCTTCTCTTCATTCGGAACGGGGATGCCCCAGGTGATCGAGGTACGGCTAATGGAGAGATCCTGCAGACCGCCATTGACGAAAGCGAGCACCTCATTGCGCCTGATTTCAGGCTGGATAAAGTCAGGCTGGGCTTCGTAAAGTTCGAGCAAACGATCCTGAAACGCAGAGAGTTTGAAGAAGTAATTTTCTTCAGTAACTTCCTCCAGCGGCCGGCCGCAGATGGGACAAGGCTCGCCGGGCTTGGCTTCGTTGGCGTAGAGTTCGTCCGAGACGCAGTAGGCGCCGGTGTAACTGCTCTTGTAGACGAAGCCGCGCTCCTGGCAGCGGAGAAACAGCTCCTGCACTTTTTTGTGATGCTCCGGATCAGTGGTTCGTTTGAAGCGATCGATCTGGAGGCCCAGTTCGGTCCACTGCTTACTGAACTCGGCGGAGATGAGGTCAGTAAACTCCTGTGGGGATTTGCCGACAGCTTTCGCGGCGCGCTCAATCTTCTGGCCGTGTTCGTCGGTACCGGTAGCGAGTACTACGTCGTAGCCTTCGGCGCGCTTGAGACGGGCGATCACTTCAGCAGCGATCGTGGTGTACGTGTGGCCGATATGCGGCGCGGCGTTCACGTAGTAAATGGGGGTAGTGAGGTAGAACTGCTTCATCGGGTGGATTGGTAAGCGAAATGGGCGGCGGCAATGACGTCTTTGAGCGGGACGCGACGGGCTCGGGCGAGTTGCTGGCAGTCGTCGTATTCAGGAGCGGCGGAGCCTTCCTGAGAGACCTTCATGCGCACTTCGCCATAGGGCGTGGTGACGG
This sequence comes from Bryobacter sp., assembly GCA_022843605.1. Classification (GTDB taxonomy): domain Bacteria; phylum Acidobacteriota; class Terriglobia; order Bryobacterales; family Bryobacteraceae; genus JALHNI01. The sequence goes on from JALHNI010000138.1 coordinate 8,648, forward strand.
GGACAATGCGGCGCTCCAACACGCGGCGCTGCGCGCTGTACATGCGGACGCCGAGCGAAGTGGTTTCAGACAGAATCAGTTGGGCCAGTTTTTCCTGATCTTCGGGTTTGGCAATCACGCGCAGGAGCGTGCCCTGGCGATTCTTCTTCATCTGCAGGGGCTGCAAAGCGACGTCCAGGGCGCCTTCTTCAAACAGGCGGTCCATGGTGTAGCCCAGCACTTGCGGCGTGGTGTCGTCGATGTTGGCTTCGATGACGGTAACGGTTGCCGCTTCAGTAGCGGCTGAGGCTTCGCCCACCATCACGCGCAGCATGTTGGCATGGCCAGGAAAGTCCTTGGTGCCGGCGCCGAAACCGATCTTCTCCACCTTCATGGCGGGCATGGGGCCGAAGCTTTCAGCGAGCGCGGCGGCAAAGGCGGCGCCAGTGGGCGTGGTGAGTTCGACGGTGGGCCCGGCGGCGTAAGTAGGGCGGCCGGAGAGCAGCTTGGCCGTGGCCGGAGCCGGAACGGGCATGAGACCGTGGTCGCATTTGACGGTGCCACTGCCGACGTTGACGTCGGACACATGAAGGCGTTCAATGCCCAGCAGATCAAGCCCGTAGCAGGCGCCGACGATATCGCAGATGGAATCGACGGCTCCGACTTCGTGGAAGTGCACCCGGTCAATGCCGATGCCGTGCACGCTGGCTTCGGCCTGAGCAAGGGTCAAAAAGACTTTGTGGGCGCGGGCCTTGGTGGTGGCCGGCAAGCCGGAGCCATCAATGATCTCGCTAATGTGGTGCAGATGGCGGTGCTGATTGACGGCGGGCGCTTCGACAATGAAACGGGTTCCGGCGATGCCCGCCCGCTTGGCAGGTTCCACCTTAAAGGTGGCCGAGGTGCCGAGGGTGGCCAAGCCATCAGTGAGCGTGCGCGCGTCGGCCCCGGCATCGATCAACGCGGCGACGGTCATGTCGCCGGCGATTCCGGAGAAGGCATCAAAGTAGGCAATTCGCACGCTGAATCTTTCCTCGAATCTCTATCTTAGCGAGGTTCGGCACGGGTTTCGATACAATGACGTGCATGGCAAAAGCACCTCGACGCAACTTTATCGCTCTGGCCGGAGCGGCAGCCGCCGCACCTGCCGCTGCTCAGGCCCAGGCATCCGCGGCTCCGGCCAAGAAGGTTCACTATCGGAACGGCAAAAAGCCGGAGAAGACGCCGCTGTTCAATGGTGGCGTGTCCTACGGCAACCTGCTGTTTATTGCGGGCAAGGGCGCGCATGTGGAAGGCGACATTAAAGTGCACACGAAGATCGTGCTCGATGAGGTGAAGCGTGAACTCGAGAACGCCGGCTCGTCGATGGAGAAGGTGCTGAAGTGCAACGTTTATCTGAATGATCTGAAAGACTACAAGGCGATGAACGAAGTCTTTATGGGGGCGTTTGGTCCGGAGCCGCCGGTGCGGACGACGATCGCCGCCGCGGGTGGCATCCCCGGCAATTCGCTCGTCGAAATCGACGTGATTGCTTACATTTAGGTCCTTTTGAGCGTTTCCAGCTCTTCGAGCGACCGGGGCCAGTCCTTGCCGAGCAGGCGGGAGAGGCCCCGGTCGGCGAGGAGCTTCCCGCCGGTCTGGCAGGTGACGCAGTAGTTCGTCTCGTTGGCGGCGTAGCGGATGCGCTGGACCGCCTGGCCGCAGCGCGGGCAAGGCTGGCCGTATTTTCCGTGCATCGCCATCTCCGGGCGAAAAGCGGTGACCTGGGTGGGAAAGCCGTCGCCCGTTTCCGCCCGCAACCTCTCCATCCAATTCACCAAGCACTTGCGCGTGGCGCCAAAGAGCCGGCCAATCTCCTCGGCGGTGAGTTTGTGCGTCTGGGCGATCGGCGAAAGCTGGGCCGCCCAGAGGATTTCGTCAGAATAGGCGTTGCCAATGCCGCTGAGGATCCGCGGATCGGTGAGGGTGCGTTTCAGGGTGTGATTCTCGCGGGTGACCGCGGCGGCGAATTGGGCGAGAGTCGCGTCGAGCACCTCGAGGCCGCCGGGATCGAAGGCCTCGAGGTCGCGCGTGAGGTGAAGGGAGGCGCGGTGCTGCGTACCGGCTTCAGTGAGAATCAGCGTGCCGGTATCGAAAACGAAAGTGGCCTGGGCGGGGCGCTTGCTGTTCCATTGAAGGCGACCGGCGATCATGAGATGCAGCACGAGCCAGACGTCGTTGTCGAGGCCGATGGCGATTCGCTTGCCGACGCGGCGGAGCTCCTTCACCCGCTGGCCGACGGCTTCGCTGACCGGCGGCATGACCGAGCGCAGGACGAAGGGACTCTTGAAACTGACGGATTCCAGCACTGCGCCCTGAATTCTGCGCTCGAGCGCGTCGAGATAGACGGCGATGTCCGGCAGTTCCGGCATGGGAACAGTTTGCCAGATGTTCGCCCGGTTTGGTAACCTAAGGACTGTTGCGCGATGCGCCCTTCTTGCGCGGTAGCCCATGTGGTTGGCAAAGCAAGAAGAATCAAGGCGTTAGCGAAATCTGAAGGACAAACACCATGCCCAAGCTGAAAACCCATAAGGGCGCGGCCAAGCGCTTCAAGAAGACCGGATCCGGGAAGTTCGTGCGGCGTCATTCGCATGCACGCCACATCCTGACGTCAAAGAGCCCGAGCCGCAAGCGGCGTCTGGCGCAAGGTGCCGTGGTCGACAAGACCAACGAAGCGGCCCTGCGCGTCATGCTGCCCAACTAACTGAAACTGATTCAATTCGAGTGTGGACGGTGCTCCTCGCACGTGCCCGAAGCCACCTCGAGCCCTTAACCAGGGACTAAAAGGAGACAAACGTGCCTCGTGTAAAACGTAGTACTAAACGCCGGGATTACCGGCATAAAACCCTTCGCCTCGCCAAAGGCTTCTTCCTCACCAAGAGCAAACTCAACCGCGCCGCCCAGGAAGCCGTTGAGAAGTCGCTTGGATACGGCTATGTCGGACGCCGGCTGAAGAAACGTGATTTCCGCGCATTGTGGATCACCCGTATCAATGCGGCTTGCCGCGCGAGCGAGATCTCGTACAGCAAGTTCATTTCCGGCTTGAAGAAGGCGGGTATTGAGCTGAACCGCAAGGTTCTGGCCGACATTGCCTTCCACGACGACAGTGGTTTCCGCGCTTTGGTGACCAAAGCGAAAGCTGCACTTTAGATTCTTCTCGCTTAACGCGGACTAATCTTGTAGATTGTAGAGGATGGCTACCACCGCGTCATCCTCTACGGCTCCCCAAGGGGATGAGTTTCCTTACCTGACGCAGCTTGAGCGCCGCATCGGAAGGCTACTCGACCTCGTTGCCGTCCTGAAACAAGATCGTCAACGCCTGGAACGCGAAAACGCGGTTCTGCTTCAGGAACAAGCGATTGCTTTGCGGGACAAGAACCTCGCCCTAGACGAAAAATCCCACATCATCAAAGAATTAGCTGAAGCGCGGGCCTCGCTCGCCGTTTCAGAGGCAGTGGCGCATGAGGCGAAACTGGCTGTAGCGCAGGGTGTTTCTCCCGCTGAAGTGGAGAAGGCGCGCTCAGAGGCATTAGCGGCCCATCGGCAGGCCGATGAGGCGCAGTCCGCCGCGCGCAAGTGGGCCGAACAGGTGGAACTGGCCAAGGCCGAAATCAGCCGCTTGAACGATGCAATCGGGCGATTCCGTACCGAGCGCGACCAGATCCGCGAGCGGCTGCAAAAGATGGCCAGCCAAATCGAAGCGGTGGCGCCGAATACCTGATATCGTCATGCAACCCGTGAGTAAACAAACCGTTCGCGTCACGATCTTTGGCCAGCACTACAATTTGCGGGCCACGGGAGACACGCGCGAGATTGAAGAGCTGGCGGCGATGGTGGATGACCTGATGAGTTCGATCGCGTCGCAGACCGGCACGTCGGACCCGAGCCGTGCGGCGGTGCTGGCTTGTCTGCATCTGGCGGATCAATTGAAGGGCGCCCAACAAGAGATCGTGGGCATTCGCGAACGCGCCGACGACCGGGCGCGGCAGCTTTGCCAAAATCTGGAACAGGCCGAGACCGACTTCAAAACGGGCCGCTAGCAATTTTCTTCAGAAATATCAGAGAATTTCCGGCCTCTCACGCGACTATCTTTCGTGAAGCTTTTTTGTTGGCTGTGGCTGCTGCAGTTACCTTCTTCCCTGCCCGTTTACCGTGAGGACTCATTGGTGAACGCGGCGTCGCAGAGCGGCGATCGCGTGGCGCCGAACTCCGTGCAGACGCTCTATGGCGTGAACCTCAGTTTCCGAACGGCGACGGCGTCGGTACCGGCCAATGCTCGCGCGGGTTGGCAGTATCCCACCGAACTCGGCGGCGTGCGGCTGCTGATGGGGGCGGAACGGCTGGAGTTGTTCTATGTGTCGCCGACGCAGATCAACTTTCGGGTGCCGTTGTTCCGGGCGACGACTACGGCGATCGAGTTGCTTCGGGATGGCGTGGCGGGTCCGCGGATTCCGGTTCGGATTCGCGAGGTGGCGCCGGAGCTGTTCACGACGCCGGACAATTGGCTGCTGGCCACGCGTCCGGATGGCTCACTGGTGACGGCGGAGAAGCCGGCCAAGCCTGGTGAGACGATCGTCTTTTACGGCACCGGCTTCGGGCCGACGCTGGCGCCGTCGCTGGGGTTGCAGACGTCGGTGAACTGGCTGGACAATCCGTTCGGGTTCTCGGTGCTGGTGAATGGCGAAGCGGTGTTGGGCGTCTACTATGTAGGCGTAACGCCGGGCTTCAGCGGGCTCTATCAGGTGAACTACACGCTGCCGGACCTGAAGGAGCCGAATCCGGAGATCCGGGTCTCCTCGCGCGGTGATCGCAGCCGGGAGGGCACCCGGCTGTGGGTTACGCCCTGACGATGCGCTGGCCTTTGCGCAAGCTGTCCATGGCCATCACCAGGGCAATGTTAGTGCGCTGAGCCATCGCAACGGTGGCGTTCGGCTCCTGGCGGGAGGCGATGCAATCGAGGAAGTTACGGATGTGGAAGCGGACCGCGGAGTTAAAGCTCTTGGGGTCGCGCTTGCCGGCCGAAGCCTTCAGTTCGAGAGCCTGGGGGTCCTCCGGATAGACGGCATAGTGCTCGCGGCCGACATCGAAGCGAGCCTTGTGCCCGTGGAACTGAGAGAGTTGGTCGAGGAAGCCGCTGTAGCGCATGGCGTGGTAACCAACGGCGAAGGTGGCCAGGAAGCCACCGAACTCCATGGAGATCGACGTCGTTTCGGGCACTTCCACCTTGGCGAGGTTCGGAGCGGCGGCGGTGGCGGTAACGGCTTTTGGCGCATCGGCGTTCATGAACCAGAGGATAAGGTCGATGATGTGGGCGGCCTGGCCGACCATCAGGCCGCCGGAGTAATCCCAGTAGTAATACCAGTTGAAGAAGCGGTGAGCATCCATGGCGCGAGAGGGTGAACTGCCGAGCCACTGCTTCCAGTCGAGGTTGCCGGCGAGAGGCTTGTCAGCGGGCGAGTTGGCATGGTTCAGCCAGTAGCTGAGCACCAGATTGACCGGACCGTGGGAACCCTGGTCAAAGAGGCTTTTGGCCTCCAGAAACAGCGGAGAACTGCGGCGCTGAGTGCCAACCTGGACGATGCGCTTGGTGCGCTTGACGGCGGCAATCATCTTCTCGCCTTCGTCGATGGTGTGGGCGAGAGGCTTTTCGACGTAGACGTCCTTGCCGGCGTCGACGGCGTCGATCATCATGCGGGCGTGCCAATGGTCAGGAGTGGCGATGACGACGAAGCCGAGCGACTTGTCGTCGAGCAGCTTACGGTAGTCGGCGTAGGGCTTGGCGCCGGTGGAGGCGGACTTCAAGCCGCGCTGCAAATTGGGCTCGTAGACATCGCAGACAGCGGCCATGTTGGCGCCGATCTCCTTGAACTCGCTGGTGAGCAAGTTGCCGCGACCGCCGGCGCCGATGATGCCTCCGCGAGGCTGGGATTGCATTGCGAGCGCCATGGGCGAGGCGACCAGAAAAGAACGTCTTTGCATACGCCGCATGATACCGCAAGCGTCTAGAATTGGGACGATGCTGACTGTATTTCTGTTCGTAGCCCAGGCTTTGCCCGGCACTCAACTGTTGACGCCGGCGCCGGATCCGGCCGCGCGGATGTTGGATGGCTTGCACGCTTATGCGGATGCGCGGCTGAAGTCAGCGCCGGGGCGGCGGGCGGCGAATCCGCCGAGCCGGGAGAAGCTGCGCGAACTGATCGGGGCCATCGACCCGCTGGTGCCGGGTGGGCGCTTGGCGAAACTCGACGACGGCGTGCAATGGCCGGTGGTGGAAGGCGTGATGGCGGAAGGCACGCTGGTGGAACCGGCGGGCCCGCCGCGCTGCTATCAGATCGCGCTTCATGCCCAGGGCGTTGACCCGAAATGTTTCAACGTCATCCCCACGCTGCTGAGCGACGACCGAACGCTAACCGGTAATCCGCGGCTCAACAAAGCGGCCGTTCAGCCGCGGCGCGAGTTCGTTTACCGGATGGCGTATCCAATGGGGCGGCACCCGTTGGGCTACGAAGTGCAGACCGTCCTGGCCGCGGTGGAGATCCTGGCGAGAAGGACTCCGGCGCTGCCGATTCGGGTGGCCGGCGTGCGCCACACTGCGCTGGTGGCGCTGCTGGCTTGCGCGCTGGATACGCGCATTGACGAATGCACCGCCGCCAATCTGGACGTAAACCTCGAGGACCTGAGCCTGAATCAGGTGCAGTACAACATCTGGAGGTGGTCCGAGCACTTCGATGCGGAGCGGCTGGGGGCGCTCATTCGTCCGCGCAAGCTGAATACGGTGAGTTGGCACCTGGTGGCCAAGTCTGCGGATCCTGGGCAGGTCAGGCGCGATGAACGGGTGTATGTCGCGTGGGTGAATTACACGCAGCGTTTGATTCGGGAAACAACCTGGCAGCGTCCCGCATGGTTTGCCGAACGGACGCGGGACGCGGCGCGGGTCGAGTTAGCGGAGACCTGGGGAGAGTTCCCAGAAGCTCTGTTGCCCGCGCGCGCCGAGACGCGGCAACGGTATCAGACTCCGACTTACTCGGGTTACGAGGTACGGATTCCGGTGGCGGGCAGCGTTGAGGCTTACGGGCACTTACTCATTCCGGAAGGGATGAAGCCGGGGGAGAAGCGGGCCCTGATTGTCACGCAACATGGACTGGAAGGACGTCCCGAAGATACGATTCTTCCGGAGAAGGAGCGTATTGTCTATGACGAATTCGCGCGCAAGTTGGTCGAGCAGGGTTACATTGTTTACTCGCCGCAGAATCCATACATTCTAGGCGAGCGGTTCCGGACCTTGCAGCGAAAGGCGAATCCACTGGGGTTGTCGATGTTCAGCTTCATCACGGCCCAGCATCGGCAGACGCTGAACTGGCTGGAAAAGCTGCCGTTCGTCGATGCGGCCCGCATCGGCTACTACGGACTTAGTTATGGCGGCGTGACCGCGTTGCGCGTTCCGCCACTCGAGCCGCGCTATAAGGTGGTGGTTTGTTCGGGTAACTTCAACGAATGGCTTTGGAAGCTGACGAGTATCGAGGATTCGTTCAGTTTCATGTTTACGAAGGAGTATGAGGCTTTCGATTGGAATCTGGGGCCGCGGTTCGGACACGCCGAGATGGCGGCGCTGATTGCGCCGCGGCCATTTCTGGTGGAACGCGGCCATTCTGACGGGGTGGGGATCGACGAATGGGTAGCTTATGAATTTGCGAAGACGAAGCGATATTACGCGCAGGCAGGAGTGGAGAACTTAGGGGAGATTACTTACTTTGACGGTCCACACCGGATTCATGGCGAGTATGCCTACGGGTTTCTGCGGAAGCATCTGGGTCCGCCGTTGCAGTGAGGCGGGCGGGCCGCTGACGGCCCGCCCAACGGATGACTAGAAGATGAACTTGACGGCGAAACGGAGCTGGCGTTCGCCGACGGCGCTGGAGACTTCGGTGAAGTTATTCAGCGCGCGGATGCTGCCGTCCGCGTTGCGAGTGGCCGTGGAGGCGTCAGCGCCGGGGTTACCGAATTGCGGGGTGTTGGTGACGCCGAAGGCTTCCATGCGGAATTGCATGGTGAGCTTTTCTTTCACTCTGAAGTTGCGGAAGACGCTGGCGTCGAGGTTGAGGCGGCCGGGTCCGCGGAGGATGTTGCGACCGGTGTTGCCGAAGCGCGCGGTGGTAATGGGGACGAAAGCGGTGGGATCGAACCAGCTCACGCCACGGCCGACGTTCTTGGGTTTGTCGACAGTGGTTTTGACCTGATCAGCCGTTTGGCTGTTGCCGGCAGCGTTGAGCGAGGTGGCGTTGGAAGCGATGTTGAACGGATTACCGCTTTGAGCGGTGAAGATGCCGTTCAACTGCCAGCCGCCGAGGAGCCAGTTGGCGGGGCCGGAAGTGCCATAGGTCTTGCCCTTGCCAAAGGGCAGTTCGTAGTTGCCATAGATCGAAAGGTTGTGAGGACGGTCATAACCGGCGAGCGCGCGGTTGCGTTCGTAGATGGAGACCATGTTCCAGGTGAGGCCGCTATCGCTTTGGTCAGCATAGTTGATCGCCTTGGACCAGGTGTAGGAGACACCGAGGTTAGAGGCGCTGCCAGCAAAGCGCTTCACGATGACGGTCTGAAGCGAATCGTAGTTCGAGTCCTTGAAAGGCGTGTAGAAGTTAATGGTGCCGATGCGGCCGACGGTTCCGAAGAGTTGGCGGCCAGCGTTGCCGGTACCGGGAGCAGCCCAATTGAGGTTCAGATTGGTGAACTGACGGATGGACTTGGTGGTGACGTAGCCGGCCTGGATGTTGACGCCCGCACCGACTTCACGTTGTACCGTGATGTTGTAAGCGCGAATGTAGCCGCGATCTATTTTGAGCGGATAGGTGGTGGTCTGGAGGGCGGGTGGAAGGATGAGAGTGGGTGAACTCAGGTCCGGTCCCTGAACGATGGGGATACCAGTGCGCAGATTCCCGGCGGCCTGGAACGTGTTGGGAGCGGTGAATTGCGAGGAGATGGTGGCCGGATAGGCATCGCGCATCTGGCGGAAGCTGTTGGGATCGATGCTGATGCCGAAGCCGGCGCGGATGACGGTCTTGTCGTTGAGACGATAGGCGGCACCGAAACGAGGGGCGAACTGGCCGTTGCCGACATCGACGCCGCTGTTGCGGGGGTTGCCGCCGAGTCCGCCGATGATCACGCGGTCAGAGGCGACGTCGTAGCGGCCGAAGCCGGTGTGGTCGCGGGTGGCGAAGGGATAGATCTCGTAGCGGACGCCGTAGTTCAGGGTGAGCTTACGATTCACCTGCCATTGATCGCGGGCGTAGAAACCGTGGGACGGCATGCGTACGGTGGCCGGATTCAGATACTGGACGTCCTTGCCCATGGCATTGGCGAGACCGAGGCTGAAGTCGGCGAGGCTGTTGTAGAGGTTGGGGGCAGGGCCGCCATTGAGCGCCGTCGAGCCGCCTGTGAAATTGAAGCCGCCGCGCGGGCCGAAAGCCGCCTGCGGCTGGAAGTGGTTGATGGTGAGGTATTGGTAGTCGTAACCGAAGCGGAAAGAGTGCGAACCGCGAACATAGCCGAGATTGGCGGAGACGGTGTACTGGTGGTCGCGGAAGAGGAAGGGGTTCGACACGTTCGGGTTGCCTAAGGACGAAAAACCGGAAATGGCGAAGCGGGGATAACCACCCTGGAGGCGATCGGAACCATTGGTGCCGGGGATCTTGAGGTCGTCGAGACCGAAGTTCTTGTCGATGTCGATGTTCTGAGCTCCGAGACGCTGACGGGTGAACCCAACATTGCCGTCGAACAGGAGACGGGAGCTCAGCGTGTACGTGCCACCGACGGACGCGGTCTGGATAAGGCCGGGAGCGAAACCGGGTTGGCCACCGGCGAGGGCATCGCCGCCGGCGGCGCCGAGGCTGGGCGGATCGAAGATATCGCTGGGCGAATAGCTGTAGCGCACAA
>JALHNI010000139.1 GCA_022843605.1 Bryobacter sp.
CTGTGCACCGAAGCCGTCAAAGAGTGCCCGCGAACGACGATCGTCCAGCAAGCGTTTCGCTTGCGCCTTCAGAACCGCAGACTCATGCAGCTTGCCGGTGTCGGCCAGACGCATCAGTTCGTCGGTAGCGGATTGAGTGATGAGAATCTGAGACGCTGATGGGCCTTAAAGCGCGGACCGTTGCGAAACGTCGATTCCAGCGTGACTCTTTTTTGCGAAGTGTTTTCGCTTGTGAGTCGTCCCTTGTCCTCCAAGGGTTCGCACACGATGGAGCAACGACGGCGGTGCCAGCCGGTCCGGTGGCCGAGTGATTCCGGCTTCGCTCCTCATCATTAAGCAATTGCTTGCAAGGTGAGATACTCGAGACAGATGAGGATGCTGTTCGCCCTGGTAACGCTCGGAAGCCTGACTTATGGGGCTCTCGCTCAAGATGTAACTCCCGTCGTGGCGTGGTCCGCCAAGGTGGGACCGGTGATTTCCTCACTTACAGGAGTGAGCGTCGCTCCCGACGGATCCACGGTAGTGGTCGGACGGACGCTTTCGTCGCCATTGCCGGACTCACCGGACTTCGGCAATTCCTCGATCTATATCGGTAAGCTGGGGCCCGACGGAGTGGGTCCGCCCTGTGTATTGACCATCGGCAGTTCAGCCGAAGACTATCCTCGCGGCATGGCCTTGGCCGCGGATGGCGCGGTTCTGGTGACGGGGTACTCCCAAAATTCAACTTTCCCCTTCACGCCGGGAGCACTTAGCAATCGGATGAGTACGAACCCGTCGTTCCTGGTACGTGCCGATCCCTGCGGCACCGTCCGCTTCGCGGCCGCGCTCCCCGACCGGTTTCAAGCTGCAACCGTGGCCGTCTCCCCCGACGGAACCATTCTGGTGGCAGGCACGGAAGATCCGGATCAAGGCGTCATCCTCAGGATCGACGCCGACGGCAAGCGGATCTTGAACCGGGGCCAGTGGAATGCGAACCCGGCCGCGATGGCGGTTGACAGCCAGGGGCGCATCCACCTGACAGGTTATCGCGGCCAGAGAGAGGTGAAGGCGGTCGCGGCTCGTCTGAGCAGTGACCTGCAACGCATCGAATTCGATGTCACTGTGGGCAATCCGGCGTTCGGGGTTGGCACGGCGCTGGCCATTGCGGACGATGGCGCTCTGTGGGTGGCGGGCGCGTCACTGCTTGCCGGGGAGGTCCCGGTCAATCTCCGCTATTCCGAAGCAAGCCCTGCGCCCTCAATCTCGAACTCGGTGGGTATGATCGCCCGCCTCAAGCCCGATGGGAACGTCGAGTTCGTCAGGCTCATCCATGACGTAACCAAACTATCGTCTCTGGGCGGCACTTACGTCGCAGGAATCGGATTGTCGGCGGACGGACGCCTGTGGGCCGGACTCGCGGGCGCCCTGGCCGTGCCGGCGGGCCTTCCCGCTAGTGACCGGTCGCTGCTCCTCGGCACGCGGCTCCGCAGTTTCACCCCGGCGGGCGAACCGGAGAGCGAACTCACCATCCCGGGGCTGACGGGCTCCTGGCAGGGCGTAAGCATGGGTAGCCGACGCCGGATTGTCGTCGCGGGAATCAGTCGTTTTTTCCCGGTTACCGCGGGGAGTGCAGATGCCGGACCCGGCGCCGCCGCCACGTTGCTCGCTTTCGACCTCGCCTCCGCCGAGGCGCCTCGGATCCGGGCGAACTGGGAGATTCTCTCTATGGATTCTTTCGGGTTCGAGGGGACGGTCCGCAGGCCGGAAAAGCTGGTCCATCTTTCCACCTCCGCCGATGGCGGATCCCTGAACTACGTGGCCGGCTTCGTGCCGGACAGCACCACGGGCACGCCTCCGCCAGATCGGCCGCCTTTCTCATACTCTATCGATCCGGGTGCCGGTGCACTCCCCACCGATTTACGAGTGAACGTAGACGAGACCGGTTTGGCAACGGGTGCAGTCCTGGTCGCCCTCGCTCCTGGCACAGCCGGCGTGATCGGCATTCCGATCCGGCATCGCGAATTGTCGGGCCGCCCCTCCATCCAACTGCGCACCCCGTTCGCCGCCGAGGGCCCGACCGACGAACCCGTCTCGGCCACCCTACGGGTGAGAATCGGCAGCGCGGGCCTCGCGACCAGCCCAGCGGTGCGATTCTCCATCGTCACGGACACGCCATGGCTGACACTGGGGAGCACGGAAGGCACCACACCGGCGGACATCACTCTCACCGCCAATCCCGCCACAGTCGGCGCCGGACTTCACGTTGCCCGACTCACGGCTAACTTTGAGGGCCGGGTGCAGTCGTTCAGTGTCGCCTTCGAAGTGGGGCCGACCCTTCGCGTCTCTCCGCTCCAATCGATTGAGTTGGTGGTGCCGCAGGGCGGGTCCTTCAGGGTCCGGGCCGCGGCCACGAGCACCGTCGCCCCCCTCGATTTCACGGTGGAGGCGCCTGTCAACTGGGTCAAATTCTCGCACACCTCCGGTCGCACACCTCTGGAATTAGTGGTCACTGGTACGCCGCCCGGGGCGGCCGGCTCGATCGCCAGTACCAACGTTACTATCCGATCGCGAGGGGGGAATCACTCTATCGGGCTCTTCATACAGGTTCTTCGACCGGAAGCGAGGCAAGCGCCCAGCAGCGTTGGTGTTCCAGCCGCTCCCGGATCGCTTCACCGTTTCTATCCGGCCTCAGGCCGATGTGAGCTGGTGGCAACGCCTGCTCCGCCTTGGCCGATGACCCTGGGCGGCTGCACGCTACGCCTCAATGGCCGTGCCCTTCCCTTGGGAGGCCTTCGCGAAGGAATCGCCTACAACTCCGTCGGCTTCGCGTATCGGACCACGGACGAATTGATTGCTCATCTGCCGGACGACCTGGAGCCGGGCCGGTTCGAGCTGGAGTTTGAGGATCGCGAAGGCCAGAAGGAGACGTTCGCATTCGAGGTGGTGCCGCTGGCGCCACGGGTGCTTCTTCCGACCGCGGTTCCGTTCGTGCCGGAGGAGAAGTTCGCCGGCGAGGAGGTTACGGTACGCCTCTCCGGTCTCGGTCACCTCGACGGACCGGCCCCGTGGGGCGACGTTGCGTCAACCGACCTCACGTCCAACGTGCCCATGCAGGTCTTTGTGGGTGGCCGGGCCGCAGAAATCCGCGGCGTCAGGCTATCACGAACGGAGGTCGGCATCGTCGAGTTACGGTTTGCCGTGCCGGATCTGGGGCCGGACAGCCACTCAATCAATATCCGGATCGCCGGAATCGACTATCCCGCTGGAACGGTGCTCATTCCTCAGCCGAGCGAGCGAGTGCTGAGCCCGCCTGAGTGATTCCAGCCATTCCGGTGGGGGACTGGTAACTCTCGCGGTCACCCAAGCGCAAGTGGTGAAGCTGGTTCGTGAGCAACTCCGTTGTTCCCCCGCTTTTGGCGTACGCCAGCTGACCCCGGTGACGCTGGGATCGCCTCCTGATTTTGCGGGTGACGTGGGCTCATGCCGGTGTGTCCTTTTCGTTCTACGGAAGTAGCTATTGGAGAGCAGCACTTGTTTTAGGTGCCTTCGTCTTTCTGTCGGCTGCAGGCTTCATGGTATTTGGATTGAGACCGGGTGCAGGACAAGTTGGCCTGCACCCGGTGAAGTACATATTGACAACTTGTTTTTTCCTCCCCCCACTGAGCGACCTAGCGTTTGATTTTTGGAGCAGCCTAACCCACGTGCTGAATGTACTGACCTTTCAACGCGAAAAGGGGTTCGAACCCGCTTCATTGTCGGCTCAAGTCTGGCAGGCCTTCACTTCAATTGCCCTAACTGGCCAAAGTGCACTTTTATTGCTTGCCATCAGGCGTCGGTTTAAGCGTTAGAGCCGAAAGCGGCGAGGGAGTAGCTGGTGCTGCGGCTGCCGCCCGCATTCTGGATCAGGATGCCGCGTGTGATCAGGTCCTGAATGTCGCGAAGCGCGGTATCGTGCGAGCATTTCGCGATCGCCGCCCACTTGGCGGTCGTGAGCTTTCCCTCGAACCCATCGAGTAGTCGATTGAGCATCAGGCGCTGGCGCTCATTCAGCGACGTTACCCGCAGCCTTTCCCAGAATCGCGCCTTAGCGAGTACGTTCGAGAGCGTAGCTTGCGCCTCGGCGATGGCGCGGCCCAGGCACGCGAGAAACCATTCCATCCAGGGCGTGATGTCCATCGTGCCACGCTGGGTCGCCTGCAAGATGTCGTAGTACGCCGTGCGCTCCTCGCGGATCTGCGCGGACATACTGTAGAAGCGTTGCGGGCTTCCCTCCGACCGCGCGAGCTGCAGATCGGCGATGGCGCGGGCGATTCGCCCATTGCCGTCCTCGAAGGGGTGGATGGTGATGAACCAGAGATGGGCGAGGGCGGCCTTGAGCAAAGGGTCCATGCCGTCGTCCTGGTTGAAGAAACCGAGGAAGCGCTCCATTTCCATTTCAAGGCGCGGCGCGGCAGGGGCCTCGAAGTGAACCCGCTCCTGACCGATGGCGCCCGAGACGACCCGCATTGGCCCCGCGGCGTCACCGCGCCAGGCGCCAACGACGATCTTGGCAATGCCGCTGCGGCCAGTGGGGAAAAGAGAAGCGTGCCACCCGAAGAGCCGCTCGCTGGTGAGGGGCTGCACATAGTGCCGCGTGGCGTCCAGCATCATCTCGACGATGCCTTCGACATTGCGGTCAGCGGGGACGAAGCCGGCGATCTCCATGCCCAGACGGCGGGCGAGCGAGGAGCGGACCTGCTCGGCGTCGAGACGTTCGCCCTCGATTTCGCTGGACTTGAGGACGTCATTGGTGAGGGTTTTGAGGACCGCCTCCTGCCGGAGCTGAAAGCCCAGGGCCTCCATATGGCCAATGAGGCGCCCCTGCTGGCGGCTGACCGCGGCCAGGGGTTCGGCCAGCCGGTCACGTTTCCAGCGGTAGTCAGGCCAGTCGGGAAGCTGGTGACTGTATGTCATTCGACGCGCCTCATGCGTTGAATATACCGCGATTCGACGCATGGAGTCGGCAAGATTCGACGCATAGGCGGCGTAGAGTGGCCGCAGAGGAGTCCAACCCAACTCCGGGGCTCCGCGTGGGTGTAGGATGTCATCAGGTCGTTAAACGGAGCAATCGTATGAATAGTCGCCACTTATTGCTGTCCACGAGCCGCTGGCTCCTCTCCGTCGGACCCCTCCTGTTGGCGGTCGGCCTGCAGCAGCCGGCTCAGGGGTCAGACGTCTATTTCTCGAATTTCAGACGGATCGAGCCGCAGTACATCGCGGCGCTCGGGGACAATGGGGCTACCTCCGGCAACGGTGCGCAATCCTGGGGCATCTGGCGCCAAGACCCGGGCCCGCGCGGTTGCAATCTGGACCGTTACCCTCAAGTGAAGGCCAACGGTGGTGTGACGCCGTCGAAGTGGAAATTCGACGCTGCGGACTGGTGGCTCGAAGAACACGGCCTGATTATGGAGAAGCCGACTTTTCCTTTGCCTCCGGGGAGATACCTCGTCACTGGCGACCGCGAGACGACGAGCGTGCTGACCATTCATCCCAAGGATAAGGCCGGCAATCAGCGGTGGGAACTCATGGGCGGCGCGACCCTTTACGATGTCACTCACCTCGCATGCCGCTCCGCACGCTACACGCCGGCGACGGCTAACAATGCGTGCTCGCCGGCGAACGTTCGGACCACGGGCTTTCCGGTAAATCCAGGTGCCGCCATGCCCGTCGTGAACGGCTGCCGCAAGCAAGACTACGTGGTGCTGATCGTCATTGGGCTGCCAACCGCCCCCTGAGTCACTGCGCGCTGCGCGCGACCGCGCAACGGACCCGGTAACTTCTATGGCGCATGCGAAGTGGCCGAGATGAGCCGATACGTCGTTGCGGGCATCTGAGGTTGAGATCTGGGGCTAAGGACCATCCTAAAGGCATCTGGTGCTAGAGAGCGGGGGGGTTGATGGGCGGTGTGTGTAGGGGCGCGGCGAGGCTTTTGACGGGCAGGGCGAAGGAGAAGGTTGCGCCGGCGCCGGGTTTGGATTCGGCCCAGATGCGGCCGCCTTGGGCTTGGACGATCCGCCGGCAAATGGCGAGTCCGACGCCGGTGCCGGGGTACTCGTTCTCCGTGTGCAGGCGCTTGAAGGGCGCAAAGATATCCAAGGCGTGTTTGGGGTCGAAGCCGATCCCATTGTCTTGAATGGAGATGACCCATTCCGAGCCTCGTTGTTCGGCACTGACGTGGATCTTGACGGGATCGTTCGGCTTCCGATACTTGATGGCGTTTCCAATCAGGTTCTGGAAGAGGCGAACCATCTGGCCACGATCGACGGCGAGCGTGGGGAGCGGATCGTGAGTGACCGTGGCACCGCTTTCCCGGATGCCTCCATCGAGTTGCGAAAGGGCGGTCTCAAGGTCCTCATCGAGAGCGATCGACGAGGGCCGCTCGACTTCGGTGGTGAGGCGCGCATAGGCCAGCAGGTCCCGTACGAGCGCGGCCATGCGTCCTGCCGCATGGACGATGAAGTCGAAAGACTGGTCGGCGTCGGCATCGAGCTTGCCCCGGTACTGGCTGACCAGCAGTTCGGCATGAACCCGCATGGTTCGGAGGGGTTCCTGCAAATCATGACTGGCCACGTAGGCAAACTGCTCCAGCGCGGTATTCGATTCGGTTAAGGAGTCCTGCAGTTCCTTGCGCGCGGTCTCATCGCTCATGATCTTGGCGTAGCCGAGCAGGACACCGTGTTCATCGTAGAGAGCGTTCATGAAGCCATTGGCGAAGAACTCCGTGCCGTCCTTGTGCCGATGCCAGCGGATGTCCGTTGCGCCGCCTCTCTCTCTGGCCAACTGCATCTCTGATTCGCAGACTTCAACAGCCTTATCCGCGGGGGTAAAGATGACGCCGGCGTGCTGCCCAATCCATTCCTGCTCAGAGTAGCCGAGGAGTTGCTCGACTCCGGCGTTCCACGAGGTCACGATTCCGCGAGGGTCGAGCATGAACATGGCATAGTTGCGCATCTCGCGCACTTGCATGCGGTAAAGGTCGGCGGCTTCGAGGGTGGTGAGTGAGCCGGACTCGTTTGAATTCTGTTCATCCATGGGGGAACTTTAGGTCGATTGCTTGCCCTCATTCTAGCCTGTTGAGGGCGGTTTGCCCGCCTCCGCGGGAAGCCGCCTAGCCGGTGCGTCTCGTCCCCCGAGTCCCGGCCGCTATGTCCAGCGGAGGCCGTCGCCTTCGATTGGGGGCTGGTAGAATCGTGAATCCGAAGCGGCCTGTGCGGGCAAAGGCGTGAAAGAGGAGCTGAAAGCATGATGCTCATGGTGGGCGGGACCGGAGTTTTGGGACGGCAGGTGACTCGCGAATTGCTGTCGCGTGGCGAACGAGTGAGGGTATTCACACGGACTCCGGCGAAGGTTAAGGACTTGAAACAGTTGGGAGCGGCGGTGGTGGTAGGCGACCTGATTGACGCGGCGTCCATCGAACGGGCGTGCCAAGGAGCGTCGCACGTTTTCGCCGCCGCGCATTCGCTGATCGGTGATGGCCGCTACCGGTCAGCAGCCGTCGATGATGCCGGACATCGCAGGCTGGTGGATGCGGCGAAGGCGGCGGGCGTTCGTCACTTCGTTTATACGTCCGTCCTGGGTGCCGCTCCCGGACATCCGGTGGACTTCTGGCGGACCAAGTATCACGTGGAGGAGTATCTGAAGGCCAGTGGTTTGACTTACACGATTCTGCGGCCTTCCGCCTTTATGGAATGGCATGCACATGTATTCAATGGCCAGCCACTGCTTGAGAAAGGCAACGCGATGCTGCTCGGCCGCGGCACGAAGCTCCGGAACTTCGTGGCCGTGCGCGATGTTGCGGAGTTCGCGGTACTCGCGCTGACGGGACCTGCACTGAAGAACCGCACGCTGGAGATTGGCGGCCCCGGAAACTTCTCGAATCGTCAGGTTTCTGAGCTTTATGCCAGATTGGCCGGACTCACTCCGACCATTCGGCAAGTGCCCCCCGGAGTCTTGAACGTGATCGGCCGGTTGCTGAAGCCCTTTAAGCCCGGCATCAGCCGGCTGCTGTTCCTGAGTAGTTTGCCGGACGATGCATTCGACGAGCAGTTTGACGCGGCGGCGCTGTTGGCCGAGTTCCCGAGGGAACTCACTACGCTGGAAGCGTTCGTTCGGGAGCGCCTTGCCGAGAGGGCGCTCAGACGTTAGGTGAGTTATCTGTTACCCGGCGCCTCGCGTTCCAGGAACCCGAGAGAGGCCCGCCGGATTGGTGGGGCATTGCCGACCCCGCCCGGGACTAACGCTAGCGCAGCACCAGCGAGGCCACCTGACCCCAGTCCATTTGCTCCCAGTAGAGCGGATGTCGCGCACAGCCTTGGGAGGCTCTGTCAGACCGCGGCTTTTCAGCGGCGATGAGCTGACCATCCACCACTTTGCCACATCGCCCGATGCTGCGAACGAAGAGAATCTGCGCTTCGGACCGCGGCAATTTGGGGTCGAAGTAGGCATGGTTATCGGTGACCAGGGCCTCGCAAGAAGGGTTCGCGCCAAGCCGTTCAATGGTTCCGGTGATCGCGTATCGACCGTCCGCCTGCCCCGCGGGTGCGGCCAGAAAGCAACTCGGGACTGCCGCGTCCGCGGGAGTCAGCTCCGCGACTTGCTTTCGGGCCTCCGCCAGCGACTCGATGGGATTCCAGTACCAGCGGCCAACCTTGTCTTTTCCGGGATTCGCGTCCCTGGCCGCCTTCTCCCGGTTGTACTGTAACTCGCGCTCCATGCCGGCCAGCCGGCCTTTCCATTTTTCCGGGTTACTGGTGCGAAACTCGCCAGAGTACTTTTCAAGATGGGCGCGCATCTGCACTTCGTAGGCCGGGGCCTGCACTTCCTCAAGCTTCTGCTTCAAGTTGGCCAGACGCTTTTCGGCGCCATCGGCATCTTTCTCGAACTGCGGGATGGCGAGCTTCAAGGCGCGGGCATAGGGAATCGCAACCCAAGGATCGCGGCCGAGGCGGGCGAAGAGTAAGTCCTGCCCCTCGATGAGCGGGTGACCCTGGTAAGTGCCCGTGACCCGAGGACGCAGATAGACCTCCACGTCGTGTTCGTTCGGTAGCTTCTCGGTAAGAACAATCCGGCGTCCCATAGACCCCGGCAGGCGGTTAAACCAGAAGTAAATCGCGGCCGTTTCCCCGCCCCACTGCGGAACGTATTTACCGTTCACCAGAACATCTTCGAGGTAGAAGGGAAAGAAGCCAGTCATAAAGGGGAACGGCAGGCGCGCGGCGAGGAACTGCGGCCCCTGCGCAGCCTTGTTTGGGTAATCGAAGGTGCGCGACTCCCGCATCCAGTAACCCTCGAGAATGCTCGCCTCGGGCGTCGCCTTGAAGATCGCGCTCAGTTTCTCCAGGGTACCGCTTACGCCTTGTAACTCGGCCGGCGTGATCACCGGTACGCGACTCAAGTTTCCTGTCGGGTTACTGAGCCGCTGCACTTGCCATATCCCCTTGCGCCGAAGCGGATGCCGGCCGGTGCCGTTGGGAAAGTAACGGTTCCCCTCAGCGTCGATGCTACCGGGAGCTTGGGCCGGCAGTGCAATGGCCATGAGCAGCAAGAGAACCGCAAGCGTTAGCAATCGCCTCATGGTTTGATCTTACGCCTCTTTCTTGCGCCTTTCGGACTCCGCGGCCAATGCTGGAATGCGGCTGATGGAGGAGCGTTTCAGGTGTTTCTCCTGACCGTGACGACGGTGATGTCGTCGTTTTGGCCCCAAGCCCGGGCGGCGTCGGCGATCCCGGTGGCGGAGTGGGTGCTGAGGTCACAAGCACGATGGAAGCCGAAGAGTTCGCGCTGGGGATCTTCGGCTTCGACGACACCGTCGGAGAGGAAGGTGACGGAGCTGCCTCGGACGATCGTTTCGGGGTAGGCGATGCCCGTGACGAGGCCAAGGGGGAGGCCAGCTTCGACGTCCACTTCCCGGCCATCGGCGTAGGGAGCCAGGTGACCGGCATTCGCGACGGTGGTGGTTCCGTCGGGGTGGAAGCGCGCGCAGCAGCAAGTGACGAAGCCGCCACGGGTTTGGCCAGCGAGGGCCTGATTGAGCGCCGTGAGGATCGCGGCGGGGCGGCGTTCGGCCGTGTCGCGAAGGATGCCGATGACGACGGCCACGAGCATCGCGGCGCGCAGACCTTTGCCGGAGACGTCGCCGATGAGGACCACAAGCGCATCGCCGTCGCGGAGGGCGTAGTGGAAGTCGCCGCCGACTTCGGAAGCTGGCAGGTAGGCGACCTCGGTGACGAAGCCTGGTACGCGGACCGATTCGGCCGGGAGCAGGAGTGCCTGCGTCTCGGCCGCGGCGGCGAGTTCCTGCTTCAGACGGGTCCGCTCATCGAGCAAGCGGGCCGAACGGCGGTTGAGGACGATCGCCATGGAAAGGGCGAACAGCAACATGCCTACGGCGCGAAGGTCGAGGGCGTAGGCCTGGATTTGCCGCCAGAGGAGACCTTCCTGCCAAGCGCCGAGGCCCGTCCAGCGGAGGATCTGGAGGGCGAAGTAGACGAGATTTCCTCCGATGAACACGCTGACGGCCAGGTGCATGAGCGCTGTTTCGGAACCGCCCCTCGCGTGCCGGACGAGGTCCAGGTAGACCCACGTCATCATGACGAGGAACAGAATGGAGTAGAACGGCATGAACGAGCCCAAACGGCTCCAATGAAAGGTGGCGATCAACGTCATCGCGACGGTAGCGGCCAACAGGAGCCAGACCAGCGTCTTGGCAGGCCGGGAGAGCGAGCGGGCAAACAGAGTGGTGAACAGCCGGCTCCAGGAAAGGAAGTAGGGAAACGCCGCGAGGAAGGTAAGGATGTAGATCAGCACCAGTGAGCGTTGTCTGACGATCCACGGCGCGGCTTGGAAGATGCGCATGGCGACGCCCAGCAGCAGCACCCAGCCGCACCAGAAGTATTCCGGCGCGTCGCGGCGCCACAGGGGAATCATGAGAAAGAAGACAGCAGCCGTACATGTCGCGGCCAGCATCATGAGTTGCCCTGCGCCTCCCCACCGCCGCTCGAACTCGATTTCGCGGGCTTTTCCTTCGATCGCGCCGGTGGTGGCGAGCCAACTGTGCAGGGAGAAGTTGTAGAGGGCGCCGGCCGTGGCGCGGGATTCCTCCCAGTTGCGGATCGCCACGGTGAGGCGCCGTTGGCCTGTGGGAAGCGGAAATACCGCCAGGTCGGGAATCCACTGGCCCCACGAGTGACCAGCACGGGGTTCGCCGAAGGTGCCGATGCGATGGCCGTTGACGAAGATCTCATAGGCCGGGCTGATGGGCGCGATGAGAATCGAGAGGGGTTCGGCGGGCAACGGATCGGGTAGCTCAACTCGAAAGCGGTACCACACCGCGCCGGCCGCGATGGGGGGAGCGCCAGGTACGGCGAGGTCCGCCCAGGAGGAGTCATCAAAGTCGGGGGCGGCGAAGTCGGGGTTGTCGCCGACATGGTACTTCCAGATGCCGTCGAGGGGCGTAGGCTGGTAGAGGCTCTTCACCTGGATGGGCTGTGCGTGGAGGGCGATTACGGTGAAGGCCAGCAATCGGAGCAGTCTCATGAGGTCCTCCTGACGGTGACGACCGTGATGTCGTCGTTTTGGCCCCAGGCCTTGGCCGATTCGGCGATCGCCCAGGCGGACTTTGTCGAGATCTCGCGCGTGCGGTCGAAGCCGAAGAGTTCGCGGTGGTGATTCTCCGCCTCGACGACACCGTCGGTTACGAACGTGAGCGTCTCGAAGGGCTGAAGCTGAAGGTGCGTTTCGGTGTAGGTTGCACCGGGGTCGATGCCGAGCGGCAGGCCGCTGTCGGTGGGGACTTCCGCACCGTTCCGGTAGGGCCCAAGGTGACCGGCATTGGCGATGGTGGCGCTTCCGCCAGGGTCAATGCGGCAGGCGAGGCAGGTGATGAAGCCTCCCGTGTCAAAGCCGGCCACGCGATTCATCTCGGCCAACAACGCAGCAGGCGACAGAGCGGCCTGGGCGCGCGCGGCACCGGTCATCATCGAAACCACAAGGGCCGCTTTGAGTCCCTTGCCGCTGACGTCGCCCACGACGAAGAGCGTACTGCCATCGGGGTGAGGCAGTACCTGGTAGAAGTCTCCACCGACCTCGCTCGCCGGCAGATAGACCGCTTCTACGCCGGTAGGCAGACTCTGGCCGAGCAGCAACGCCTGAATGCTTTGGGCGGCCTTCAACTCGCCCTTCAAGCGCAACTCTTCGGTGCGCCGCGTGCGGGCGCGTTCGATCAGATAGATGGCCACGAGCAAACTGAAGGAGAGATTCGCGAACCGATCCCAGATCAGTACTCTGCCGAACATGGGGATCCCCATGGGGATGACCCCGAAGCCCGAACCAAAGCGCCCGAGCAGACTCAGCAGCAGCGTCGCCACGCCGGCCGCCACCAGGAAGCGAGGCGTGGCGGGCCTCCTCCACCCAGTGATGAGGAATACGGTGGCAATCGCCAAGGCGAGTGCATAGAGGCCCGGATAGATGAAGATGAAGGCCGGGGTCCAGGGCGCGGGGTCGGGCCGAAGATAGTCCAGGGTCCAAAGTCCGCGAAACCCGAAGTGCAGCACCAGATAGGGCACTACCCAAAATGCCTGGAGCTTGGCTCCTGAAAGTAGTGCAACCAAAAAGACTACGAGAGGGACGCTCAAGACGGTGCAGAACGAGGCAACCAAGAAGTTCAAGAAGAAGTCAGTGGTCGGCATGCCGCTGTAAAGGTATGTGTTCAAGGAGGCGACCAGGAGATAGGCGCCAATGAGCAGGGTGAGAAGGTCAATCTTCTGGCCCGCCAGGACGACCATCACGATGATCAGCAGGAAGAACTGTAGTATGGCGATCTCGGAGGAGAGGCCAACGCGTTCGGTGCGTTCGAGAGTGGGAACGATCTCGCTGCCGGGAGTGATGACGACGAAGTGTAAGCGCCAAAGTGCGCTAACGGCCTCATAGCCGGGAGGAAGGTATTCACGCACTGCCAGGAGCGCGGGTCCCGGTGGAATTGAGGCGGGAAGCCAAAAGACCTGAACGGACCGGCCCGGGCTGGGACGAGGGGCGTTGAGATCACCCGTGGCGCCGATGCGAACGCCGTTCAGGTAGAGTTCGCACATGCAGAAGCGGGTGACGAGGGCCACCGGTTGAGCGCTGGGGATGACCACACGCGAGCGGGACCAGATCCGATTGACGGCGAAGTCCTCCCAGGTGGGAAGCCCTTTGCTGGCGACAGTCCCCCAGGCACTGTCATCAAAGGCGGGGTCGGCCCAGCGGAGATCGTCGCCCCGGTGGATGCGGGCGTCGCCCCGCAACTGGGCGAGGAGTGGTGCGGCGAGTAACAGCAGGGTGACGAGTCTGGTCGTGCGGTCCTCCGGGCGGTGACGACGGTGATGTCGTCGGTCTGGCCCCCGGCTTGGGAAGGCAGATGCCATGATATATATAGATAGAAGAGATAGATAATCGTTATGCCCCAGGTCCTAATCCATTTCGATGAGGCGACATTACAGGCCATTGACCGTATTGCCCCCGCCGCCAAGCGACAACGGGCCGACTTCATCCGCCGGGCCGTAAAGGATGCGCTCTTTCTTCGCGAGACTGAACGTATGCGCGAAGCGTACCGGCTGCAGCCCGATGCGGAGGAAGCCGCCGAAGTCTGGGAATTGCCAGAGGAATGGAAGGAATGAAGCAGTTCGAGATTTGGTGGGCGGACTTGCCGGAGCCTGTGGGGCGGCGACCGGTGCTGCTGCTGAGCCGCAACGATGCCTACGGCTACCTGTCCAAATTGATTGCCGTGGAAATCACTTCGACAGTTCGCGGCATTGCTAGCGAAGTCGCTTTGGGCGAAGAGGAAGGTCTTCCCAAGGCCTGTGTGGCCAATTGCGATAGCCTGCGCATGGTTCCTCGTTCGTCGCTGACGCGTCTGGCCGGCCAGTTGGCACCCGAGCGTTGGGTGGAGGCGAAGCGCGCGATGGGCGCGGCGTTGGGCTGGCGTGAGTTGACGGATCTGGACTAGTTCGCTCATGCGGTCCTCCGGACGGTGACGACGGTGATGTCGTCGTTTTGGCCCCAGGACTGGGCGGCTTCGGCGATGTCCTGCGCGGACTTCGTCGAGATCTCGCGTGTGCGGTCGAAGCCGAAGAGTTCGCGCTGCGCATTCTCCGCCTCGACGACGCCGTCGGAAACGAGCGTGAACCGCTCGCCCCCCACGACGGACTCCTCGTACGCCACACCAGCCACGACACCCAACGGCAGGCCCGCCGCCACTTCCACCTCGCGGCCGTCGCAATAGGGCGAAGGATGACCGGCATTGGCGATGGTGACTCCGCCCCCGGCGTCGAAACGAGCGCAACAGCAAGTGACGAAGCCGCCGCCGGTGTGGCCGGTGAGCCCATCGTTCAACGCGCCTAGAATGGCGGCGGGCGAGTCTGACTTCTCGTTTCGGAGAATGCCCACGGCCACGGAGACGAGCATGGCGGCGCGCAGACCTTTCCCGCTCACGTCGCCGACTACCACCAATAGGGCGCCGTCCGGTTCCACGCGGGTCCAATAGAAGTCGCCTCCCACTTGCGTCGCCGGCAGGTAGACGGCAGCGGTTTGATAGGCGTCGCTGGCGGGCGGTGGCGTGAGCAGCAAGTTCTGCACGGTGCGCGCGGCCTCCATTTCGGAGGTGAGTCGCTCTTTCTCTCGCCGGTCAGCGCCCAAGCTCAGCAGCAGTTGCAGCGTCATTCCCGCCGTCAACAGGATCGAGAGGACATCGTAGAGGTGGAAGAGATAACCGCCGGCCGCCCAGTACAGGTTCGTCATCACCAGGGGGCCGACTCGCTGGCTGTGGAGCAGAGTGAGGGCGGCGACCGAAAGGGCCATCGTCATTCGTTCGATCGGCCGCGGCGGAAAGGCCTGCCGGAGGGAGAGCAGTAGGATGGCCACCGTGGAGCCCCCGACCAGGAAGCGGGCGGACGGCAGCATCAATGCCAGGATTGACGGCAACCAGATCGCCAGGTAGGGCCAACGGGCGCGGATCCGGAACACTTCCAAAGCGAACCACCCGAGCACCGAGCCGGTGAGTACCGAAACTCTCGCCTGCCAGATGAACGCGCTGCGTGACGCGTCCTGGACGACGTTCAACGACTCGAAGAAGCGCACCGTGAAGTCGGCCGCCAGCAGCAGGGCGAGCGCGAGCAAGTCCCGGCGGTTGGTCTCAGTGAGCCAGGCCGCCAGGAGCATCAGGATCAGTAGGGCCCGCAGGGCCGAACTGACGAAGCCGACCGTCACCAGGCGCTCGCGTAGCAAGAGGTAGAGGGGTGCCGCGTCCACCGGAGCGTTCGTGGCGTCGGTGAGCAGGTAGGGACCGCGATCCGGCAGGGCACGCACCGAGCGGGGGAAGGCACCTTGGCCAAGCTCCGGGAGGCGAATGCGAAGTGCGACCAGCAATCCCGAGCCGGAGGTCACCAGGCTGGGAGGAATGTTGAATGTCCGCGGACGTGCCGAAAGGACTTGGTCGGCGGCGGTCCCGCCCGTATCCCCGATCCGTATCCCATTGCACCATACCTCGTAGACCTCCGCGAACGCACCCAGGGTTAGCGCTAGGGGAACGCCAGACGCCTCAGTCGGCACCGCGATGTGGCGGCGCAGCCAATAGTTACCCCACGACGGCTCTGTCTGACGCGGCAGAGGAAGCCGGCCCCAGTTACTGTCGTCCCACTCGGGGCGGGCGTAAGCCAGATCGTCGCCGGGAAGATAGTGCCACTCACCCGCTAGGTCCACCCGCACGCTGGGCGCGCCGTGCGCAGCGAATGCCATCAGGCTCAAGGCGAGGACAGCCAGCTGAATCATCGGACCCTCCGGACGGTGACGACGGTGATGTCGTCGTTTTGGCCCCAAGCGTTGGCCGATTTCGCCCAGAGGGGCGGCGTTACACTGAAAGCATGGCGTTCGTGATCGATGATGCGTTCCTGCCCGCTACCCTGACGGCTCATCCGATGACCGATGAAGAGTTCGCCGCGTTTTGCAGCGAGCATCCTGATCTGTTTTTTGAGATGACGGCGGAGGGAGAGATCATCGTCATGCCACCCACCTATTCCTGGACTAGCGTGCGAAATAGCGACATTAGTGGCCAACTCTCCAGTTGGGCTCGGCAAGATCGTCGCGGCATGGTGACGGACTCTTCGGGTGGCTTTGTCCTGCCCAATGGCGCCCGCCGATCGCCCGATGCGGCGTGGACATCGAAGTCCCGCATCGCCGAATTGCCCGCCGCAAGCCGCGAAGGGTTTTGGCACCTTTGCCCCGACTTTGTGATCGAACTTAAGTCCGCCACCGATCGTCCGAAGATGCTGCGAAACAAGCTGGAGGAGTACTTGGCCAACGGTGCCCGATTGGGCTGGCTTGTCGACCCGGAGAACCGCTCGGTGACGATCTACCGCCCTGACAGCCAACCCGAGACGCGAACCGGGCTCGATTCGGTGGCCGGCGAAGGGCCCGTGGATGGCTTCGTTCTGGATTTGACGTCCGTGTGGAGTCCGCTCACCTAAGATAATCATGTCGTTCTCCGGACGGTGACGACAGTGATGTCGTCGTTTTGGCCCCAGGACTGGGCGGCTTCAGCGATGTCCTGCGCGGACTTGGTCGAGATCTCGCGCGTGCGGTCGAAGCCGAAGAGTTCACCGGGGATATTGGCTGCTTCGACGACGCCGTCGGAGACGAAGGTGACCTGGGTCTCGGGCTTGATCGGAATGGAGAGTTCGGTGTACGTGACTCCGGGAACGATACCTAAGGGCAAGCCGGCGTCTACAGGGACCTCGGCACCGTCGCAGTAGGGCGCGGGATGACCGGCATTGGTGAAGACGGCTTGGCCGCCGGGATCGAAACGGGCGCAGCAGCAGGTGACGAAGCCGGGCCTCCCGTTTCCGGTGAGGGCGAGATTGAGCGCAGCGAGGATGGCGGCGGGCGAGCGAGAGTCCGTGGCGCGGAAGGCACCCACCGCGACGGAGGCCACCATGGCGGCTTCGAGCCCTTTGCCGCTGACGTCGCCGACGAGGACGAGGCGCGAGCCGTCGTCACACTCGCGGACCTGATAAAAGTCGCCGCCCACTTCGGCGGCCGGCAGGTAAACGGGGTGGATGGCGTAGGAGCCTGCCTGGGTAGAGTGTGCGGTGAGCAGCAGGGATTGGACGCCGGCGGCGGCAGCCATCTCCTGCCCCAGTCGTTGGCGTTCGCCCAATAGCTTGGCCGAGCGTTGATTGAGCAGGATGGCGATGGCGAAGGAGAAGAGCAGCAGGGTGGCGGTACGCGTGAAGACACCGGAAAGAAAAACGGTATCGGAGGGCAGGACGAGGTTGCCGGCAAAGGCGGCAAAACTCGAAGCGAGGTACAGGCAGATCGCCGCATGAATGGCAGGCATGGGGAATGGCGGGCGTGCCTGGCGCCAGCCGAGTTCGATGTAAACCAGCACGGTAGCGAGAGTGACGGCGAGGTTCATGGCACTCGATAGCGCGACAGAGGTCGGAACGCCGAGAACCAAGCCGGCCGGAGGCAAGAATTGGATCAGGCAGGCGACCAGGGTGACCCGCCAGGCCCCCGGGGACGGGCCGGAAAAGAAGAGCGCCCGGAGCAGCGCGGACCAGGCGACGAGCACCACCCAACCGGAGATCATGACGACCAGGCAGACGGTGAAACTTCGCGCGAAACCCAGGCCCTCCGGATAGGCCACGGGCACCCGGGTGAGGAGACCGGCGAGTTGGAGCAATCCGAACCAGAAGAACTCCGGCGAGTCGCGCCGCCAGAGCGGAAGCAGCAGGAAGAAAAGGGCGGACATCGCAATGGCGGACGCCATCAGCAGGAGCGGCAGCATTTGTTGGACTCGACCTGCGTGCCAAGCCTCGACGCGACTGGCGATGGCGGTCCGCGTGCCAATCCAGGATTCGTCACGGCCCCGTCCGGCGATCGAGGAGTAGGGGACGAACACGCTACGGAGCCGTAGGGCGATCAGCAGGTGACGAGGGTGGCCGGGCACTTCGAACGTCGAGACCCTCGGAAGGCGGAGTTCCCACAAGCCGCCGGCGGGATTGCCCTCCGCACCAACGCGCTGCCCATTGATGAAGACTTCGTAGGCGTAGGCGTTACCGAAGGAGCCGATGAGGATGCTGAGGGGTTCCTGAGGCATCGGTTCGGGGAGCGCGACGCGGACGCGGTACCAGGCTCGCTGCGTCCGCGGCAAGCGGACGGATTCGGGCATCGGCTCGCTGGCCCAGGCGGAGTCGTCGAAGGCCGGATCTGCCCAGCGCGGGTCGTCGCCGTCATGATGCTTCCAGTTGCCGCTGAGTGAAGCGGGCTGAAAGAGGCTCTTCACCTCGATGGTTTGGCCGAGCAGGGCGCAGGCGATGAAGAGAAGTG
>JALHNI010000140.1 GCA_022843605.1 Bryobacter sp.
AACATCTGCCTCGCCGTCCTAGCGAAGCTTAAGCGAAGACCCTTCTACAGGCTGTCCGCGAACGTTTTGCGTGACCGCGCAAACCACGCATAGCCGCCAAAGAACACGACAATCGCCACAGCGTAGAGCTTCCATACGGGCTCCCACTCCGGCAGTCGTCCCTCTAAGAGCACGCGCCGGTACTGATGTACCAGTACGAAAAGCGGGTTCTTGCCCAATACCGGCAGCGCCGCCGCTGGTAAGGCGCGCGCATCGTAACAGATCGGTGTCAGGAAGAACCACAAATTCAAGGCGAAGCTCATCAAGTGGGCCAGATCACGGACAAAAACGCCCAATGCCGCAAGTGCCCACGCCATTCCGGCGGTAAACAGCAACTGCGGCAACAAGAGCAAAGGAATCGCCAGCGCGCTCATTGGCACATGGCCTCTCAGCACCCAGAGCAAAACCAGAAACAGGGCCATTGCCACCAACCCAGTGATGAGTCCCATCGCCGTCTGGTTCAAGGGCAGCACTTCCACAGGGAACACGAGTTTCTTAATCAGATTACGGTTCTCATGCAGAACTACCGGAGCCCGCGCCAAGCTCTCTGAAATTGCCAGCCACGGCAGCATGCCCGCCAGAAAATAGAGCACGAAGCCCTCGGTGGACGGATCTCCCGCGAACCTCGACCGCAGCACCAGGCCGAAGACGAAGTAGTAGGTGAGCATCAGCAACAGGGGATTGATTACCGTCCAGAGAAGGTCGCCGAACGAGCCGCGGTAACGCGCCAGTAACTCGCGGCGGACCAGGCTGCGAATCAGCCGGCGATGCTGCACCAGGGCTTGCCCTGGTTCCGACAGCACTCGCCAAAGACGCGATGGCCAAGCCTGCCAGGCCAAGCGTCGAAGCGTCTGGATCGCAATTTTCTCGACGGTAACCCGTCCCTCTTCCACCAGACCTTCCAGTAGGACAAACGGCCGTCCCCGTTCGTACCACCAGCCCCGCTCCGGATCGCGCAAGGAAAGATACACGTGATAACGCCCCACCGCTTCCGGTAGTCGCAGCGTCAGGTCGGCTTGAGGCGTCGCCACCATCCATTCGCCCTCCGCCACCCAGCGTCCGTTCTCTGCGTCGAAGACCTGCCAGCCCAGCTCGCTTCCGGCCGGAGCCGACAAACGGCACTGCACGCGAATCTCACGCCCGGTTACCGATGCGCGGGGATTCTCGTAGGCCGCCATCTAGAAGATGCGCCGCCGCAAACGTTCCACCGTGAACTTCGCCGTTTCCGCCACCGCCATCACGGCCATTACGCCGGCCTGCACCGGATCCGACACCACCAGATCCGCCGCCTCCGGCACACTGCCAGCCATATTCAGGCTAATCACCAGGAGGCCCGTCTCGCGCACCTCGCGCACGGCCTTCTCGATGTCACCGCCCATCAGTGCGCCAGCCAGCACCAACGCCTTTGCCCGCGGCAGGCGCGCAACGGCGCGCACCGCATCGGCGAGCGCCTGTTCGCCCACCAAGGGAATGGTGTCGATCGAAATATGTTCACCCCGAATGTTATGACGGTCGGCCTCGGAGATGGCCCCGATCGCCACTTGGCCAACTTGCGCCCCGCCGCCCATGATGATGATGCGCTTGCCGAAGATCTTCTTCAAGCTGTTGACGAACTCGATCTTCTGCACGATGTCCAGGGCTTGCAATTCGCGCTCGAGATCCGTGGCGTCGGCCGGCAGGTCGATTTCGAAATAGACTCGCGTCGTCGGTCCGGCGGACTCCATGATCGCCACCGAAGTAATGTCACCATCCAGGCGCGCAATCACACCGGTGAGCTGGAACAACATCCCGGGGCCCGGATCGACACTGATGACGACGCCGATTTTCTCGGTTTGCGAGCCTTCGTGCCGCTCCAGATCCGCCACCCTATTCGGCCTCGTAGTGCTTCAGGATCGACGTCCATTCGCCCTTGGCCTGCAGCATCAATTCGATGACTTCACGCACCGCGCCGGAACCTCCAGACGCCGTCGTGACAAAATGCGCTGCCCGCTTTACTTCCGGCCTCGCGTTTCCTACCGCAATGCCGAAGCCCACGCGCCTCATGATGACGATGTCCGTCAGGTCATCGCCGATGTAGGCCACATCCTCGGCGGCAATGTTCGAGTCCTTCAGGATCGCCTCGAGAATCGGAATCTTCTCGGTGTGTCCCTGATAGACGTAGGTCATCTTGGCTTGACGGGCCCGCTCCGCGGTCGCTTCGCTTTGCCGCCCGCTGATCACGCCGGTCTTGATTCCCAGCTTGGCGCACCATTGCAGCGCGATGCCGTCCTGAGAATCGAAGCCCTTGCTCTCGGCCATGCGCATGGTACCGTCCGGAGCGTATACCGGCAGATGGTAGAGCCGGCCGTCGGTCAGCACGCCATCCACATCCATCAGCAGCATCTTCACACGTTGGGCTTTCGCCTTGATTTCCAGGTTCAAACGAGGACTCCGGGCTTACAATATGGCTTGCTCGAAAGAATTGAGCGAGTTCTCACTCGTTATAGCATGTTGCGTCCTGGGGACCGCGTTGGCGTTGCCGTCTCTGGCGGCGCCGACTCGGTCTGTTTGCTGGCTGTCTTGCGCCATTTTGCCCCCCTCTGCGGCGTTCACCTTTCCGTCGTTCACCTGAATCACCAACTCCGTGGCGAGGCCTCCGATGAGGACGCTCGCTTCGTTGCCTCTCTCGCCCGGACGCATGGACTGCCGTTCCATGGCGCCACCGTTGCCGTTGGCCCGTCCGAGGACGACGCCCGACGGGCCCGCCTCGCCCATTTCGCCGATTTGCGCTCCGCCGGTCTCATCGATCGCGTCGCCACCGGTCACACCCAGGACGACCAGGCTGAAACCGTGTTGTTTCGACTTCTGCGGGGCACAGGCCCCGCCGGTCTCGCTGCGATTCTGCCTGTGACGCAGGAGGGCCTGATCCGCCCGCTCTTGGACGTCACCCGTTCCGAGGTGTGCGCGTACCTTCGTCAGCATGCCCTCAATTGGCGTGTCGACTCTTCCAATGCCGATCCTCGTTTTACACGAAATCGCATTCGTCATACACTGCTGCCCGCACTCGTGCGGGACTGGAACCCCCACTTGCCGGCCCAACTGGCTCGCACGGCCGAGATTGCTCGCGACGAGGACCAATTTCTACACTCGCTCGTACCGCCTCCCCTGACCGATGGTCACGCCGTCTTGATTCCGACCACACCCGTCGACATTCCTCTGCGCCGGCGACAGATCCGCTGGGCCATTGGTCATCTGGGTGGTAAACAACTCGACTTCCGCCACGTCGAAGCAACCTTGGGCCTCTTCGCCCCCCAACTGGGCTCTGGACGTTTGCAGGTTCCGGGAATTGACGTGATGCGCAGCTACGATTGGGTGCGTTTCACCCGGCTGGCCACGGCAGGAAGTCGCAACTGGAACTATTCTTTGCCGGTTCCGGGCGCCGTTTCGCTGCCTGTCGGCACGATCCGCACCAGCCTTGGTACCATGGGAGGTGATAGTTTTGTTTGGGATGCCGCCGGAACCGGTTTGGCGATCCGGAATTGGCGGCCTGGAGATGCTTATTCTCCGGCCGGTACGCTTAAGGATTGCTTCGAAGCCGGGCGAATCCCCTTATGGGAACGGCGCAATTGGCCGATTATCACCATGAACTCCGAAATTGTCTGGTCGAAGCGGTTCGGAGTCGCCAGTCGCTTCCGCAGTGCCGGTGGAAGCGGTAGTTGCCGGATCCAATTGAGCGAGCCTCAGTTGGAGCCGTTATCGAGATTCGAGGAGTAGGCCGCTCCGGAGCCTTGAGCGCTCCAGATGAAAATAATGTGCCATCCTGAATCGGACGATAGGTATTTTACGTCAGTACCATTAGGCAGAGCGCTAAGTTGCGCCGCCAGGGAGAGTGCATGAGTTCCACTGTTAAGACAGCCGTGTTCTGGGTTGTCCTGATTTGCGTCGCGGTCCTGCTTTGGGCTGTCGTCAAGCAAACCAAGACCCCGAAGGAGCAGGCTCTCACCTTTAGCCAGTTCATTCACGAAGTTGAACAGGATCGCGTGAAGAACGTCACCATCACCGGTAACGAGCTCCGCGGCACGTTCAGCAAAGATGGTGGCGTCCTCCGCACCCTCATTCCGGTGAATTACCCGGACGTCTTCAACATCCTCCGCCAATACAAGGTCGATGTTGAGATTAAGGATTCGAGCTCGGTCAACTTCGTCTCCATTCTGATCCAGGCGATTCCGTTCATCCTGCTGCTCGCATTTTGGATCTTTATGATGCGCCAGATGCAGTCCGGTGGAAACAAAGCACTTAGCTTCGGAAAGAGCCGCGCCCGGCTGCACTCTTCGCAACAGAAAAAGGTCACCTTCAAGGACGTCGCCGGTGTCGACGAAGCGAAGGAAGAGTTGCAGGAAATCATCGAATTCCTGCGCGAGCCCCAGAAGTTCCAGAAGCTCGGCGGTCGGATCCCCAAAGGTGTCCTACTGATCGGCTCGCCGGGTACCGGCAAAACTCTTCTTGCCCGCGCTATTGCCGGCGAAGCGAACGTACCCTTCTTCTCGATCTCCGGCTCTGATTTCGTTGAGATGTTCGTTGGCGTCGGCGCCAGCCGCGTTCGCGACCTTTTCGAACAGGGCAAAAAGAACGCCCCCTGCATTGTGTTCATCGACGAAATTGATGCTGTCGGCCGCCATCGGGGCGCTGGCTTGGGCGGTGGGCACGACGAACGCGAACAGACCCTCAACCAGTTGCTCGTCGAGATGGATGGCTTTGAATCGAACGAAGGCGTCATCCTTGTCGCAGCCACCAACCGGCCCGACGTCCTCGATCCGGCGTTGCTCCGCCCCGGCCGTTTCGACCGCCGCGTCGTTGTCGATCGCCCCGACCTCCGTGGCCGTGAGCAGATCCTCAAGGTTCACACCAAGAAGACCCCGCTGGGCGACGACGTCGAATTGAATGTCATTGCCCGCGGCACCCCCGGTTTCGCCGGCGCTGACCTCGCCAACCTCGTCAACGAAGCCGCACTTCTCGCCGCGCGCCAGAACCGCAAAGTCATCACCATGGCCGATTTCGAATTGGCCAAGGACAAAGTAATGATGGGCGTGGAACGTAAATCCCGCGTCATCAGCGATGACGAAAAGAAGCATACCGCCTATCACGAAGCCGGCCACGCCGTGGTTGCTTCGCTGGTAGCTCATGCTGACCCGTTGCACAAGGTCTCCATCATCCCCCGCGGCATGGCCCTCGGCGTCACCATGCAGTTGCCGACCCAGGACAAGGTCGATTTCACCAAAGAGCAAGCCGAAGCTCGCCTTACCGTGCTGATGGGTGGTCGCGTCGCAGACGAGACCTTCATGAGCATGAAGAGCGCTGGCGCTTCGAATGACATCGAACAGGCGACCGACCTCGCTCGCCGTATGGTTTGCGAATGGGGCATGAGCGAGATGGGTCCGGTCAGCTACGGTAAGCGCGAAGAGCAGATCTTCCTGGGCCGCGAAATCGCCCAGCATCGCGACTACTCCGAGACGACGGCGATTAGCATCGATCAACAGGTTCGCGCCTTGATCGAAGGCGGCTACTCACGCGCCAAGAAGATCATCGACGACTACCGCGAGGCGACAATCCTAATCGCCGAAGCGCTGCTCGAGCGCGAAGTGCTCGACGGCAACGAAGTGAAGACGCTAATCAACGGCGGCACGCTGCCGGTCTTCAAGCCGCTGACGCCGCCGCACAATCCTGACCAGGGTCAAACCGTACAGCAAGTGATCCGTCCGGCCTCGGGCATCACTCCTCCGCCCATGGCGGGTCCGCAGCCCGCGTAAATGGTTCCCCGGTACAGCGTCTACCTGTTCGATATCGACGGCACGCTCACCGATTCGGCGCCTGATATCTGCGGCGCTATCCAGAGCGTGCTTGACCTGCGAGGTATTCATCACGTGCCCGTCCAGCTGCTCCGCAGCTTTATCGGACGTCATCTGGTGGATACCTTTCACCACGTCAACCCTACCTGGACACCGTCCGAACTCGAAGAACTGATTCTCGATTACCGCCGCATTTATGCGGCTCGGGAACACACGGCCACGGTGCTTTATCCTGGCGTCTCCGACACCCTCGCGCTCCTACCCGGGCGTAAGTCTACCGCGACCACGAAAGGCACCCCGACCGCTCGCATCGTTCTCGAGAAATTCGGCCTCCTGCCCCATTTCGAACACGTGCAGGGCACCGACGGGTTCCCACACAAGCCCTCTCCTGACGTTATTGAGCGCGCCTTGGCTGGGCTGGGTGCCTCACCCAAAGAATGCCTTTTCGTCGGTGATTCCACCGCCGACATTGAGGCTGGACACGCCGCCGGCGTGGACGTCTGCGCTGTTACCTACGGCTATGGCGATCCCGCTGCCCTCGCCAATCTCCGTCCTCGCTACACGATCTCTTCTATTACCCAACTCGTGGGATAAACCCGAAAACGGCTACCCTAAGGCAATATGCGCCTGTGCCTTGTGCTTCTGCTTGCCGCCGCGGCGGCCCTTCCCCAGTCGAAATTTGAAATGTGGCCCGGAGCCGTTTACGACCCCGCCGTCCCGACCATTGAGAAAGTGCTCTCCTTCTCACCAGGCGAGCGCATTGCCGCGCCGGATGAACTTGTTCGCTATTTCGAGGCGCTGGCAGCTGCCCAACCCAACCGCATCAAAGTCTTTGACTACGCCAGATCCTGGGAGAAACGAAGACTGATTTACGCCGCCCTTGGCTCCGAAGCCAACATCCGTCGGCTGACCGAAATCCAGGCTGGCATGAAGCGTCTCGCCGATCCTCGTAGGACTTCTCCCGCTGAGGGCCAGAAGCTCATTGCCACTCTGCCCGCCGTCATTATGCTCTCGCACGGTGTACACGGCAACGAAATCTCCAGTAGCGATGCCGCGATGATGACGGCCTATCATTTGCTGGCGGCCCGCGGCGACGCCACCGTCGCGGCCATCTTAAAGGACGTTGTCGTTCTGATTGATCCGTCCCAGAATCCGGACGGCCGCAATCGCTTCGTGCACAACTTCACCATCGCGGAAGGGCTTGAACCTGACGGTGCCTCCGTGGCCGCGGAACGCAACGAGCCTTGGCCCGGCGGACGCACCAACCACTACTACTTCGACATGAACCGCGACTGGTTCGCGCTCACC
The DNA here is from genome assembly GCA_022843605.1 of Bryobacter sp. Taxonomy (GTDB): domain Bacteria; phylum Acidobacteriota; class Terriglobia; order Bryobacterales; family Bryobacteraceae; genus JALHNI01. Next base: position 7,173 of record JALHNI010000140.1, read on the forward strand.
CAGCCGGAGACCGTCGGCCGCGTCAAGATGTTGCAGGAATGGTTCCCCCTCGTGTTCGTTGACCTTCATGAGATGGGTACCGAGTCCAGCTACTTCTTCGCGCCCGGTGCCGCGCCGTTCAATCCGCACCTCACCAAGAATCAGCTTGAATCCCAGGCCCGCTTTGGCGTGGGCAATGCCAGGCACTTCGACAAATTCGGCTTCCCCTACTTTACGCGCGAAGTCTATGACGAGTTCTATCCCGGGTACGGCGCCAGTTGGCCTTGGTTCTATGGTGGGGTCGCCATGACTTACGAGAACGCCTCCGTGCGCGGACTTAAAGCGCAGCGCTCCGACGACACCCTCTACGAGTACAACGTCTCCGTGCAGAAGCACTTCGTCGCTTCCATCGCGACCTGCGAGACTGCGGCGCGTGACCGCCAGCGGCTGTTGGAAGGTTTCTATGCCTATCGCCAAAGCGCGATCGACGAAGGCGACAAGGAGCCCATCAAGGAGTACATCATTGCCCGCCGTGGAGACACTTCATCCGTAGACAAGCTTGCCGCCAACCTCGCCACCCAGGGTGTCGAAGTCAAGCGCTCCACCGCCGCCTTTACCAACGCCGGCAAGGAGTACCCAGCGGGCAGCTACGTGGTGCCGCTCGCCCAACCTGCCAAGCGCTTCATCCGCACCTTGCTCGATCCCAGCACGCCGCTGGAGGACGGCTTCTTGCGCGAGCAGGAGCGCCGCCGCAAGCGCAAACTCCGTGACGAGATCTACGATGTTACCGGTTGGAGCCTGCCGCAGATGTTCAACGTCGAGTGCATCGCCGCCACCCAAGCCTCGCAATCCGCGTTTGAAGCAGTGAAGGCCGGTGAACTGCCCGCCGTGAAGCTGCCTGGCAGGGCCGCCGTAGCCTATGTGATTCCCTGGGGCAGCAATGCTGCAGGACGTTTCCTGGCCGGTGCTTTGCGCGCCAATCTTCGCGTCCTCTCGAACGACAAGAGCTTCACCCAGGCCGGACGCAGGTTTCCCTCCGGCACCCTCATCGTCATGGTGAAGCAGAATCAATCCACAGTTCACGATCTCGTCGCGAAACTGGCGGTCAGCTCGGGCGCGGAAGTCTTGGCCACGGACTCCAGTTGGGTCGACGACGGCCCCAATTTTGGCAGCAACAACGTCGTCGCTCTACGTCGTCCTTCGGTCGCGATGCTCTGGGACGCCCCAACCCTGGCCAGTTCCGCCGGCCATGCCAAGTACGTGCTGGAGCGTCAATACGGATACCCGGTTACCGCCATCCGCACCCGCTCATTCGGCGCCGCTGACCTCGCCAAGTTCCATGTCCTGCTGGTGCCCGACGGCGGCGCCTACGCCGCCGAACTCGGTGCGGCAGGTCTGGCCCGACTCAAAGAGTGGGTGAGCGGCGGAGGCACCGTCGTCGCTCTCGGTGCTTCCGCTACCGCGTTCCTGGCTGATAGCCGCACCGGCTTGCTGGCGCTCCCACAAGAGAACTTGGCCAAACCCCCGGGTGTTCCTGAAGCCAAGCCCACTCCCGCAGACGCGCGCGTCCCCGGCAAACTGCTCACCAAACAGGAAGAGTACGATCGCGCGATCCAGGCCGACACTGAGGCGCCAGATGACGTCGCTGGCGTCATCCTTCGCGCGACCGTGGATCCCGAGCAGTGGATCTCCGCCGGTCTCCCCGCGACGGTTTACGCGGTGGTGAGCGGACGCGCGATCTATTCGCCCATCAAACTCGACAAAGGTATCAACGCCGCCGTCTTCGCCGCTCCCGATCAGGTGCTGGCGAGCGGCTATCTGTGGGAAGAGAACCGCAAACAGCTCGCGTACAAGCCCCTGGTGGTTGCGGCGCGCTCGGGACGTGGTGTGGTGGTCGGCTTCACCGCCGATCCAAACTACCGTGCTTACGTCGATGGGATGAACCTCTTCCTGCTGAATGCTGTCTTCCGCGGTCCAGCACACACCCGAGGTGGTGTTGGAACTGCTGAAGAAATGCACGAATAACTTGACATCCAGGGGGCAAAGAGATTCAGATATAGGACAACCCCGAAAACTCAAAGTAGAGGAAGAGAGAAAAGAGGAGTTATGGCCGCTAAATTCGAACTGAAGCTAACCGCCAAGAAGAACTGGATGTTCAATCTCAAGGCTGGCAATGGCGAGATCATTCTCACCAGTGAGCAGTACGCCGCCCGAGACGGCGCTGAGAACGGCATCGAAAGCGTGCGTAAGAACGCCGCCGCCGTGGAAAGCTTCGATATCCGTACGGCGAAGAATGGCGAGCAATACTTTGTGCTCGTTGCCAAAAACAAGGAAGTGATTGGCAAAAGCGAAATGTATAAATCTCCCTCGTCGGTAAAGCGTGGGATCGCTTCCGTTATGCGCAACGCTCCCACGGCGCGCGTCGTTGAGCTTGCCGATAAAAAATCATAAATTCAGTCATGTGGATTAATTAGTGCTAAGTATCAGTGGGCAAGTTGTTTGTGTTCACTGATACTTACTTTTCGTCAACTCTCCGTATCCAATCTCTCCGTTCAACCGCTCCGCCGGATGCGCCACGTCGCCGCCGCCAAACCAGACCCGCACTTTATCCCCATCGAGCAGTACTGAGGCGTCGCACACGACGTGGCTATTCCAGGGCTGGTCGCCCGCAATCACCGGTGACGATAGCTTGCGCCACGTCACTCCATCCCGTGAAAAAGCTAGGCCCATCCGCCGTTCTTCCTTCGCATCCCGCCCGGTATACAACATCCAATAGCCATTGTGCTGCCAGACTGCTGGTTCGCCCAGTCCGCGCTCGTCGAAGTGGCTGACCTCGCCCAATTCCAGCACTGGACTCGAGCGTGATTTAGTCCACGTCACGCCGTCGCTCGATCGCGCGACGCCCAAACGCTGCTGCCGCGCCCGATCCTGGCCCAAATAGTACATATAGTAAGTGCCATTCACCAGAATCACATCGGGATCACCGATACTTACTTCGTCCCAGGCGCCCCGCGGACCCAACTCCAATACCGGCAGCGGCTCCTTCACCCAGGTGCGGCCATCCCGCGAACGCGCGAGACCGATTCGGGTGTGGCCCATCTCGCCCGCCTGATACCAATATAAATACTCGCCATTCACCAAACGTGCGGTGCCGTTGGCGGCAATGTAGCCGCCCTCCCAGGTCTGAGGGTCCGGCGACAACACTCGCCCCTCTCTCTTCCAATTCAGGCCATCGCTCGACGTGGCCAGACCGGTGTGCCACGTGCGCCCATCGAAGCCTGAGTAGAAGTTGACGAGCCTTCCGTCGCGCCCTACGATCACCACCGGATTCAGCGCATCCACGCCGTCCCAACCCGGCGAACGCTTCAACACAGGCACCGATTCAGCACGCCACTCATAGTTCTGCCCGGTCGATGCATTGACGGTCGGTAAGGCAAAATCCGCGTAGCGGCCGCAGCCGCACAATGTCACGCTCAACAGCAATAAAGGTTTCATGCCGGCACCCGCACTTTGATTCCCGCTCCTCGCTCCGGTTTCGATTCTACGACTAAGTCGCCGCCGAGCGTTCGTACCCGTCTCCGGATGCTCATGGGGCCCAATCCTAGGCTCTCGAGCTCATCCAAACTAAATGCGCCTGCAAATGGGAAGCCCGTGCCGTCATCCTCTACCGAAATCTCGAGCCACGGGCCCACCCGTTCCACCGAAACGTTTACCCGCGACGCGCGCGAATGTTTTTGCACATTAGTTAACGCCTCGCGAACGATCTGCAGTAACTCGATCGAGGACTCAGGTTCACCAGTCTCTTTAATCTCCGCACAGAGCACCGAAGTTGAAATGCCGCTGTCTTTTTTAAACTCATCCACCAGTCGGCGCACCGCCGCAGGGAAGTTTCCTTCCATCTGAATCGGACGCATACCGCGCAGCCAGGTGCGCAAATCCGTCACTTGCCCCTTGAGCAGCTCCTGGATGTCATGTAACTCCTGCGGCGCCGCCTCCGGCTTTCGCTCCATGATCTTTTTCAGGAACTCGAGCCGCATTTGGAGGCTGATGTAGGATTGCAGCGGCCCGTCGTGAAAGTCGTTCGCGATCCGTTGCCGCTCGTCTTCGCGCGCCCGCTGCGCCTCAGATTGAAAGAGTTCGCTTTCCTTCGACTTCCCCGAGAGCCGCTCCACCAGCGAGCGCTTCTCGAGTGCCAACGCGCAGGCGAGGATTCCCGCCAGCGCCAGCATGGGCATCAGGCTCTGCGTCTGTAGCGGCTTGGTGAAGAGGAAAAACGCCATCGAGATCACCACCACCAGCCACACCTCCCGCCAGCCATGCAGAAGTGCCGCGGCAATCAGGAGGTAGACATAAAACAGCGAGCTAAACCAAAGGTTCTGGTCAGCGGTAACGAAAGCCGAGAGAAGGAACACGAGCGTATCGAGCAATAAGGCCGGCCACGGTCGTCCAATAGTTTCCAGGCTTCGCCAGAAAAAGGCGACGGCGCTGTAAATGGCAAAGCACCCCAACAATACCGTTACCGGCGCGCCCGACGGCCAGCGTGAGATCGCTAGGGCGAAACTAGTCCCGGCAAGCATCATCCGCACCGCGCACAGCAGCCGGATCCAACGATTTGAGAGATAGAACCCTTCGACTCGCACTTAGCGCTTATACAGAAACAACGTATGGCTCCGGCCTTCGCCGTCGTCTTCAATGTGCATCACCTTGTCGGCATTCCAACCTGAAAACTCAAAGTCATGCGCGACAATTCGCGTTCCCGGCTTGAGTTGCTTCTCCAGCATCGGCCGCACCTTGTCATTCGAAAGTGGCAGCAGATACACGGTGATGACATCGGCCTTCGAATAGTCCTGCACCATGATGTCTCCGTGAATGATCCGCGCTTTCTTCTCGAGCCCCAAAGCTTTGATGCGCTCGCTGCTCTGCCGGTAGAGGTCGGCGTCGAACTCGACGCCCGTCGCATCGGCGCCAAACTTCTTGGCGGCCATAATCACGATGCGACCGTCACCGGAGCCGAGGTCGAACATCTTTTCCCCAGGCTTCGTCCCTACCATCTTGAGCATCTCTTCCACGACGGTTTCCGGCGTTGGATAGTACGGCGCCAGCTTATCGGCTTTCTTCGCCGGTTCCTGCGCGCTTAACCACAGACAACCCATCAGCAGCCAGATTTGAGTACGGAGCATGCGCTCAGTTTAACGCTTTTAGCGCCGCCGTTCGCCGCCGATTTGCTGCGTAGCAATGGCCGCCGACCCCGAAAGCCGATACAGGCTAGCCAGTTCCTTGGCTGCCGCCTTCACCGGCTCCACGGAGGTATTCACGAAGTCCTCGAGTGACTGGCTCATCGCCGGACTCGCGACACTCACCGCCGCGTACGGCTGACCGTCGGCATCCAGAATCGGCGCGGCCACAATCCGCAAACCCAGCACTGTTTCCTGGTCGGAGAGCGCAAAGCCTTGTTCGCGTACGGCCTTCAATCGTGTCTCCAGCACGGTCATACTCGTTGGCGTATGCGGCGTGATTTTCACGCGTTCCCGCAGATTCAGAATCCGCACCCGCTCTTCCTTCGGCAGGTGTGCGATCAGCGCATGCCCGATCGCCGACGAGTATACAGGTACCCGAGAACCGATCCGCACTTCCACGCCCAGCCGAACCAGGCCCGCATGCACCCGGTCAATGTAGATGACATCCGCGCCATCCAGCACCCCAATGCTTGCCGCCTCCCGCACTTGCCCCACCAACGATCGCAGCACCGGCCGCGCGCTGTCGTGCGGATTCATCCGCGCAATTGCCTGAAAACCCAATCCCAATACCTTCAGGCCCAGGTAATAGCGCTTCGTCCCAGCCACTTCCATCAGGTACTGCAACTCCACCAACGTGCGCACCAGCCGGTAGGTCGTACCCGCGTCCAACCCCGCCCGCGCCGCGATCTGGCTCAATGTGAGCTCGCGTTCCTCGCTGTCGAAAACCTCCAACACGCGAAATCCCTTCGCGAGCGAGAGTACCTGGCTCTTTGAATTTTCCGCCGGCCGGCCATTGACGCTGATCACGAAACTATGATAACTCTGACATGCCGTTGACGAAACATATTTCGCTATCCGAAAAACGATCAATTGGACTCCTCGGCGTGGGCCTGGTGGGCAGTGCCCTCGGTGCGCGTCTCATCGCCGCCGGATACCCGCTTTCCGGCTACGATCCCGCGCCTGATGCTGGCTTGCGGCTGGCCGCGCTCGGCGGCCGTCTGCTGCCCTCTGAACGCGAAGTTGGCCGCGAATGCCGTCGCCTGGTCTTCAGCCTGCCCACTAGCGACGACGTGGAAAGTGTCATTGCCCGCTTGGAGCTTGAGCCCGGTGATGTGATCATCGATACCACCACCGGCGATCCGGACCGCGTCGAGTGTCTGGCTCGCTCCCTTCAGAAAAAGGGCGTCGAGTATCTGGATGCCTCGCTTGGCGGCTCCAGCCGCCAGATCGCGCTCGGCGAAGGCATCGTTTTGTGCGGCGCAACGGATTTTGGATTCGCCGCCGCGGCCGACTTGCTCCGCAACTTCGGCGCAACGGTCTTTCACACCGGTCTGCCCGGTTCCGGCACGCGAATGAAGCTGGTGCTGAATCTGGTGCTGGGTCTGCAGCGCGCCATCCTCGCCGAAGGTCTCGAGTTTGCCCGCTGCAGCGGGGTCGATCCGCAGCGTGCGCTCGAAGTCCTGCAAGCCGGCCCCGCATCCGCGAAAGTCATGGACACGAAGGGCCAGAAGATGCTCACTCGGGATTTCCGTCCGGAAGCCCGCCTCGCTCAGCATTGGAAGGATGTCCGGCTGATGCTGGCGAGCGCTGAGCAGAATGGTGCGCACCTGCCTTTCACTCGCGTCCATGAAGAACTGCTTGCCGCCGCTTGCGATCGTGGTTGGGGTGCCGAAGACAACAGCGCCATCATCAAGATGTTTGCGGAGGATCAGAAATGAGGGCACTCGACTTTGCCGTCGTGCTCGCCTACCTCCTGGCGATGGCCTTCCTTGGCTTCCGCTTTTCGCGCCGTCAAACTTCCACCGAAAACTACTTTGTGGCCAAGCGGAGTCTGCCGTCCTGGGCGATGGGCATGTCGATGCTGGCGACCATGGTTTCCAGCGTCACGTTTGTCGCCTATCCTGGCTCGAGTTATGCGAAGGATTGGTCCTTGCTCGTCCCCGGCTTCATGCTGATTGCCGTGCTGCCCTTCGTCGGCAGCGTCATCATCCCCTTCTACCGCGAAGTGATTGGCATGAGCGCCTACGAGTACTTTGAGCGGCGATTCGGCCGGCCCGCGCGCTTCTACAGCGCCTTTGCATTCTCGCTCGCGCATTTCAGCAAGATGGGCTTTGTACTCTACCTGATGGCGCTCACCCTTTCGAGCATTACCGGCTGGGAGATCAACCTGGTGATCGTCGCCGTGGCCGCCATCATGATCCTTTACGCCGTGAAGGGCGGCATCGAAGCCATCGTCTGGACCGACGTGATCCAGGGCTTCGTCATGGGCATCTCGATCGTCGTCGTGCTGAGTTACTTACTCTTTCTTCCCGAAGGCGGACCCTCCGCCGTCCTTGACCGCGCCACCGCCGCAAACAAGTTCCAACTCGGCACACTGGAGTGGAACTTTCGGAAGAACTCTGTGCCGGTCCTGCTGCTCTACGGCCTGTTCTGGTATGTCCAACGCTATGTCGCTGACCAGACCATGGTGCAGCGCTACCTGATGGCCAAAACGGATGCCGGCGCCTTCAAGGGGGTCAAAGTCGGCGCCTTTCTCTCAGTTCCTGTCTGGGCCATGTTCATGTTCGTCGGCACGTGCGTTTGGGGCTACTACCAGGCCACCGGCGAAGCGATTCCGCCCAGCATCACCAAAGCCGACCAGATGTTTCCCTATTTTCTCAGCCAGCACCTGCCTCCCGGTGTGCTGGGTTTGCTGCTCGCCTGCCTGACGGGCTCGGCAATGACCATGCTCGCCAGCGATCTCAACTCCATGTCCGTGGTTGCCGTGGAGGACTTCTACCGCTACTTCCGGCCGCAGTCGAACGACCGGGAGCGCCTCGTCGCCGCCAAAACGTTTGTCGTCGTCACCGGTCTGCTGAACATTGGTACGGCTCTGCTGCTCGTCCGAAGCAAAGGCAGCGCGCTCTCCAGTTGGTTCGCGGTGTCGGCGATCGCCGGCGGTGGTCTGATGGGGCTCTTCTTCCTGGCCTTTCTCACTCGCCGTGCTCATCGCGCCGGCGTCTATTGCGGCATTGCCGTCAATCTGTGCTTCAGTGCCTGGGCCGCGCTCACGAAGGGCGCTAAGCCACTGCTTGACTTGGGCGAATGGAACTTCCCCTACGACGAGTTACTCATCGGCGTGATCGGTAACATCCTCCTCTTCACCGTTGGATGGCTGGTCAGTTATCTCATTCCCGACACGCCGCGCGAAGCCAACGCCGTTCGAGAACAAACCTTGTGGAACTGGCTGTTGGCCCGACGCACAGCCTAAGGACATCACATGCGCACTTACTTGCTCTTGCTCACTTACACGCTACTCGCCGCCGACGTTCGGGTGGCATCTCGCATTGACGGTGTCGATATCCTGATCGACGGGCAAAAGCTGACTGCGCTCGAATACGGCGAGACCTGGGACAAGCCATTTCTCTATCCGCTCCGCACCCCGTCCGGTGTGACACTGTCCCGGGGATGGCCAGTGGCCGAACGCGCCGGTGATAGCAAAGATCATGTCTGGCACCGAGGCCTGTTCTTTGGCCACGGCGACATCAATGGCGTCGACTTCTGGCGCGAGCTAGGTGCCACCAAAACCGGCCGTGTGGTCGTCCGGAAAGCGGCGGTCTGGCGGAAAAGCACACTCACCGTTGAAGGCGACCTGATGCCGCCGCAAGGCGCTCGTCTCGGTTCCGTTCGTGAGGCCTATCGCTTCGCCAGAGTTGGTGACGCCTACGAGATCGATGCTCGTATGACTTTCGCCGCCGATGCCGGCCTTGACCTGAAGCTCGGCGATACCGAAGAGGCAGCATTCGGCGTCCGGCTCGCTGAGGAGTTTCGCGAAGATCGCGGCGCAAAGCTGCTGAATTCTTCGGGACTCATCGGCACCAAGCAGATCTGGGGCAAGCGGGCCGAATGGGTTGACTATTCCACCACTCGTGACCAGCGCAAGGTCGGCATCGCCATTCTTGACCATCCCTCAAACCCGCGCCACCCCACTTACTGGCACGCTCGCGGCTATGGCTTGAATTCGGCCAATGCCTTCGGCGTCCGCGACTTCACCGGTGACAAGACCAAGGACGGCAGTATGACCATCACCGCTGGCCAAAGCGTCACCTTTCGCTACCTGCTGATCCTGCATGACGGTGACGCCGATGACGCCAGGATCGCCCAACGTTTCTCAACCTGGAAAACGAAGTAAGGAGTCTCGAATGAATCGACGTAACTTCATCATGGCCGCCTCCGCCGCGCCCCAATTGGTTGGGGCAAGTGACAAGGTCAACTTGGCCGTCATCGGCATTCGAGGCCAAGGACGCCACCTGGCCGGCAGTTTCGCGAAGCTGCCCGACGTCAACATTGTTCACCTTTGCGACGTTGACGAACGAGTCTATGCCAACTGCGCCAAAGCTGTTGAAGCCGGCTCTGGACGGCCGGCCGCAAAACTCGTGAAGGACCTTCGCCGCGTTTTGGACGACAAAGGTGTCGACGCCGTGGCGATCGCCACACCCGATCACTGGCATGCCCCGGCCACCATTCTGGCCTGCGCCGCGGGCAAGGACGTCTACGTCGAAAAGCCACCTTCGCACAACGTTCGCGAGGGCCGCGCGATGATCCAGGCGGCCCGCAAACACCAGCGCATCGTCACCGTTGGGACGCATTCGCGTTCCCGCCCCTCCACGCTCAAAGCGATCGACTACGTGCGCTCCGGCAAGATCGGCCGCGTCCTGATGGCCAAAGCCTGGGACGTGCAGTTGCGCGACGACATCGGCCACAAGAACGACAGTCCCACGCCCCCTGAAGTCGACTACGACACTTGGACCGGGCCCGCCCTCATGATGCCCTTCAACGAAAATCGCTTTCATTACAAGTGGCATTGGCACTGGAACTATGGCACGGGCGACATCGGCAACGATGGCGCGCACCAGATCGACATCGCGCGCTGGGCGCTCGGCGTTGACTATCCGCGCGCGGTGGCCGGGTCCGCCCGCAAGATCTTCTTCGATGACGATCAGGTCACGCCAGACACCATGAATATGACCTTCGACTATGCTGACCGGCAGATCGTCTGGGAGATGCGCATCTGGAACCCCTACGGCATGGAAGGGCAGGAGAACGGTGTTGCGATCTACGGCAGCAATGGCTCCGTCCAGATCGGGCGCTGGCCTAACGCGCAGAAGCAACGCGCCTGGGGCTTCCGGGTCTACGACGTCAAAGGCCAATTGGCTCACGAAGAGTACGACCCCGCCGGTGATGCCGACTCCAGCCATCACCATCGTAACTTCATCGCCTGCGTGAAGAGCCGTCAAAAGCCGAACGCGGAAATCGAAACTCTCCACGCCACCAATACCCTGCTGCACTTGGGTAACATCGTCGCCCGCACCGGCCGCAACCTGAAGTACGACGCGGCTACCGAAACCATTCCCGGCGATTCAGCAGCCAATCAACTGTTGGGCCGCCAATACCGTCAGCACTGGGCTACACCCAAAGTTTAGGAGAAACGTACTTATGCTCAAGCCTTGTCTCGCTTGCCTGGCCCTGCTGGCCTCGCTCCCCGCACTCGCTCAAGTTACCACCGCCACGCTGTACGGTCGCATTGTTGATCCTTCGGGCGCCGGCGTTCCCCAGGCCAAAATCCTTATCCTCAATGAACAAACCAACGCCCGGGCCAACGCCGTCTCGGATCCGTCGGGCGAGTTTACCATCCCGTTCCTCACCGCCGGTTCCTACACCATTTCGCTCGAAGCCCAAGGCTTCAAGGGGCAGAAGCAAACCGGCGTGCTGCTAAGTGCGGGCCAGCGCGTGGGCGCTGAATTCCGCCTTGAGTTGGGCAACGTCGCCGAAGTCGTTGAGGTATCTTCCTCCGCGCCGCTCATCAATAC